>CAYZGL010000213.1:0-7121 GCA_964477985.1 uncultured Rubrivivax sp. | reverse complement strand
CTGCAAGGTGCCCTGGCCGGGCTGCACGGTGGCCGCATCCAGCAGCGGCAGCAGCAGCGCTTCGCGGTCGAGCCGGCTCAAGCGCGTGCGGCCCTCGTCCACGTTGCCGGCCTCCCAGAACGCCGGCACCGCGCGCGACAGGTCGGTGAGCGCACGCCTGAGCACCCAGCCCTTCCAGAAGATCAGCACCCAGGCGCTGATCGACATCAGCAGCAGCAGCGCGGCCACCGCGCGGCCGATGGCGTCGGCCTGGCCCCAGAAATCGTTGAACTGCTGCATCTACAGGCCGAGCACCGCATCCATGCCGTACAGGCCCGGCGCGCGCTGGGCGACGAAACGCGCGGCACGCAGGCTGCCGCGCGCGTAGTTGGCGCGGCTCGAGCTCTTGTGTGAGATCTCGATGCGCTCGCCGTCGCCGGCGAACAGCACGGTGTGGTCGCCGACGATGTCGCCGCCGCGGATCACCGAAAAGCCGATCGCCGTGGCGTCGCGCGCGCCGGTGATGCCGTGGCGCGCCCAGACCGCGCAGTCGTCGAGCTTGCGGCCGCTGGCACGCGCCAGCACCTCGCCCATCGCCAACGCGGTGCCGCTGGGCGCGTCGACCTTGTGGCGGTGGTGCGCCTCGATGACCTCGATGTCGCAGCCGTCGGCCAGCGCGCGCGCGGCCACGTCCAGCAGCTTCAGCATCACGTTCACGCCCAGGCTCATGTTGGGCGCCATCACGATCGCGATGTGCTGCGCGTGCTCGGCGATCTGCGCCTTTTGCGCCTCGCTGAAGCCGGTGGTGCCGATCACCGCGCGCACGCCGAGTTGCCGGCACACCGCCAGGTGCGCCAGCGTGCCTTCGGGGCGGGTGAAGTCGATCAGCACGTCGGCGCCGGCCAGGCCCGCAGCGAGGTCGGCGCTGACGCGCACCGCGCTGCGGCGCCCCAGCCGCGCCAGCGGGTCGCTGCCCAGCGCGGGGCTGCCGGCGATGTCCAGCGCGCCCGACAGCGCGCAGTCGGGGGCCGCCGCCACCGCGTCGATCAGCATCTGCCCCATGCGCCCGCCGGCACCGGCGATGGCGATATTCAGCGGTGTGCTCAAGTGGGCTCCAGCGGCGGGTACAGGCGCGGCGGGGCGCTCGGCGCCACCTCGGCCGCGGGGGCCGATGCGCTCGGCGCCGGCGGCGGCAGCGCCTGGATCTGCTCGGGCGTCAGCTCCAGCGCCGCGGCGGCCAGCCCACGGTCGGCGCGCGCGATCGAGTCGATGAACTCGCGCTCGGTGGGCAATTCGGGCGCGGTGACGGTCTTCAGCAGGTCGCCTTCGAACACCAGCACCACGCTGCGCCGCTGCAGCGGCCGCCCCGGCTGGCGCAGCGTGAACACGTAGTCCCAGCGGTCGGCGTGGAAGGCATCGGTCAGCAGCGGCGTGCCCAGCACGTCGCGCACCTGCAGCCGGTGCATGCCCGGCTTGATGCGCTCGATCTGGTCCTGCGTGACGACGTTGCCCTGCTGGATGTCGACGCGGTACGGCGACAGCACCCCGAACACGGTGTCATCGGTATTCCAGGAGCTGCAGCCGGCGGCCAGCAATGCGGCCAGCAACGCGGCGGCGCTGCGCAAAGCAGGGGGACGTCGCAAGGTCATCGGCGGGTCGTGGGGGTCGCACCAAAGGGGCTGGCTATGATCGAAGATTCTAGCGGGCGGCCCGTCCGCTGCTGCCCCTGCGGTGCCTTGCAATGACCCACACCGACGAGTTGAAGAACAGCGGGCTGAAGGCCACGCTGCCGCGCATCAAGATCCTCGACGTCTTCCAGCGCTCGGCGCAGCGCCACATGACGGCCGAGGACGTGTTCAAGGTGCTGCTGGCCGAAGGCGCCGACGTCGGGCTGGCCACGGTGTATCGCGTGCTGATGCAGTTCGAGCAGGCCGGGCTGCTGCTGCGCAGCAACTTCGAGTCGGGCAAGTCGGTGTTCGAGCTGAACGAAGGCCAGCACCACGACCATCTGGTGTGCCTGACCTGCGGGCGCGTCGAGGAATTCTTCGACGCGCAGATCGAGCAGCGCCAGCGAGCGATCGCGCTGGAGCGCGGCTTCGAGCTGCACGAGCACGCGCTGGCCTTGTACGCGGCCTGCACCAAGCCGAATTGCGCGCACCGCACGCGATAGCCGCACTGGCGCTGGCGGCCGCAGCGGTGCTGGGCGCGGCCCGAGCCGGCGCGGCGCCGGCCTTCGAGGACACGATGGCGCAGCGGCTGCTGGCCTGCACCGGCTGCCATGGCAAGGACGGCCGCGCGGCCCCCGATGGCTACTACCCGCGCATCGCCGGCAAACCGGCCGGTTACCTGTTTCGCCAGTTGCGCGCGTTCCGCGACGGGCAGCGCCGCTACGCGCCGATGGGCCAGCTGCTGGCGCCGCTGGACGACGCCTACCTGCAACAGATCGCCAGCCATTTCGCGACGCTGCAACTGCCCTACCCCCGCCCGCCGCCCAGCCGCGCCGATGCCGCGACGCTGGCGCGCGGCCAGGCGCTGGCGCAGCACGGCGACGCGGCACGCGACATCCCCGCGTGCCGCGCCTGCCACGGCGGCGCCCTCGGCGGCGCCGGCGCCGACGTGCCCGGGCTGCTGGGGCTGCCGCTGGACTACCTGAACGCACAGCTCGGCGCCTGGCGCACCGGCGCGCGCCACGCCGAGGCGCCCGACTGCATGGCGCAGATCGCGCAGCGGCTGCAGCCCCAGGATGTGAACGCACTGGCGCACTGGCTGGCGGCGCAGCCGGTGCCCGCCGCCACGCCTGCCGTCGCAGCGGCCGGCGCCCAGGCCGACGCCGCGCGCGCACCAGACCCGCCAGGCCCGGCAGCCCCGCCACCGCTGCGCTGCGGCAGCATGAGCGTCGGCGCCGGCGTGCGATGAAAGCGGCCGCCGCCGTCGCGCTGGGCCTGCTGCTGGCGCTGGCCGCGGCGATGGGCTGGCTCGAGTTGCGCGGCGAGGCCGACCGCGGCGCGGCAGCGGCGCCGACGCACGATGCCGCGCTCGTGGCCCGCGGCGCCTATCTGGCGCGCGCCGGCAACTGCCAGGGCTGCCACACGCCGCGCGGCGCCGCGCCGTATTCCGGCGGGCGCGGCATCCCCACGCCCTTCGGCACGGTCTACAGCTCGAACCTGACGCCCGACGCGCGCACCGGCCTCGGCGGCTGGACGCCAGCGGACTTTCGCCGTGCGTTGCACAACGGCCGCTCGCGCGACGGCCGGCTGCTGGTCCCGGCCTTTCCCTACGACAGCTACACGCTGATCAGCGCCGGCGATGCCGATGCCTTGTTCGCCTACCTGCGCAGCCTGCCGGCCGTCGAGCGTGCAAACCGGCCGCATGCGCTGCGCTTTCCCTACGGCCAGAGCTGGGCCTTGGCCGTGTGGCGCGCGCTGTACTTCAGGCCCGGGCGTTTCACCCCCGATGCCGCGCGCTCGGCGCAGTGGAACCGCGGCGCCTATCTGGTGCAAGGCCTGGGCCACTGCAGCGCCTGCCACGCGCCGCGCAACCTGCTGGGCGCCGCGCGCGATCCCTTGGCGCTGGGCGGCGGCTTGATGCCCATGCAGAACTGGCTGGCACCGCCGCTGGCCGGCGCCGCGGCGCCGCCGGTGGCCTCCCTGCTGCAGCGCGGCGTGTCGGGCGATGCCGCGCTGCTCGGGCCGATGGCCGAGGTGGTGCTGCACAGCACACAGCATCTGCAGCCGGCCGACCTGCAGGCGATGGCGGTCTACCTGGCGTCGCTGCCGCCGCCCCCCGCGCCGCGCGGCGGCGACGCTGCGACCGGCCCGTCGCGCAGCGGCGGCGGCGCGCCCGATGCGGCCCAGCTCGAGCGCGGCGAGAAGATCTACGCCGAGCGCTGCGCACGCTGCCACGGCGACGACGGCCGCGGCCGCGAGCGCGCCTATGTGCCGCTGGCCGGCAACCGCGCGCTGCTGCGCGAGCCGCCGGCCAACCCGGTGCAAGTGGTGCTGGGCGGCGCCTTTGCGGCGAGCACCGCGCTGAACCCGCGGCCCTTCGGCATGCCGCCCTTCGCCAACGAGCTGAGCGACGACGACATCGCCGCCGTGCTGAGCTACGTGCGCACGGCCTGGGGCAACCAGGCGGGCGCGGTGCGGGCGCTGGACGTGCAGCGCTGGCGCGGCAGCGTGCGGCCCTGAAACGGCGTGCCGGAACGCGCGGTCTAGAACGGGATGTCGTCGTCCATGTCGTCGAAGCCGGTGCTCGGCTTGGCCGCCGGCTTGGGCGTCGTCGCGGGCGGCGCGGCGGCCGCCGGGCGCGCTGCGGGGCGGCTGTAGCCGCCACCGCCACCGCCGCCGCCGTCATCGCCTGCGCCCGTGCCCTCGCGGCTGCCCAGCAGCTGCATCTGGTCGGCGATGACCTCGGTGGTGTACTTCTCCACGCCGTCCTTGTCGGTCCACTTGCGGGTCTTCAGCCGCCCTTCGACGTAGACCGGGCGCCCCTTCTTCAGGTATTCGCCGGCGATCTCGGCCAGCCGGTCGTAGAACACCACGCGGTGCCATTCGGTTTCTTCCTGGCGCTCGCCGCTGTTCTTGTCCTTCCACTGGCGGCTGGTGGCCAAGGTGACGTTGCAGATGGCCGAGCCGCTGGGGGCGTAGCGCACCTCCGGGTCGCGGCCCAGGTTGCCGATGAGGATGACTTTGTTGACCGAGGCCATGGACGCGCTCCCGCGGGTGAATGCAGGCCATTATCGGCTCGGGCGGCGGGCCGGCGGCACGGGGCGACGACAATCCGCGTTTCGCCCCTGCCTTGCATCTTGAGCACCGCCACCGACGCCCCGACCCTGCTGCACGAAGTCTTCGGCTACGCCGCGTTTCGCGGCGAGCAGCAGCCCATCGTCGAGCACGTGGCCGGCGGCGGCGACGCGCTGGTGCTGATGCCCACCGGCGGCGGCAAGAGCCTTTGTTACCAGCTGCCGGCGATCGCGCGCCACCGCGCCGGGCGCGGCGTGACCATCGTGGTGTCGCCGCTGATCGCGCTGATGCACGACCAGGTCGGCGCGCTCGAGGAGCTGGGCGTGCACGCCGGCTTCCTCAACAGCACGCTGGACGGCCAGGAAGCCGCGGCCATGGAGCGCGAGCTGCGCTCGGGCCGGCTGGTGCTGCTGTACGCGGCGCCCGAGCGCATCCTCACCGCCCGTTTCCTGGCGATGCTCGATGCACTGCACGCCCAGGGGCGCCTGGGCCTGTTCGCGATCGACGAGGCGCACTGCGTCAGCCAGTGGGGCCACGACTTCCGCGAGGAATACCTGGGCCTGAGCGTGTTGCCCGAGCGCTATGCCGGCGTGCCGCGCATCGCGCTGACCGCCACCGCCGACGCGCACACCCGCGCCGACATCATCGAGCGGCTGCAATTGCACCGGGCGCGCGGCTTCGTCAGCAGCTTCGACCGGCCCAACATCCGCTACACCATCGTCGAGAAGGACGAGCCGAAGCGCCAGCTGCTGCGCTTCCTGCGCGACGAGCACGAAGGCCCGGATGGACACGACAGCGGCATCGTCTACTGCCAGACGCGCAAGAAGGTCGACGACACCGCCGCCTGGCTGGCGGCCGAGGGCTTCGACGCCTTGCCCTACCACGCCGGGCTCGACGCCGCCGTGCGCCGGCGCCACCAGGACCGCTTCCTGCGTGAGGATGGCGTCGTCATGGTGGCGACCATCGCCTTCGGCATGGGCATCGACAAACCCGACGTGCGCTTCGTCGCGCACCTGGACCTGCCGAAGAACATCGAGGGCTACTACCAGGAAACCGGCCGCGCCGGGCGCGACGGCGCGCCGGCCGACGCCTGGATGGCCTACGGCCTGGCCGACGTGGTCAACCAGCGGCGCATGATCGACGACAGCGAGGCCGGCGAGGACTTCAAGCGGCTGCAGCGCGGCAAGCTCGATGCGCTGCTGGCGCTGGCCGAGGCGCACGACTGCCGCCGCGTGCGGCTGCTCGAATATTTCGGCGAGGACTACGCGGGCGCGGGCGAGACCGCCGCGGCGGCGTCGCCGGCCGCGGCCGAGTGCACGGCGGCAGCGCCGGCCGCGGCCGAGTCCAAGGCGGCTTCGCCGGGCGCGGCCGGCGATGCCCCGCGGCCAACGCTGCGCTGCCACAACTGCGACAACTGCCTGCACCCTCCCGCCACCTGGGACGCCACCGAAGCCGCGCGCAAGGCGCTGAGCTGCGTCTACCGCTTCCAGCAGCACGGCGGCATGGGTTTCGGCGCGGTGCACCTGATCGACGTGCTGCGCGGCAAACCCACCGACAAGGTGGCGCAGCACCACCACGAGCGGCTGTCCACCTTCGGCATCGGCGCCGACATCGCCGAGGCGCAGTGGCGCTCGGTGCTGCGCCAGCTGATCGCGCTGGGCCACCTGCACACCGAAGGCGAGTTCAATACGCTGGCGCTGAGCCCCAGTGCGCGCGAGGTGCTGCGCGGCCAGGTGCGGCTGCTGCTGCGCGTGCCGGCGGCCGCGCCCGCACGCGGCGAGAAGTCCGCACGCACCAAGGCCGACGGCGCGCGCAAGGACAAGGCGCCGCCGCTGCCGCTGGACGCCGCCGCGCTGCGGCGCTTCGAGGCGCTGAAGGCCTGGCGCGGCGAGGTCGCGCGCGAGCACAACCTGCCGGCCTACATCGTGTTCCACGATGCCGCGCTGGCGCAGATGGCGCGCGAGCAGCCCGGCTCGCTGCAGGCGCTGGCCGGCGTCGGCGGCGTGGGCGCGAAGAAACTCGAGGCCTACGGCGCCGAGATCCTGCGCGTGCTGCAGGCCGCGCCATGAGCACCGAGCCGCCTCGGGACGCACCCCGCGACCCGTCCCGCGACCGGCCCGCGCTGCGCATCCGCGGCGCGCGCACGCACAACCTGAAGAACATCGACCTCGACATCCCCAAGCACGCGCTGGTGGTGATCACCGGGCTGTCGGGGTCGGGCAAGTCCAGCCTGGCGTTCGACACGCTGTACGCCGAAGGCCAGCGGCGCTACGTGGAAAGCCTGTCGGCCTACGCGCGGCAGTTCCTGCAGCTGATGGACAAGCCCGACGTCGACGTCATCGAAGGCCTGTCGCCGGCGATCAGCATCGAGCAAAAGGCCACCAGCCACAACCCGCGCTC
>CAYZGL010000212.1:0-7276 GCA_964477985.1 uncultured Rubrivivax sp. | reverse complement strand
CGATGAACCAGTAGCCGTCGCCGATGCATTCGGCGGCGATCAGCGTGCGCTCGGCATTCAGCCCGTCGAGGATGTACTTGAAGCCCTGGCCTTCTTCGCCGATCAGGTTCTCGGCGGGGATCTCGAGGTGGTCGAAGAAAAGTTCGTGGGTCTCGTGGTTCACCAGGTTGGGGATCGGCCGCACCTCGAGCCCGTGGCCGATGGCCTGGTGCAGGTCGACGATGAAGACCGACAGGCCTTCGCTCTTCTTCCTCACCGCGGCCAGCGGCGTGGTGCGCGCCAGCAGGATCATCAGGTCCGAATGCTGCACGCGGCTGATCCACACCTTCTGGCCGTCGACGACGTAGCGGTCGCCCTTTCTCACCGCGGTGGTCTTGATCTTCGTCGTGTCGGTGCCGGTGGTCGGCTCGGTGACCGCCATCGACTGCAGGCGCAGCTTGCCGGCGGCGATGGCGGGCAGGTACTTGCGCTTCTGCCCGGCGCTGCCGCTGCGCAGCAGCGTGCCCATGTTGTACATCTGGCCGTGCACCGCGCCGGCGTTGCCGCCCGAACGGTTGATCTCTTCCATGATCACCGTGGCCGCGCTCAGGCCCAGGCCGGTGCCGCCGTAGTCCTCGGGGATCATCGCCGCCAGCCAGCCGGCTTCGATCAGCGCGGCGACGAAGGCCTCGGGATAGGCCGCCTGCGCGTCGACCTCGCGGAAGTACTCGTCGGGGAACCGGCGGCACAGCTGCCGCACCGCGTCGCGGATCTGCTGGTACTCGTCGGCGTCGTTGTGCATCGGGGCCTCGGTCGTTCACGCCAGCGTGGCGACGGCGTGCATCGCCAGCTGGCCGTCGGGCGTGCGCGCCCACAGCGTCACCGTGCGCTCGGTTTCGCGGCGGCCGCAGACGTGGAACGGTGCGATGTCGAAGAGCGGCGCGATCGCCTTGAAGCCGAACTGCGCCACCATCGCGCCGGGCAGCTCGCACCGCAGCAGCTCGAGCAGCAGCGTGGCGATCAGCGGCCCGTGCACCACCAGGCCGGGGAAGCCCTCCACCGTGGTGGCGTAGCGCCGGTCGTAGTGGATGCGGTGGGCGTTGAAGGTCAGCGCCGAGTAGCGGAACAGCAGCACCGCGTCGGGCTCGATGCGGCGCATCCACTGCGCGTCCTCGGGGGCCGGCAAGCCCGCCGGCGGCGCCTCGCCCGGCGGCGGCGCTTCGCGGTAGACGATGTCCTGCTGCTCGTCGACCGCGAGCGCGCCGTCGGCGTGGATTTCGTGATGCACGCTGACGAAGACCAGCGGCCCGGCCTTGCCTTGCTTCAGCCGCACGTCGCCGATGCGCGACGTGCGCGACAGTGCCTGGCCCAGCCGCAGCGGCGCGTGCAAGCCGATGCGGCTGCCGGCCCACATGCGCCGCGGCAGCGGCACCGGCGGCAGGAAGCCGCCGCGCTGCGGATGACCGTCGGCGCCGATCTGCGACTGCCGCGTCAGCGGCAGGAAGTACAACCAGTGCCAGCACGGCGGGATCGCCTCGCCGGGCTGTTGCGGCGGGTCGTCGCGGTCCAGCGTGGCCGCAAGCGCGCGCGGCGGCACGGCGGCCGCCACGTCGACTCGCGTTTCGCTGCGGCCGATCCAGCTGCGCAGGGCGGCCATGTCGAGCGCCATCGCCGGGTCTCCTCGATGCCCGAGCTGGGCCGCCTTGCGCGGCGCGGTCGGCTAGCCGACGGCCGCGCCGCTGCGCGCCGCGCCCAGCTCGCGCTGCAGCCGCGCGATCTGCTCGAGCAGGTCCACCGCCAGCGCGGCACCGGGCAGGTTCAGCTCCAGGTCGCGCAGCAGCCGCAGCGCGATGCGCGTGCGCTGCAGGCTGGCGCCGGCGAACACCCAGCTCGGCGGCGCGTCGCCCTGCGGCTCGATCACGCCGTGTTCGACCAACTGCAGCACCAGCGTGCGTTCGGCGCCGCAGGCCTGGCACAGCTCGGCCAGCGACATCGGCACCTCCTCTTCGACCACCTGGATCTGCAGCACCGACAGGTTGGTCGCCATCATGTCGCCCCTTTCTGGTCGCGCGGATCGAAGGCCGCATGCAGCCGCGCCAGTTCCTCCCAGGCGCGGCGCTGCGCGCCGTCGGGCGGCGGCGGCATCGCGATGTGCAGCACGACGAACAAGTCGCCGGGTGTCTTGCCGGGGATGCCCTTGCCCTTGAGCCGCAGCTTGCGGCCCTGCGCCGAGCCGGCCGGCACCGACAACTGCACGCTGCCGTCGGGCAGCGGCACGTCGACGCTGGCGCCGAGCGCGGCCTGCCAAGGCGCAAGCGCCAGCTTCAACGTGACATCGCGGCCGTCGACGCGGTACAGCGGGTGCGGCGCGAAGGCGATCTCGAGGTACAGATCGCCGGCCGGCCCGCCGTCGAAGCCGGGCATGCCCTGCCCGGCCAGGCGCAGGTGCTGGCCTTCGCGCACCCCCGCCGGGATGGCGACGTCGAGCGTGCGCTCCTGCAGGCTGACGCGGCCCTGCGCGTCGAAGCTCGGCATCTGCAGGCGCAGGCTGCGCCGCGCGCCGCGGTAGGCGTCGAGCAGATCGATCATCACCTTGGCGTGGTGGTCCTGTGCGCGCGGCGGCGTGCGCGCCCGCGCCTGCGAGCGGCCGCGGCCGAACAGCGCCTCGAAGAAGTCGCTGTGTGCCTGGGGGTCGAACTCGGCCTCGCCGCCGCGGAACTCGTAGCCCGCGTCCCAGCCCGGCGGCGGCTGCTCGGCGCCGGGCTGCCAGCGCTTGCCGACGTCGTCGTAGGCGGCGCGCTTTTCGGCGTCCTTCAGCACTTCGTAGGCTTCGCCGATCTCCTTGAAGCGCGCCTCGGCGCCGGGCTCCTTGTTCAGGTCGGGGTGGTGCTTGCGCGCCAGCCGGCGGTAGGCGTGTTTGATGTCGTCGGCGCTGGCGTCGCGCGCCACGCCCAGCGTCTGGTAGTAGTCCTTGAACTGCATCTTGGTGCCGGCTGCATGCTCGGGTCGGTCGCGGCCATCTTAGCCGCGCGGCGCAGCCCCTACACTTTTGGCCGATGGACGTTCCGCCCCCCTCGCCGATCGGCCCGCAGCAGGCCGAGCTGATCGGCCGGCGCGTGTCGATCATCGTCGGCAGCCGCGACGCGGCGCTGCGCCCACACCTGATGCGCGCGCTGGCCTGCAGCCTCAGTGCCGACCGGCGCCAGGTGACGGTGCTGATCAACCCGCATTCGGCCGAGCAGGTGGTGGCCGACTTGCGCGCCAACGGCCACATCGCGGTGGTGTTCAGCGAGCCCACCACGCACCGCACCTTGCAGCTCAAGGGCAACGACGCCCAGGTGCTCGAGTGCGGCGCCGACGGCGAGGCGCTGGCCGAGCGCCACCTGCAGCGCTTCATCGCCGAGCTGGCCGACATCGGCCTGCCGGCCGAGGTGGCGCGCACGCTGCTGAAGCGCGAAGGCAGCCTGGTGGCGCTGCGCTTCACGGTGCGCGAGGCCTACGACCAGACCCCGGGGCCGCAGGCCGGCAGCGCGCTGCATGCGCCGGCGGGCGCGGCATGAACACGCCGCGCCGCCGCGCCAGCGACCAGCGCGGCGCATTGCCCGACGCGGGGGTGGGCCGCACGCCGCACGAAACACTGGACCTGGACGACATCCGCGCCTGCATGGAAGGCACGATCCCCGGCGTGATGGCCACCTGCGACGGCGACGGCATGCCCAACGTCACCTACGTCTCGCAGGTCGAATACGTCGACGCGCGGCAGCTGGCGCTGTCGTTCCAGTTCTTCAACAAAACAAGGCGCAACGTGCTGGCCAACCCGCACACCGAGCTGCTGGTGGTGCACCCGCGGCACGGCGCGATGTACCGCATCGCCGCGCGCTACCTGCGCACCGAAAGCGAAGGCGCGGTGTTCGAGCGCATGCGCGCCAAGCTCGCCGGCATCGCCTCGCACTCGGGCATGGCCGGCGTGTTCCACCTGCGCGGTGCCGACCTGTACGCGGTGGAGCGCGTCGAGCAGGTGCTGGCGCCGCAGCACGCCGGCACGCTCGACGTGCCGAACCGGCTGTCGATGCTGCGCCGCGCCGCGCTGCGCGTGGCCGCGGCCGCCGACTTCGACGCGCTGGTCGAGTTGCTGCTGGATGCGGTGGTGCAGGAGTTCGGCATCGCGCACGCCCTGCTGCTGATGCTCGATGCCGGCGGCCAGCGGCTGTACACCGTGGCCAGCCGTGGCTACGCACATTCGGGCGCGGGTGCCGAGATCCTGCTGGGCGACGGTGTCATCGGCGTGGCCGCGCGTTTGGCCACGCCGATCCGCATCAACCACGCCACCACCGAATACAGCTACGTGCGCACCATGCGCGAGGGCGTGGCCGGCCACCTGCTGGGCCGCGAGATCCCGCTGCCCGGGCTGGCCGCGCCGGGCAGCCAGCTGGCGCTGCCGCTGGCTTGCGGCGGCGAGTTGTTGGGCGTGCTCTATGTGGAGAGCCCGCAGGACCTGCGCTTCGACTGGGACGACGAGGACGCGCTGCTGACGCTGGCCACGCAGGCCGCGTTGCAGCTGAACGCGCTGGGCGCCGCCGACGCCGAAAGCCCCGAGGGCGAAGCCGCTGCCTTACCCGCCACCTCACCCACCACTTCGCTTGCCGCGCCGCCGCCGACGGCGCAGCCGCTGCGCGTGCGCCACTACGCGGTGGACGACAGCGTCTTTCTCGACGACGACTACCTGATCAAGGGCGTGGCCGGCGCGGTGCTGTGGCAGCTGCTCGGCGAGCACGCGGCCACCGGCCGCTGCGATTTCAGCAACCGCGAGCTGCGGCTGGCGCCGCAGCTGCGCCTGCCCGAAGTCGGCGACAACCTCGAGGCGCGGCTGGTGCTGCTGACGCGCCGCCTGGTCGACCGCGACGCCGCGCTGCGCATCGAGAAGACCGGGCGCGGGCGCTTCAGGCTGTGCCTGGCGCGCCCGCTGCAGCTCAGCCACGTGCCGCGCTGAAGCGCGCTGATCCGCACCGAGGCTGCGGCTCGGGCGCCGAGCGTCAGAGCAGATCGTGCTGCAGCCGGGCGAAGTCCGCCGCGGCCAGCGTGCTTTCGGCGATGCCCAGCACGCCGGCGAAGGCTTCGGCCGGCAGGCCCTGGCGCATGCCGCCCAGCATGCCGGCGCGCTCGGGCGCGTTCAGCGCCGGGATGAACCAGTGCAGCGACGCCATCATCTCCTCCGGCGGGATCGATTCGATGATCTGCTGCTCGAGCGCCTGCAGTTCGGCGTCGCCGTAGGCCTGCCACAGCAGCGCGTTGTGCGCCGTCTCCTCCACCTGCATGTGCTGCAGGTTGTCGGCGACGAACAGTGCCAGCGCGTGGTACAGCCGGTGCAGCGCAGCCGGCCGCGCGGCGCACTCGCTGTGCGCCACAAGCGATGCCAGGTCGCGCAGGTCGGCGATGCTTTCCTCGTGGTGCAGGTGCTCGGCGGCGATGCGCGCCGCGCTGCCGGCACGCGCCGCCTCGAGGGCCGGGTGCACGACGTCGTTCTCGTGCCGCAGGTGCGACGCGCACAGCGCCAGCAGCGCCTCGACCTGCTGCAGCGTCGCGCCGAGCTCGGCGGCATCGGCCGCGTCGGTGCTGCCGACCTGCGTCAGCGTGCGCGTCATGAACAGGCGCAGCGCCTTGTGAATGCCGGCGTAGAGGTCGTAACGGGGGCCGGCGGGGGCCTGGATGGTGGGGGCGCGGAGGGTTTGGGCCTGGGCTTGCATGCTCGTCTTCCTCGTCGGTGAAAGCCGCGCCGGGTGATTCCGGCGACGTGGGCTCACTGTAGGAAGGCGCGGCGCGGGGCGCTCTTAAGTCTTCACTCAGGCGTTCTTAAGAGTTTCTTCAATGCTCCGACGGGTCGCCGCGCTGCCGCCATGCCGTTGCGTCACAGGGTGGGTGCCGCGCCTCGGCTCGTATGCCAGAACGCCAGCACGACGACCGTCGTCCCGCGAATGTCGTAGTAGACGTGGTAGCGGATGCGTTCGAGCGTGACGCGGCGCAACTGCGGGTATCGCGCACTTCCGCACTTCTCGAGCGAGCCCCGATGCCGGGCTGTCGCGCCAGCAAGTGCCTGGTCGCTTCGAAGTCGTCCGCGATGGCGCCAGGAGCCGCAGGCCGGTGCTCTTCCCACCACGAGGCTGCACGTTCGATCTGGCGCAGGGCGCGCAGCGTGACGACAACCTCGTGCACCGGAGCTACTTCGGCTTGCGAAGGCGGCGCAGCACTTCATCGGCGCCGATCGTCTGCCCGCCGGTGGCCTCGTCAAGAGCCAGATCCAACTCAGCTTCGAGTTCGGTCGAAATCTCGAAAGTCTCATCGCCCTCGCGCGCGAGGACAGTGACGATCGCGCCTTCACGCAACGGTGCCCCTTGGAGAACGACCTTGCCCTCAACAACAGTGCCAGTAGTCAGCTTCATGGCTTGATGGTACCGACAACGCCGCGGGGGTGAATAGGGCGGAGTGAATGCCCCGCGCCGCTTTGCATCTGAGTTCGCGTGCGCCGCTGGCCACACGAAAGGGCGTCACTTCGATTCGAGACGGCCGATTGTTCACAGAACCCGTGCAGCCAAGCTCGCGAAATCTGTAATGAACCACGATGGTCCGTTGTTCATATTGCATCGATGCTCGACCGTGCGACGCTTTTCGAGCGCGGAATGCTCTGCCTTCTCGCAGTTCTCCAAAGCGATCTGTGTGATCGGCCATCCACGCAGGACCGCGGTCGCCAGGACAAGGTGGACGTATCGGTACTTCTGGTTGCCCTCGCTCTGCGGGCGACCATCACGAGTCAAGGCAGGGCGCTTGGTCTTGCCCTCCAGCACGCGTTCCACGTTGCGCAGATACGCCTCCATCCGCGACGGACTTGACCCCTTCCCAACGTAGCGGTATTCCGTGGCTGGCGAGTTGACGACAATCAAGTACAGATAGGGTCGACTCAAGTTCACGCCGGCATGGTTGGACGGAACGAAGTAGGGCCGCGGGCGGATGAGCGATTCCATCTTCGCCAATTCTCCAGGCACAGCCGCTACTCCGAGCCTCGCGGCCACAACTGCATTCGACAGTGCGGTTGCCGCTCGTGGCGCCTCGGCCGCGAAAGCGGCAGGCTCGGTGCGGTCCGCCTCCGCAGGCACTGATCGATCATGCGAGGGGCATGCAAGAAGGGGCCGCCGCAGCGACCCCTTCCGGCTTCGTAGACCGCCCTACCTCAGCAACTCTCCATCACCATTACTCATAGGTCAGGAACTTAGGGAACGTACGGTTGCGTATGTGGCGTGCGAAG
>CAYZGL010000211.1:0-7348 GCA_964477985.1 uncultured Rubrivivax sp. | reverse complement strand
GTGTTCGACAGCGTGCGCTGGCAGGTCGACATGTCGGGCTGCTTCGTCAAGATCGGCTCCGAAGAAGCCGCCTGGAATACCGGCAAGAAGTACGAGCACGGCAACTCCGGCTACCGGCCCACGGTCAAGGGCGGCTACTTCCCGGTGCCGCCGGTCGACAGCTTCCAGGACATGCGTTCCGAGATGTGCCTGCTGCTGGAGTCGCTGGGCATCCCGGTCGAGGTGCACCACCACGAGGTGGCGAATGCCGGCCAGATGGAGCTGGGCACCAAGTTCAGCACATTGGTGCAGCGCGCCGACTGGCTGCAGTTGCAGAAATACGTGATCGTCAATGTCGCCCATTCGTACGGCAAGACCGCGACCTTCATGCCCAAGCCGATCGTCGGCGACAACGGCTCTGGCATGCACGTGCACCAGTCGGTGTGGAAGGACGGCAAGAACCTGTTCGCCGGCGACGGCTACGCCGGCTTGAGCGAGTTTGCGCTGTACTACATCGGCGGCATCATCAAGCACGCGCGCGCGCTCAACGCCATCACCAACCCCGGCACCAACAGCTACAAGCGCCTGGTGCCCGGCTTCGAGGCGCCGGTGAAGCTGGCCTATTCGGCGAAGAACCGCTCGGCGTCGATCCGCATTCCCTATGTCGCCAACCCGAAGGGCCGGCGCATCGAGGCGCGCTTCCCCGACCCCTCGGCCAACCCCTACCTGGCTTTCAGCGCGCTGCTGATGGCGGGCCTGGACGGCGTGGAGAACAAGATCCACCCGGGCGAGGCCGCCAGCAAGGACCTGTACCACCTGCCGCCGGAAGAGGACGCGAAGATCCCCACCGTGTGCCACAGCCTGGACCAGGCGCTGGACTACCTCGACCGCGAGCGCAACTTCCTGACCAAGGGCGGCGTGTTCTCCGATGCCTACCTCGACGCCTACATCGAGCTGAAGATGCAGGAAGTGCAGCGCATGCGCATGACCACGCACCCGGTCGAGTTCGACATGTACTACAGCCTTTGAGCGGCAGCGCCGATGGCCGGAACCAGGGCGGCCGCGTGCCGCCCCTTTTCATTGGATGGCTGCGGTTCGGCTCGGGCGAGAATCGGCCCAGATCCCCATTTGCCCGTCGAGCATGCCCATCACCCGCCCCCGCCTTTCCTGGCTGCGTGCTGCCGCGCTGGCCGGGCTCGCGCACAGCGCGCTGGCGCAGCCGGCGTCGACCATCGTCTACAAGTGCCCGGGCAACGTCTACACCAGCGACCGCGAGCTCAGTGCCAAGCAGGCGGCCGACAAGGGCTGCACGGTGATCGAGGGCCGGCCGATCACCATCATCCAGAGCCGCCCGCCGGGCGCGGGCGGCGCGCCCGCCGGCGCGGCGCCGAACAGCGCGGCGCGGCCGCCCGATACGCGCGTGGACCCGCAGGCGCAGCGCGCGCGCGACAGCGATTCGCGGCGCATCCTCGAGGCCGAACTGCGGCGCGAAGAGGAGCGCCTGGCCGAGCTGAAGCGCGAATACAACAACGGCGAGCCCGAGCGGCAGGGCAACGAGCGCAACTACCAGAAGTACCTGGACCGCGTGGCCGAGCTGAAGAGCAGCATCGCGCGCAAGGAAAGCGACATCGCGGCGATCAAGCGCGAACTGGCCAAGCTGCCGCCGTCCTGAGCCGCGCCGGCCGCGGCACGCCGCGGCCGGCACCGCCTCGACGCAGCGCGCGGGCCGCGCGATGAGCGCCGGCGCGCCGGCCGGCTTCGAGGCCTTCGACCAACTGGCCACGATGGTGGCCGTCGCCCGGCTCGATGGCCACTGCCTGTACGCCAACTCGGCCCTGGAGGACGCCGCCGCGGTGTCGCGCAGCGCGCTGCAGCGCGGCAACGCGGTCGACTGGTTCGTCGATGCGCAAGCCATGCGCGAGGCGCTGCAGGCGCTGCGGCGCGACGAGGTCGGCACCGCGCGCTTCGATGCGCAGCTCAAGCGCGCGCCGCTGGCGGCGAGCGAAGCCTTGCCGGTGCGCGTCAGCGTCAGCCAGATGCACGGCGCGGCGCGCGTGCTGCTGGAGCTGGTCGAGATCGAACAGCAGACGCGGCAGGACCGCGAGGAGCGCACGCTCGGGCTGGTGCAGGCCAACAAGGAGCTGCTGCGCAACCTGGCGCACGAGGTGAAGAACCCGCTGGGCGGCATCCGCGGCGCGGCGCAGCTGCTGCAGATGGAGCTGGCCGGGCGCGAGCCGGCCGCCACGCCGCGCGCCGGCGCCCGCGGCAGGAAGCGCGCGGCGGGCGACCTGGCCGAGTATGCGCAGGTCATCATCCACGAGGCCGACCGGCTGCAGGCGCTGGTCGACCGGCTGCTGGCGCCGCACCGCACCGCGCAGCTCGTCGGCGACGTCAACATCCACGAGGTGTGCGAGCGCGTGCGGCTGCTGATCGTCTCGCAGTTCCCGCGCGGGCTGACGGTGCTTCGCGACTACGACACCTCGATCCCGGAGTTCCGCGGCGACCGCGAGCAGTTGATCCAGGCCGTGCTGAACATCGTGCGCAACGCCACCGAGGCGATGCAGCCGCAGATCGCGGCCGGCAGCGCGCGGCTGCTGCTGCGCACGCGCATCGCGCGGCAGCACACCATCGGCAAGCAGCGCCACCGCCTGGCCCTGGAATTGCTTGTGCAGGACAACGGGCCGGGCGTGCCGCAGGCCATCCGCGACTGCATCTTCCACCCGCTGGTGTCGGGCCGCGAAGGCGGCACCGGCCTCGGGCTGACGCTGGCGCAAAGCTTCGTGCAGCAGCACCACGGCACGATCGAATACGACAGCGCACCCGGGCGCACCCACTTCAAGATCCTGATTCCGCTTCCCTGAGGCCGCGAGGGCACCGACGCATGAAATCCATCTGGATCGTCGACGACGACCATTCGATCCGCTTCGTGCTGGAACGCGCGCTGGCGCGCGAGCAGCTTCCGGTGCGCAGCTTCGCCAGCGCCAGCGAGGTGATCGGCGCGCTGGACGGCGACGAACCGCAGGTGCTGGTCAGCGACATCCGCATGCCCGGCGGCTCGGGCATCGACCTGCTGGCCAAGCTCAAGCTGCGGCTGCCGGGGCTGCCGGTGATCGTGATGACCGCCTACTCCGACCTGGACAGCGCGGTCGGCGCGTTCCAGGCCGGCGCCTTCGAATATCTGCCCAAGCCCTTCGACCTGCCCAAGGCGGTGGAGCTGATCCGCCGCGCGCTCGAGGAAAGCCTGCGCGAGCCCTCGCGCGACGTGGCCAGCGCGCCGCTGCCCGAAATGCTGGGCCAGGCGCCGGCGATGCAGGACGTGTTCCGCGCCATCGGCCGGCTGAGCCAGAGTGCGGTCACGGTGATGATCACCGGCGAAAGCGGTACCGGCAAGGAGCTGGTGGCGCACGCGCTGCACCGCCACAGCCCGCGCGGCAGCCTGGGCAGCAACGGCCCCTTCGTCGCCATCAATACCGCGGCGATCCCCAAGGACCTGCTGGAAAGCGAACTCTTCGGCCACGAGCGCGGCGCCTTCACCGGCGCGCAGGCGATGCGCCGCGGCCGCTTCGAGCAGGCCGACGGCGGCACGCTGTTCCTCGACGAGATCGGCGACATGCCCTTCGACCTGCAGACCCGGCTGCTGCGCGTGCTCAGCGACGGCCAGTTCTACCGCGTCGGCGGCCACCAGCCGCAAAAGAGCAACGTGCGCGTGATCGCCGCCACGCACCAGGACCTCGAGCAGCGCGTGCGCGCCGGCAGCTTCCGCGAGGACCTGTTCCACCGGTTGAACGTGATCCGGCTGCGCTTGCCGCCGCTGCGCGAGCGGCGCGAAGACATCCCGATGCTGACGCGCTTTTTCCTGCAAAAAAGCGCCAAGGAGCTGGGCGTCGAAGCCAAGACCATCGCCGACGAGGCGCTGCAGCGCGTCACCGGGTTCGGTTTTCCGGGCAACGTGCGCCAGCTCGAAAACCTGTGCCACTGGTTGACGGTGATGGCGCCGTCGCAACGCATCGAGGCCAAGGACCTGCCGCCCGAACTGCTGGCCGGCGGCGTGGCCGCGGCGGCCGGCGCCGACGGTGCGCCCGCGGCTGCAGCGCCGGCCGAGTCGGCTGCGCGCGAGCCGATGGCGGCGCTGGCGCCGCCGCAGGCCGCACCCGGCGCGCCCGACGCGGCGCCCAGTGCGGCCGCCAGCTGGATGCGCGAGCTGCAGCGCGAGGCGCTGGCCATGCTCGGCGCCGGCGTGCCCGAGGTGTGGGACACGCTGTCGCGCCAATTCGAGGCCGAACTGATCCGCAACGCCTTGCAGGTCACGCACGGCCGGCGCATCGAGGCGGCGCACAAGCTGGGCATCGGCCGCAACACCATCACGCGCAAGATCCAGGAGCTGGGGCTGGGCGGCTGACGGCGCGCACCGCTCGCGCGCCGCCGTGGCACCGGCCGCGTGCTCAGCCGCGCAGCTCGACGATCACCGGCGCATGGTCGCTGGGCCTTTCGTTGCGCCGCGGTTGTTTGTCGATGACGCAGGCCTGCACCGCGTCGCGCAAGGCGTCGCTGACCAGGATGTGATCGATGCGCAGCCCCTGGTTCTTGCGGAACGCGAGGTTGCGGTAGTCCCACCACGACCACGACTTCGGCGGCTGCTCGAACAGGCGGAAAGCGTCGTGCAGCCCCAGCGCGATCAGCGCGCGGAAGTGCTCGCGTTCGGCATCGGTGCACAGCACCTGGCCGGCCCAGGCCGCCGGATCGTGCACGTCGCAGTCCTGCGGCGCGATGTTGAAGTCGCCCATCAGCAGCAGCCGCGGGTGCTGCGCCAGCTCCGCGCGCAGCCAAGCGCGCAGCGCATCCAGCCAGCGCAGCTTGTACGGGTACTTGTCGCTGTCCACCGCCTGCCCGTTGGGCACGTAGATGCCGATCACGCGGCAGCCGTCGACGGTGCCGGCGATGACGCGCGCCGCGTCATCGTCCAGCCCCGGGATGTTGCGTTGCACCTGCAAGGGCTCGGCGCGCGACAGCAGCGCCACGCCGTTGTAGGTCTTCTGCCCGAACCAGACCGCGCGATAGCCGGCGGCCTCGATCTCGGCGGCGGGAAAGCGCTCGTCGCTGAGTTTGGTTTCCTGCAGTGCCAGCACATCCACCGGGTTGGCCTGCAGCCAGGCCAGCACCTGCGGCAGGCGCACGCTCAGCGAGTTGACGTTCCAGGTGGCGAGTTTCATGAGGTCTCTTTGGCGTCGATTCCGATAGTGACTTTCCCATAAAGCTGCGCCGGATGTCTTCTGGGGGCGCGGTTGGCCAGCCGCTTTCGTCGAGCCGGCATGACCCTCCCGGGGACCGGCTGAATTTCGGGCACGCGATCGGTGACGGCGACCGCATCGCCGTGTACCCCAGGTTCGAGACCTTCGACATCACGCCGCTGCGCCGCGGCATCGGCCATGGCTGCTGCGTGCGGGTGAAACCGCATCGAGCCCAATCAACCGCCGGTGCGCGCGAACGCTCGGTCTCGCGCAGCCAGCTCCTGCGCGCACCGCAGCGCCTGCACATCGCGCCCGATGGCCGCGACCGCGATGCGCCGGCCGTCCTTGAAGTAGCTGACCAGGGCGTCGCGCGCGTCGAGGCTGCCGTCGACCTCGATACGGTCCCACGACGGCGCATGGCCGACGCAGCGGATGTTCAGGTCGAAGTGGTTGCTCCAGAAGAACGGCGTGTCGTCGAAGCGCAGCCGCGCGCCGAGCATGTTCTGCGCCGCCACCTGGCCCTGGCGCTCGGCCACCACCCAGTGCTCGACGCGGCGGGTCTCGCCGCTGAGCGCATCGCGCCAGCGCGCCACGTCGCCGGCGGCGTAGATGCCGGCAACGCGGGTGCACAACTGCTCGTCGACCAGCACGCCGCGTTCGACGCCCAGGCCCGCCGCTTCGGCCAGCGCGGTGCGCGGCCTGACACCGGCGCCGATCACGACCAGGTCCGCGGCCAGCTTGTCGCCGCCGCCGAGCAGCACCTCGTGCGCGGCGATGCCGGCCAGCGAGTCGCCCATGTGGAAGACCACCCCGTGGCCTTCGTGCAGCGTGCGGATGAAGCCGCCCAACTCGGGCCCGAGCACCTTGTCCAGCGGCTGCGCGTCGAGCGAGACCACGTGCACCTGCAGGCCGCGCTGGCGCAACGCCGCAGCGGTCTCCAGCCCGATGAAGCCCGAACCCAGCACCACCGCGTGCTTGGCGGCCTTGGCACGCTCGACGATGGCGCGGCTGTCGGCCAGCGAGCGCAGCGTGAACACGTGCGGCTGGTCGGCGCCGGGGATGGGCAGGCGCACCGCTTCGGCGCCCGTGGCCAGCAGCAGCCGGTCGAAGGCGAACTCGCGGCCGTCGGCGGTGCGCACGCTGCGTGCGATGGTGTCGATGCCTGTCACGCGGCTGCGCAGGTGCAGTTCGATGTGCTGCTCGGCGTAGAAGCCCTCGGGGCGCAGCGGGATCCATTCTTCGGGTGCCGTGCCGGCCAGATAGTCCTTCGACAGGTTGGGGCGGTCGCAGGGTGCGTCGGCGTCGTCGCTCAACATCGTCAGCCGCCCGGCGTAGCCGCGCCGGCGCAGCATCTCGGCGCAGGCGAATCCGGCCGCGCCGCCGCCGACGATGACGATGTTCCGGGGTTGGCCGGCCGCGGCGGCTGTCGGCTGCTGCCGTGTGCCGTCCAGGCGCTCGCGCACGACCACCCGCTCGCCGTCGCGTTCGACGCGCCAGCACGGCAGCGCGTCGAAGGCCGGCGCGCCCAGCGCCTCGCCGCTGCGCAGCGAGAAGCAGGCGTGGTGCCAGGGGCAGTGCACGGTGTCGCCTGCGACCAGGCCCTGCGCCAGCGGCCCGCCGTAGTGCGTGCAGTTGGCCCCCACCGCCAGCACCTCGTCGCCGATGCGCGCCAGCAGCACCGCCTCGTCGCCGACGTGGCCGCGCAGCAGGGTCTGGCCGGCGAAGTCGGCGAGCGTGACGCCGCGGCTCAGGTCGGGGCCGGCATCGTCCGTGTCGTGGGAAGCCATGGTGTGAACCCTCCTGTGTTGCCTGGTCGAAGCTGTGCTGCCTGGGCGCGCCTGGCTGGCCGCGGCAGACGGGCCGTGGCGCAAGGGTAGGAGCCAAGCGCCGCGTGTGCCGGCGCAAGGCGCATGGCCCTTGCCGGCGCACGTGCTTTGATCGCGCCCGACTCGGCGCCGCGACTCCTAGAATGCCCGGTTCCCCTGCGCGAAAAGTCCTGCCGTAGCCATGTCCTCGGACATCACGACGCCTGCCGCCTCCGGCGCCACTGCCGGGCTGATCCGCATCCGCGGTGCGCGCCAGAACAACCTGAAGAACCTGGACCTGGACATCCGCACCGGCGAGATGACGGTGGTCACCGG
>CAYZGL010000210.1:0-7420 GCA_964477985.1 uncultured Rubrivivax sp. | reverse complement strand
GACAGCTTGCCGAAGGCGATGATCGACCCGGAGAAGGTGATCGCCCCGATCAGGATGCCGATGTAGATCTCGACCTCGTGGATCGCCTTTTCGGCGTGCGTGGGAAAGATGGTGGAGGTGTCGACATAGCTGGCGAAACCCACCAGGCACGCCGCCAGGCCGACCAGGCTGTGCATCAGCGCCACCAGCTCGGGCATCTGCGTCATCTGCACCGTGCGCGCCGCGTACAGCCCGACGGCGCCGCCGACCACCAGCGCGCCGATGATCCAGGCATAACCGCCCGGCGTGACGCGCGGGCCCAGCACGGTGGCGACCACCGCGATCGTCATGCCGATGATGCCGAACAGGTTGCCGCGCCGGGCGGTCTCGGGGTTGGACAGCCCGCCCAGGCTGAGGATGAACAGGATGGTCGCGCCGATGTAGGCGACGGTGGCCAGACTTGCGGTCATCGTCGTCTCCCTTACTTGCGGAACATCGCCAGCATGCGCCGCGTCACCGCGAAGCCGCCGAACATGTTGATGGCGGTCAGCGCCAGCGCCAGCACCGCCATCGCCAGGATCAGCCCCGACGGCCGGTCGGCGGCCTGCCCGGCGCCCAGCGGCGGCGCGATCTGGATCAGCGCGCCGATGGCGATGATCGACGAGATGGCGTTGGTCACGCTCATCAGCGGCGTGTGCAGCGACGGCTTGACGTTCCAGATCACCATGTAGCCGATGAAACACGCCAGCACGAACACGGTGAAGTGCGACAGAAAGCTGATCGGCGCATACAGCCCGACCAGCGCGAACAGCACGGCACCGACGCCGAAGACGATGGCCAGCGACTTGGCCGACATCGGCTCGGATTCGCCGTGGCCGTGGCCTTTCTTCGCTGCCGGCGCGGCGACGGCCGCGGCCGGCTTGGGCGGCGGCGGCGCGGCCAGCTGCAGCGGCGGCGGCGGCCAGGTCACGCTGCCGTCCTTGATCACCGTCAGGCCGCGGATCGCGTCGTCTTCCATGTTGACGTCGATCACGCCGTCCTTGGTCTTGCACAGCTCCTCGGCCAGGCGCAGCAGGTTGGTCGAATACAGCGTCGAGCTCTGTTTGGCCAGGCGGCTGGCCAGGTCGGTGTAGCCGACGATGGTCACGCCATGGCGCACCACCGCCTCGCCGGACACGGTGAGTTCGCAGTTGCCGCCTTGCTCGGCGGCCATGTCGACGATCACGCTGCCCGGCTTCATGCTCTGCACCATCTCGGCGCTGATCAGCTTGGGCGCCGGTTTGCCCGGGATCAGCGCGGTGGTGATGATGATGTCCGCGTCCTTCGCCTGCTCGGCGTACATCTGGCGCTGCGCCGCCTGGAAGCCCTCGCTCATGACCTTGGCGTAGCCGCCGCCGCCCGAGCCTTCTTCCTCGTAGTCGACCTTGACGAACTCGCCGCCCAGCGACACCACCTGGTCGGCGACTTCGGCGCGGGTGTCGTTGGCGCGCACGATGGCGCCCAGGTTGGCTGCCGTGCCGATGGCGGCCAGCCCGGCCACGCCGGCGCCGGCGATGAACACCTTGGCCGGCGGCACCTTGCCGGCCGCGGTGATCTGGCCGTTGAAGAAGCGGCCGAAGGCGTTGGCCGCCTCGACCACCGCGCGGTAGCCGCTGACGCCGGCCTGCGAGGTCAGCGCGTCCATCTTCTGCGCGCGGCTCAACTGGCGCGGCAGGCTGTCGATGGCCAGCACGGTGGCCTGGCGCGCCGCCAGTTGCTGCATCAGTTCGGGGTTCTGCGCCGGCCAGACGAAGCCGATCAGCGTGGCACCGACGCGCAGCAGGCCCACCTCCTCGGGCGTGGGCGCTCGCACCTTGAAGACGATGTCGGACGTGGCCCACAGTTCGGCGGCGCTGGGCACGACCTCGGCGCCGGCGGCGCGGTAGGTGTCGTCGGCGAAATTGGCGGCGTCGCCGGCGCCGCTTTGCACGGCGACGCTGAAGCCCAGCTTGATCAGCTTTTGCACCACGTCGGGCACGGTGGCGACACGCTTTTCGCCGTCCGCGCCTTCCTTCGGTACCCCGATGCGCATGGTTGCTCTCCTCGTCATGTTTGTCTGGGTCGCAGTGCGCGCAAAGCTAACACAACACCCATGCGGCGGCCTCGTCCACTCGGCGTAAGCACCGCGGACTAGCATGGCCGCCCGATGCGCGCCAAGATCACCGAGCCCACCGAGCCCGCCGAGCGCTTCCGCCCTTCGGTCACCGTCGCCGCCGTGATCGAGCACGCCGGGCGCTATCTGCTGGTCGAAGAGCACACCAGCGAAGGCCTGCGCCTGAACAACCCGGCCGGCCACCTCGAGCCGGGTGAGTCGCTGCTGCAGGCCGTGGTGCGCGAAACCCTCGAGGAAACCGCCTGCGCCTTCGAGCCGCAGGCGCTGGTCGGCGTGTACCTGGCGCGGCTGCCGCGCCCGGCGCGCGGCGATGCGGTCACCTACCTGCGCTTCGCCATCTGCGGCAGCGCCGGCAGCCCCGACGCGCAGCGCACGCTGGACCACGGCATCGTGCGCACGCTGTGGCTGAGCCCGCGCGAGATCGAGGCCCGGCGCGAGCGGCTGCGCAGCCCGCTGGTGTGGCAGTGCGTGGCCGACCACGGCGCCGGGCGGCGCTTTCCGCTGGCGCTGCTCAACGCCGACGCCAGCATCTACACACGCTGAGCCGACGCGGCGTGCGGCTGCGGCGGCTGCGGCGACGGCGCCGCGCGCCGCTGGCCGATCCAGTGCGCCAGCACCTGGCGCAGCCGCTGCGCCTCGATCGGCTTGGTCAGGAAGTCGTTCATGCCGGCACCCAGCGCCTCGTCGCGCTCGCTGACCAGCGCGGCAGCGGTCAACGCGATGATCGGCAACTGCTCGGCGCCGAACTCGGCGCGCAGCAGCCGCGCCGCCTCGTGGCCGCCCATCACCGGCATCTGCACGTCCATCACCACGGCATCGAAGGGCTCGCCGCCGTGCGCGCGCGCCCGCACCGCCTGCACCGCCTGTGCGCCGTCGCCGGCTTCGTCGACCCGGGCACCCCACTGCCGCAGCAAGGTGGTGGTGATCAGCATGTTGACCGCGTTGTCCTCGACCACCAGCAGCGACGCGCCGAACAGCGCGTCCGGCGCCGGCGGTGCGGCCACCGGCAGCGGCGGCGGCAGCGGCGGCGGCGGCGGCGGTGCGGCGGGCGCCAGCGGCAGCTCCACCCAGAAACAGCTGCCCGCGCCCAGGCGGCTGGCCACGCCGACCTGCCCGGCCATCAGCGCGGCCAGTTCACGGCAGATCGACAGGCCCAGCCCGGTGCCGCCGTAGCGCCGCGTGGTCGATTCGTCGGCCTGCGAGAAGGGCTTGAACAGCCGCGCCTGCGCCGCCTCGTCGATGCCCGCGCCGTTGTCGTGCACCTCGAAGCGCACACGCCCGGCGTCAATGCGCAGCGCGGCCAGCCGCACCTGCGCGCGCTCGCCGCCGCGCCCGCCGAAGCGCAGCGCGTTGTTCAGGTAGTTGTTCAGGATCTGCCGGATGCGCAGCGCATCGCCGCCGACGAAGCCCGCGACGCCGCCGCCGACGTCCACCTGCAGCGTGAAACCTTGTGCCTGCGCCAGCGGTGCGTAGGTGCACTGCAGTTCGCGCAGCAGTTCGCCCAGGTCTAAGGCCGTGTGCTCCAGCACCAGCCTGCCGGCCTCGATCTTCGACAGGTCCAGGATGTCCGAGATGATCGCCGACAAGGCCTGCGCGGTCTGCATGATCTGCCGCAGGTGCTGCCGGCGCTGCGCCGGGTCGGCGTCGTCCGCGGCCAGTTGCGCCAGGCCGACCAGCGCGTTCAGCGGCGTGCGCAGCTCGTGGCTGGTGTTGGCCAGGAAGGCGCTCTTCGCGCGGTTGGCGGCTTCGGCGGCATCGCGCGCTTGCGCCAGCGCCTGCTCGACCTGCCGCCGCTCGGTGATGTCGTCGACGATCCAGATGGTGCCGCCGCTGCCCGGGTGCGCGGGGTCGATCGCCTTGCCGGTGATGCGCGCGAGGAAGCTGCTGCCGTCGAAGCGCCGCGCCCAGGTTTCGATCTCCACCGCCTCGCCGCGCGCCAGCACCGGCCCGAGCGTGGCGCCCAGGCCCAGGTACTCGTCGTCGCTGTCCCACACCACACGGCCGCTGCGGCCGAGCAGCGTGCCCGCCGGCCAGCCGTAGATCTGCTCGTAGCGCGGGTTGGCCAGCACGAAGTGCCGCCCGCGCGTGACCGCGATGCCCACCGAAGCGTTGTGCAGGATGGCCTCGCGCTGCAGCCGCTCGCGTTCGGCCTCGGTGACGTCGCGCGCGTTGATCACCAGGTATTCGCGCCGGTCCATCGTGAAACACGCCCCCGACACCAGCATCGACAGCAGGCCGCCGCCCTTGGTGACGAAGCGCGTGGGCATGTCCTGCACATGGCCCTGGCTGCGCACCGCGTCGACGAAGCGCCGGCGGTCCTGCGGCTCGTGCCACAGGCCCAGCTCCACCGCGCTGCGGCCCACCACGTCGGCGGCAGCGAAGCCGGTCTGGCGCTCGAAGTGGCGGTTGACCATCGCACAGCGGCCGCTGGCCATTTCGCTGAGCGTGATCATGTCCGGGCTGCTGGCCACCAGGTGCGACAGCAGGGCCTCGGAACGGCGCAGCGCGTCCTCGGCCTGCTTGCGCTCGGTGTCGTCGACGAAGATCGACAGCGCCGCCGCGGCGTCCGGCGTGTCCAGCCGCACCGAGGTGGCGCGCACCACCGCGCGCCGGCCGCCGCGCTCGGCCAGCCGGTACTCGGCCACCGGCAGCGCCTCGCCGACCGGCAGGCGCTGCAGCGCCGCGAGGTCGCCGCGCGCCCGCTCGCGCGAGGCGCCGGGCTCGTACGCCGCCAGCAGGTCGCACCCCCGCATCGCGCCCAGTTCGGCAAAGCCGAACATCGCCAGCGCCGCCGGGTTGGCATCGAGCACGCGCGCGTTGGCATGCAGCACCAGCGGCGTCGGAATGTGCGTGAACAGCTCCTGGTAGCGCGATTCGGTCGCCTGCAGCGCGCAGCGCGCCTGCATCTCGGCGCTGACGTCGCGCGCCACGCCCCAGTAGCCGTCGAACACGGTGCGCGCGCGCCAGCGCGGCTCGCCGCTGACCAGCACGTGGCGCACCGCACCGCTCGCGCTGCACCACGGCACCAGCAGGTCGCGAAAAGGCTCGCGTGCCTCCAGCTGCGCGCGCAGCAGGTCCAGCGCGTCGTCGTCCAGCGCAAGCTGCGGCAATTCCCAGGGCAACTTGCCGATCGTCGCGGCCAGGCCGGGCCTGGCTTGCGCGCCGCGGCGCGGCAGCTCGAGGGTGGCCAAGCGGTACTGGCCGTCGATCTCCCAGTAGGCGTCGGCGGCAATCGTCAGCAGGCCGCGAAAGCGCTGCTCGCGCTGCTGGGCCGACCGCAGGTGGCGCGCGACCACGCGCGACACCAGCATGCCGCCGGCCAGCCCGGCGCCGACCAGCGCCCACTGCATTGCCGCGCGCAGCCAAAGGCTGTCGTCGTCCAGCACGCCATGCCCGGCCACCGGCCATTGCCCCTGCTGCGCCAGGGCCAGGCCCAGGATGACCCCCGCCGACAAGCCCGCGACCAGCGCCCCCGAGCGCCACCCCGCCACCGCGCACACCAGGCAGCTCAGCAGCCCAAGGAAGCCGACGCCGGGGCTGGCAACGCCCCAACCGAGCAACGCCGACGCCAGCGCAATGGCCGCGACCGCGGTCACGCCCACCAGCACCACGCCGCGGTCGACCCGGGCCTTGCCGATGCGCCGCATGCGGCTCGCAGCGAAGCCGCCCAGTGCGCCGAAGACCAGCACCAGCAGCCAATGCGTGCCGCTGGCCGCCCCCGTGGGCACCGCCGCGGGCACGACGGCGAACAGCGCCGCCACCAGCCAGGCCACGGCGGTGGCCGTGCCGAAGAAGTGGCGCGCGACGATGTGCCGAACGGACCGTTCGGCTGCGGCATCGTCGAGCCAGACGTTCATCGACGGGACCGTCGCTGGTTTCATGACCCTGTTAAGGACTCGTCACCGAGGTGCATGTCGAATCGGCAAGTTTCGCGCGGACCCGAGCACGCGGCGCCCCGTGCCGCGGCGCACCGGGCGCATCAGTTCACGCTGCGCGCCGAGTTCAGCTGCTGCCGTGTGGCCTGCGCCGCAGCGCGCGCAGCGCCTGCAAAATCGGTGCCGGCCGAGGCATAAAGGATGGCGCGCGACGAGCTGACGATGATCGGGCCATCGGCGCGCCAGCCGGCGCGCACCGTCGCCTCGGCGTCGCCGCCCTGCGCGCCGATGCCGGGGATCAGCAGCGGCAGCGTGGGCGCCAATTCGCGCACGCGCGCGATCTCTTGCGGATAGGTGGCGCCGACCACCAGCCCGAGCCGGCCGCCGGCATTCCAAGGCCCCGCCGCCAGCCGCGCGATGTGCTCGAACAGCCTGTCGCCGCTGTCCAGGCGTTGCGCCTGCAGCTCGCTGCCGCCGGGGTTGGAGGTGCGGCACAGCAGGATCAGGCCCTTGCCTTCGTAGGCCAGGTAGGGTTCGAGCGAATCGAAGCCCATGAACGGCGACAGCGTCAGCGCATCGGCGCGGTAGCGCTCGAAGGCCTCGCGTGCGTACTGCTCGGCGGTGGCGCCGATGTCGCCGCGCTTGGCGTCGAGGATCACCGGCACGCTCGGCGCCGTGCGGTGGATGTGCTCGATCAGCCGCTCGAGCTGGTCTTCCGCACGCTGCGCCGCGAAGTAGGCGATCTGCGGCTTGAACGCGCACACCACGTCCTTGGTCGCATCGACGATGGCCGCGCAGAAGTCGAAGATGCGCGCCGCGTCGCCGCGCCAGGCCAGCGGGAACTTCGCGGCTTCAGGGTCCAGGCCGACGCACAGCATCGAGTGATTGGCCTGCTGCGCGCGGCGCAGCATGTCGGTGAACATCATCGGCTGCCCTTTCAGACGCGCCGCGCCAGCGCCGCCGCCTTGCCGGTGTAGCCGGCCGGCGTCAGCGCCAGCAGCCGTTGTTTGTCGTCGGCAGGCAGGCGCAGCGTGCCGATGAACTTGCGCATCGCCGCCGCGCTGACGGCCTTGCCGCGCGTCATCTTCTTCAACTGCTCGTAGGGGTTGGGCAGGCCGTGGCGGCGCATCACCGTCTGCACCGCTTCGGCCAGCACTTCCCACGAGGCGTCCAGGTCGGCGGCCAGCGCGGCCTCGTCGACCTGCAGCTTGTCCAGGCCGCGTTGCAGGCTGTCGCAGCCCAGCAGCGTGTAGCCCAGCGCCACGCCCATGTTGCGCAGCACCGTGCTGTCGCTCAGGTCGCGCTGCAGCCGGCTGATCGGCAGCTTGGCGCTGAGGTGCGTCAGCAGCGCGTTGCCCAGGCCGAAGTTGCCTTCGGCGTTCTCGAAGTCGATCGGGTTGACCTTGTGCGGCAT
>CAYZGL010000209.1:0-7463 GCA_964477985.1 uncultured Rubrivivax sp. | reverse complement strand
CCGTGGGCCAGATGTTCCACCAGTTCTTCGGCGAGAACATGCTGCGCGCCGACGTGTGCAACGCGGTGGAAGAACTGGGCCAGCTGCTCGACCACACCGGCCCGGTGGCGCAAAGCGAGCGCAACGCCGCGCGCATCTTCAACGCCGACCACTGCTTTTTCGTCACCAACGGCACCAGCACCAGCAACAAGATGGTGTGGCACCACACGGTGGCGCCGGGCGACGTGGTGGTGGTGGACCGCAACTGCCACAAGAGCATCCTGCACAGCATCATCATGACCGGCGCGGTGCCGGTGTTCCTGCCGCCCACGCGCAACCACTACGGCATCATCGGGCCGATCCACGAAAGCGAGTTCTCGCCCGCGGCGATCCAGCGCAAGATCGCCGCCAACCCGCTGCTCGCGGGCATGGATGCGAAGCAGGTGCGCCCGCGCATCCTGACGCTGACGCAAAGCACCTACGACGGCGTGCTCTACAACACCGAGACCATCAAGGCCAAGCTCGACGGCTGGGTCGATGCGCTGCACTTCGACGAAGCCTGGCTGCCGCACGCTGCCTTCCACCCGTTCTACGGCACCTTCCACGCGATGGGCAAGAAGCGCGCAAGGCCGAAGCAGGCGATGGTGTACGCGACGCAAAGCACGCACAAGCTGCTGGCCGGCTTGAGCCAGGCCAGCCAGGTGCTGGTGCAGGACTCGCAGACGGTGAAGCTGGACCGCCACCTGTTCAACGAGGCCTACCTGATGCACACCAGCACCAGCCCGCAGTACGCGATCATCGCCAGCTGCGACGTGGCCGCGGCGATGATGGAGCCGCCCGGCGGCACCGCGCTGGTGGAAGAAAGCCTGAAGGAGGCGCTGGACTTCCGCCGCGCGATGCGCAAGGTGGAAAAGGACTACGCCGGCGACTGGTGGTTCCAGGTCTGGGGCCCCGACAAGCTGGCCGCCGAAGGCATCGGCGAGCAATCCGACTGGGTGCTGGGCGCGTCGGCCAGTTCACAGCAGTGGCACGGCTTCGGCCGCCTGGCGCGCGGCTTCAACATGCTCGACCCGATCAAGAGCACGATCATCACGCCGGGGCTGGACGTCAACGGGCGCTTCGCCAAGAGCGGCATCCCGGCCAGCCTGCTGACCAAGTTCCTCGCCGAACACGGCGTGGTGGTCGAGAAGACGGGGCTGTACTCGCTGTTCATCCTGTTCACCATCGGCATCACCAAAGGCCGCTGGAACACGATGCTGACCGCGCTGCAGCAGTTCAAGGACGACTACGACCGCAACCAGCCGCTGTGGCGCATCCTGCCGGAGTTCTGCGCCAAGCACCCGATCTACGAACGCATGGGCCTGCGCGACCTGAGCCAGGCGCTGCACGCGGCCTATGCCAAGGGCGACATCGCGCGGCTGACCACCGAGATGTACCTGTCCGAACTGCACCCGGCGATGAAACCCAGCGACGCCTATGCGCGCATCGCCCACCGCGAGACCGAGCGCGTGCCCATCGACGAGTTGGAAGGCCGCATCACCACCAGCCTGCTCACGCCGTACCCGCCGGGCATCCCGCTGCTGATCCCCGGCGAGGTGTTCAACCGCAAGATCGTGCAGTACCTGAAGTTCACGCGCGAGTTCAACGCGGCCTTCCCCGGCTTCGACACCGACGTGCACGGCCTGGTGGAAGTCGAGGCAGGGCAGGGCGCCGCCGGCGAGCGGCGCTACTTCGTGGACTGCGTGCGCGCCTGAAAGGGGCGCACTGTCAAACGATCAGCCGTGGCGGCGGCGCGCCCAGCCCGCCGCTGCCAGGGCCAGACCCGCCAGTGCCAACGATGCCGGTTCGGGCACCTCGTTGGCCGCCGTTCGCACCACGAGCTGGTCGGCGAACGACTGGGCTCCAGGACTGCCGGCCCACGGCCCATACGTTTGGCCATTGCCGTCTTGCCAGTCGCAATGCTGGAAGCCGTTGCTGAAGTAGGGGGTCGCGCAGGCCGCTGCGCCGGTCAGCGCCGCGTTCGTCGCCTGGAAGTTGGCACCGGTCAGTGGGTCCGACCCGCCCAGAGGTACATTGGCACCGGCAAACATGAAGTCGGTGGCGAGCGGTGCCGATGCCAGTTCGGCCAGCGTCGGCAGACGCCAACCGAATTGGCTCTGGTAGCTCAAGTCCAGGCCGCTGCTGGCCGGCAGCGGATAGGCCCAGGCCCAGTTCAGGCCGCCGAACGTGATGTACGCGTTGGCTGCGACAGGCGCATTCACCAGCGCGGCTTGCGCACCTGCACTGGCAACCAGCGTGGCCAGGACGGCCAACTTGCGAAAGGACTTCTTCATGGAGTTCTCCGGGTGACGGGATTGAGCACGACCGTCAGCACGCAAATTCCGCACCAGAAATAAAGGTCTTTGAGAATCAATGGGTTGTGCGTTGATCCACAGCGAATCCCCGTTGGCTGTAAGAATTCTCGACACTCCGTGCAGTCGGCGGCACCCGGCCCAAAGTGTGATGACCCGATAGATCGATCGGACGAAAGAGTCTGCGAGGCGGGAGTTGCATGACCCGGCGGCCTCGACGAAAGGCAACCGCGCAAATGCTGCTCGTGAGGGCGGCCTATTCGGGCAGAGCGGCGCCCACCGTGCTGTAGCCGCCGTCGACGTAGGTGATCTCGGCGGTGACGCCGGCGGCCAGGTCGGACAGCAGGAAGGCCGCCACGTTGCCCACGTCGTCGATCGTCACGTTGCGGCGCAGCGGCGCGGCCTTGGCAAAACCGTCGAGCAGCTTGCCGAAATCCTTGATGCCCGACGCCGCCAGCGTCTTGATCGGCCCGGCCGAGACCCCGTTGACACGAATGCCGCGCGGCCCGAGGCTGGCAGCCAGGTAGCGCACGCTGGCCTCGAGCGAGGCCTTGGCCAGCCCCATCGTGTTGTAGTGCGGCACCGCACGCACGGCACCCAGATAGCTCAGCGTCAGCAGCGCACTGTTGGCGCGCAGCCGCGGCAGCGCCGCCTTGGCCAGCGCCGGGAAGCTGTAGGCCGAGATGTCGTGCGCGATGCGAAAACCCTCGCGCGACAGGCCCTCGATGAAGTCGCCGGCGATCGCCTCGCGCGGCGCGAAACCGATCGAATGCACGAAGCCGTCGAACTGCGGCCACGTCTGGCCGAGCTGCTCGAACATCGCGTCGATCTGCGCATCGTCGCCGACGTCGCAGTCGAACACCAGTGCGCTGTCGAACTCGGCGGCGAAGGCGGTGATGCGGTCGCGAAAACGTTCACCGACGTAGCTGAACGCCAGCTCGGCGCCTTCGCGCCGGCACGCACGGGCGATGCCGTAGGCGATGGAGCGGTTGGACAGCAGCCCGGTGATCAGCAGCTTCTTGCCGGCGAGGAATCCCATAGATGCTCCAGATGCGCTCGGTGGTAGTGGAGCGGGATTCTGTCATGCCGCCGTGCCCGCAGCCCGGCCCGCGCCGGCAGTCGCAAGCCCCGCCTTGCCCGGGTCTTCACGTCGGGTTACAATCCCCCTTTCGCTGACAAACTGCATGGGCGGATGGCATCCAGCCCATTTTTTATGGTCGATCGCAATTCGAACCCTGTGGACGCTGCCGCACCCCGCTGGCTGGCGGCAGGGTCGGACGCGGGCCGGCCGTGATGGGAGCGCTGGACCGCCTTGGCAACGATGCACTGGCAATCGACGATCGAACGCACGGTCACCGGCTTGGACTACGAGCTGGTGGACGTGCAGCGCTCGGCCGCCGGATTGTTGCGCATCACCATCGACCGCATCCCGGGCCGCAGCTATCCCGACGGTGAAGCCGAGTCGGTGACGCTCGACGACTGCGAGCGCGTCACACGCCAGCTGCAGTACGCGCTCGAGGTCGACGCCGTGGCCTACCAGCGGCTCGAGGTGTCGTCGCCGGGGCTGGACCGGCCGCTGAAGCGTGCCGCCGACTACGAGCGCTTTGCCGGGCAGCAGGTCGACATCACGCTGAAGTTGCCGCTGCAGGGGCGCAAGAACTACCGCGGCCAGTTGCTGGCCGCGCACGACGGTTGGCGCCTGGCGCTGGCGGGCGAGCCGCCGGGGCGGGCGCTGGACTTCCGCATCGACGAAGTGCGCGAAGCCCGGCTGGTGCCGGTGCTGGATTTCAAGGGGCGCGCCCGCAAGGCGGCCGGCATGCCACCGTCGGCGGACGGGGCGGATGGAGGTCAGACAACATGAACCGCGAAATGCTGATGCTGGTGGACGCGATCGCGCGCGAGAAGAGCGTCGAGCTCGACGTGGTCTTCGACGCCGTCGAGGCGGCGTTGGCGTCGGCGAGCAAGAAGTTCCACGGCGCCGAGTGGGACATCCGCGTGGCCATCGACCGCGATACCGGCGAGTACGAGACCTTCCGCCGCTGGCTGGTGGTGCCCGATGCGGCCGGGCTGCAGAACCCCGACGCCGAGGAGATGCTGTCCGATGCGCTGGACCGCATCGGCGACATCGAAGAGGGCGACTACATCGAAGAGCCGATCGAATCGGTGCCGATCGGGCGCATCGGCGCGATGGCGGCCAAGCAGGTGATCCTGCAGAAGATCCGCGACGCCGAACGCGAACAGTTGTTGAACGACTTCCTGTCGCGCGGCGAGAAGATCTTCGTCGGTACCGTCAAGCGGCTGGACAAGGGCGACATCATCGTCGAATCGGGCCGTGTCGAAGGCCGGCTCAAGCGCAGCGAGATGATCCCGAAGGAGAACCTGCGCACGGGCGACCGCGTGCGCGCCTTCATCGCCGGCATCGACCCGACACAGCGCGGCGCGCAGATCATGCTGTCGCGCTCGAGCCCGGGCTTCATGGTCGAGCTGTTCCGCCAGGAAGTACCCGAGATCGAGCAGGGCCTGCTCGAGATCAAGAGCTGCGCCCGCGACTCGGGCTCGCGCGCCAAGATCGCCGTCGTCAGCCACGACCGCCGCGTCGACCCGATCGGCACCTGCGTGGGCGTGCGCGGCTCGCGCGTCAACGGCGTGACCACCGAACTGGCCGGCGAGCGCGTCGACATCGTGCTGTGGTCCGAGGACCCGGCGCAGTTCGTGATCGGCGCGCTGGCGCCGGCCAACGTGCAGTCGATCGTCGTCGACGAGGAAAAGCACGCGATGGACGTGGTGGTCGACGAGGAGAACCTGGCCATCGCCATCGGCCGCGGCGGCCAGAACGTGCGCCTGGCGTCCGAGCTGACCGGCTGGCGCATCAACATCATGACCGCCGAGGAGTCGCAGGCCAAGCAGAGCGAGGAATCCGACTCGGTGCGCCAGCTGTTCGTCGACAAGCTCGACGTCGACGCCGAGGTCGCCGACATCCTGATCGCCGAAGGCTTCACCAGCCTGGAAGAGGTGGCCTACGTGCCGCTGCAGGAGATGCTCGAGATCGAGGCCTTCGACGAGGACACGGTCAACGAACTGCGCACCCGCGCCAAGGATGCGCTGCTGACCATGGAGATCGTGCGCGAGGAGCGGGTGGACGACGTGTCGCAGAACCTGCGCGACCTCGATGGACTCACGCCCGAGCTGATCGCCCAGCTGTCCGACGGCGGCATCCACACCCGTGACGAGCTGGCCGACCTCGCGGTCGACGAGCTGGTCGAGATCACCGGCGTCGGCGACGAACAGGCCAAGGCCCTGATCATGAAGGCGCGTGAACACTGGTTCACCGCCTGACATCCGCCGAAGCCGCCGCCGGAATCGCCACCGAAGCCGCCACCCTAGTCGTCCTGGAGGAAGTCCCACAATGGCCGTGACCACCGTCGCCCAGCTAGCCACGGAGCTGAACCGCCCCGCGGCCGCACTGCTCGAGCAGTTGGAGTCGGCCGGGGTGTCGAAGAAGTCGGCCAGCGATGCGCTGACCGACGCCGACAAGGAGCGCCTGCTCGAATTCCTGCGCAGCGCGCACGGCACCGGCGGCGAGCGCAAGAAGATCACGCTGGTGCGCAAGTCCACCAGCGAGATCAAGCAGGCCGACGCCAGCGGCAAGTCGCGCACGATCCAGGTCGAGGTGCGCAAGAAGCGCGTGTTCGTCAAGCGCGACGACCTCGCGCCGGCGGTCGACGAAGCCGCCGCCGCTGCGGCGGCCGCCGCGGCCGAGCAGGCGGAACAGGCCGAGCTGCGGCGGCGCGAAGCCGAAGCGCAGGCCCAGGCCGAAGCGCTGCGCAAGCAGGAAGAAGAACTGGCCGAGCGCCGCCGGCAGCGCGAGGAACAAGAGCGTGCCGAGCGCGAAGCCGCCGAGGCGCGTGCGCGCGAACAAGCCGCTGCGGCGCAGGCTGCTGCAGCCGAAGCGGCCGCTGCGGCAGCGGCCAAGAAGGAACCCGCGCCAGCCGCGCCGGCCACGATGGCGGCCCAGCCTGCGCCCGCCGCGCCCGCCGTGGCGGCGGCGCCCGCTGCCGAGCCCGCGCCGAAGCCGGCGCTGCGCGTGGTCAAGGCCTCGACCATCGAGGCCGAGGACAAGGCGCGGCAGGCCGACCTGGACCGGCGGCGCAAGCTGGCCGAGAACGAAGCGGCGGCGATCCGCGCGATGCTCAATGCGCCGAAGAAGGTGCTGATCGCCAAGCCGGTGGAGCCGCCCAAGCCGGCCGCGCCCAAGGAAGGCATCACCGGCACGATCCACAAGCCGAAGGCGGCGCCGGGCGCGGCGGCTGGCCCGGCCAAGCCGGGCGACAAGAAGGCGGTCAAGTCCGAGAAGTTGTCCTCCAGCTGGGCCGACGACGCGGCCAAGCGGCGCGCGGCGGCCAAGCCGCGCACCGACGGTGGCGCAGGCGGCAGGCCGGGCTGGCGCGCGCCGCGCGGCGCGCGCCGCGGCGAGGCGCGCGACAGCGGCGGCAGCGGCTTCGTCGCCCCGGCCGAGTTCGTGGTGCAGGAAGTGCACGTGCCCGAAACCATCAGCGTGGCCGACCTGGCGCACAAGATGTCGGTCAAGGCTTCCGAGCTGATCAAGCAGCTGATGAAGCTGGGACAGATGGTGACCATCAACCAGCAGCTCGACCAGGAGACCGCGATGATCCTGGTCGAGGAGATGGGCCACAAGGCCGTGCCGGCCAAGCTCGACGACCCCGAGGCCTTCCTCGAGGAAGAAGAAGCCGCGACCACCGGCGAGGACCAGCCGCGTGCGCCGGTGGTCACGGTGATGGGCCACGTCGACCACGGCAAGACCTCGCTGCTGGACTACATCCGCAGCACGCGCGTGGCCTCGGGCGAGGCCGGCGGCATCACGCAGCACATCGGCGCCTACCACGTGCAAACGCCGCGCGGCATGGTCACCTTCCTCGACACGCCGGGCCACGCCGCGTTCACCGCGATGCGCGCGCGCGGCGCCAAGGCCACCGACCTGGTGATCCTGGTGGTCGCCGCCGACGACGGCGTGATGCCGCAGACCAAGGAGGCGATCCACCACGCCAAGGCGGCCGGCGTGCCGATCGTGGTGGCGATGAACAAGATCGACAAGCCCGAGGCCAACGTCGAGCG
>CAYZGL010000208.1:0-7511 GCA_964477985.1 uncultured Rubrivivax sp. | reverse complement strand
ACGCGCTTGATGTCGTTCTGGATCACGCCGAGCAGGCCCATGAACAGCGCGGTGACCGCGCCGATGACCAGCACCAGGTTCAGCGCGGTGTCCGACAGCTCGAACAGCGGCGACATGCGCGCCACCATGAAGATGCCGGCCGTGACCATGGTCGCCGCGTGGATCAGCGCCGAGATCGGTGTCGGGCCCTCCATCGAGTCGGGCAGCCACACGTGCAACGGCACCTGCGCGCTCTTGCCCATGGCGCCGACGAACAGACAGATGCAGATCACGGTGATCAGCAACCAGTCGCTGCCGGGCAGACGCAGCGGCGCCAGCGCACCCGCCTGGGCGAAGGCCTCGCCGTAGTTCAGTGTGCCGGCATAGGCGGCGATCAGCCCGATGCCGAGGATGAAGCCGAAGTCGCCGACGCGGTTGACGATGAAGGCCTTCATGTTGGCGAAGATCGCCGTCGGCTTGCAGTAGTAGTAGCCGATCAGCAGGTACGACACCAGCCCCACCGCCTCCCAGCCGAAGAACAGCTGCAGGAAGTTGTTGCTCATCACCAGCATCAGCATGCTGAAGGTGAACAGCGAGATGTAGCTGAAGAAGCGCTGGTAGCCGCCGGGCGAGGTGTCGTCGTCGGCCATGTAGCCGATGGTGTAGATGTGCACCATCAGCGACACGAAGGTGACGACGCACATCATCATCGCCGACAGGCCGTCGATCAGGAAACCGACCTCCATCTTCAGGCCGCCGATCACCATCCATTCGTAGACGGTGGCGTTGAAACGCGCGCCGTCGACCACGTCGTTCAGCACCAGCGCCGACGCGGCGAAGGACACGGCCACGCCGATGATCGTGACCCAGTGGGCGCCGGCCCGGCCCACGGCCTTGCCCGCCAGGCCGGCGACCAACGAGCCGGCCAGCGGCGCCAGCGCGATCAGCAGCAGCAGGTTGGGGTTCAACGTGGCTGCCATGGTTCAGCCCTTGAGTGCGTCGAGATCGTCGACATGGATGGAGGAGCGGCTGCGGAACAGCACCACCAGGATCGCCAGGCCGATGGCGGACTCGGCCGCGGCGACGGTAAGGATGAAGAACACGAACACCTGCCCCGCCATGTCGCCGAGGAAGTGCGAGAAGGCGACGAAGTTCAGGTTGACCGCCAGCAGCATCAGCTCGATGGCCATCAGCAGCACGATCAGGTTGCGGCGGTTCAGGAAGATGCCGACCACCGCGATCGCGAACAGCATGCCGCCCAGCGACAGATAGTGGCCGAGCGTGATCGGGCCGAAGCTCATCCTTGGCTCCCCTCGCTGCGCGACGCGGCCGGCAGCTCGACCGTGGCCCGCATCGGCACCAGGCGCAGGCGTTCGGCCTTCTTGACCCGGACCTGCAGGCTCGGATCGATGGCGCGGTTGCCCTTGCGGCGGCGCAGCGTCAGTGCGATCGCCGCGATGATCGCCACCAGCAGCAGCACCGCCGCGACCTGCAGCGGATACAGGTAGTTGGTGTAGATCTCGATGCCGAGCATCTTGCTGTTGCCCAGCTTCAGCTCCAGCGGATCGGGCGGCGGCGCTTCGGTGAGGCGGAACCCGCCCATCAGCACCAGCGCCATCTCCAGGGCGATCAGCGCGCCTATGAAGCCCGCCAGAGGGAAGTTCTTCCAGAACCCCTGGCGTACCGCGTCGGCGTCGACGTCGAGCATCATCACGACGAACAGGAACAACACCATCACCGCGCCCACGTACACCAGCACCAGCGCGATCGCCAGGAACTCGGCACGCAGCATCATCCAGATGCACGCCGCGGTGGCGAAGGAAAGCACCAGGAACAGCGCCGCATGCACCGTGCTGCGCGCGGTGATGACACGAAAGGCCGCGCACAGCAGCACGACCGAGAAGAAATAGAACAACGCGCTCGTCATGATCTTGGTTGGCGCCCGAAGGGCCGCTGAATGTGCCTCAGCGGTACTTGGCGTCGGCCTCCTTCGCGGCAGCGATTTCTTTTTCGTAGCGGTCGCCCACGGCCAGCAGCATGTCCTTGGTGAAGTACAGGTCGCCGCGCTTTTCGCCGTGGTACTCGAGGATGTGCGTCTCGACGATCGAATCGACCGGGCAGCTTTCTTCGCAGAAGCCGCAGAAGATGCATTTGGTCAGGTCGATGTCGTAGCGCGTGGTGCGGCGCGAGCCGTCGTCGCGCATCTCCGATTCGATGGTGATGGCCATCGCCGGGCACACCGCTTCGCACAACTTGCACGCGATGCAGCGCTCCTCGCCGTTGTCGTAGCGGCGCAGCGCGTGCAGACCGCGAAAGCGCGGCGACAGCGGCGTCTTCTCCTCGGGGAACTGCACCGTGATCTTGCGCGCCCAGAAGTACTTGCCGGTGATGCGCAAGCCCTTGAACAGTTCGGCCAGCATGAAGCTGGAGACCAGGTCCTTGAATGAGCTCGTGGCTGCCATGTCCAGTGTCCTCGATCCGTCACCAGATGTTGAAGGGCGACTTGATCCACAGCCCGACGACCACCAGCCACACCAGCGTGACCGGAATGAAGATCTTCCAGCCCAACCGCATGATCTGGTCGTAGCGGTAGCGCGGGAAGGTGGCGCGCACCCACAGGAACATGGTGACGACGACGAAGGTCTTCAGGATCAACCAACCCCAGCCGGGCACCCAGTTGAACGGCGCCACGTCGATCGGCGGCAGCCAGCCGCCGAGGAACATCAGCGCCGTCAGCATCGACACCAGGATCATGTTGGCGTACTCGGCCAGGAAGAACATGGCGAAGGCCATGCCCGAGTACTCGATCATGTGGCCGGCGACGATCTCGGATTCGCCCTCGACCACGTCGAAGGGGTGGCGGTTGGTTTCCGCCAGACCCGAGACGAAATAGACGACGAAGATCGGCAGCAGCGGCAGCCAGTTCCACGACAGGAAGTTCAGCCCCATGTCGGCAAAACGGCCGCGGCTTTGGGTCATCACGATATCGGTCATGTTCAGGCTGGCCGACACCATCAGCACCACGACCATCGCGAAACCCATCGCGATCTCGTAGGACACCATCTGCGCCGACGCGCGCAGCGCGCCGAGGAAGGCGTACTTCGAGTTGCTGGCCCAGCCGGCGATGATCACGCCGTAGACCTCGAGCGAGGTCACGGCCAGCAGGAACAGCAGCCCGGCGTTGATGTTGGCCAGCGCCACCTCGGGGCCGAACGGGATCACCACCCAGGCCACCAGCGCCGGCATGATGGTCATCACCGGGCCGAGGAAGAACAGCGGCTTGTTGGCCGCGCTCGGCCGGATGATCTCCTTGAACACCAGCTTGACGGCGTCGGCGATCGGCGTCAGCAGCCCGTAGGGGCCGACGCGGTTCGGCCCCGGGCGCAACTGGGTGAAGCCGATGCCCTTGCGCTCCCACAGCGTCAGATAGGCCACGCAGACCATCAGCGGCACCAGCAGCACGATGATCTTGATCAGGCTCCAGGCGACGGCCCACAAGGTGGGGCCCATCAGCGCAGCGCCGTACTGGTTGACGGTGTCGAGCATGCCGCTTCCTCAGGCTCGCGTGACGGTGACGGCGCCGAACATCGGGCCGAGCGCAGCGGTATCGCGATGGCCGGCCGGCACCCGCACGGCGCGGGGGGCGAGGCTCGGATCCTCGACCGCGGCGATGACCAGCGTGTGTCCGCCCTGCACGATGCGCACCGCATCGCCGGGCCTCAGGCCGAGTCCGGCCCACAGCGCGCTGGGCAGGCTGGCCAGCGGCGCACGCGCGTCGGCGGTGCGCTGCAACGACTCGGCACGGCGCACCAGCGGGTCCACCGCATAGATCGGCACGTCGGCCACGCGCTCGAGGCCGACGGCTGGCGGCGCCACCTGCGCAGGCAGGCTGGCGCCATGGTTGTCGAGCCGCGCGGCGATGCCGGCCGGGTCGGCCAGCGCCTCGGCGCGCACCTGCTCGGCGTTGTCGTGCTGGAAGCCGTCGAGCTCGAGCAGGTTGCCCAGCACGCGCAGCACCTTCCACGCCGGACGCGTCTCGCCCAGCGGCGGCACCACGCCGGTGAAGGTCTGCAACCGGCCTTCGGCATTGACGAAGCTGCCGGCGGTTTCGGTGAAGGGTGCGACCGGCAGCAGCACGTCGGCGTTCTCGACCATCGCGTCTTGGAAGCTGGTCAGCGCCACCACCATGCCGCTGCGTTGCAGCGCAGCCCGCGCGGCGGCCGCGTCGGCGGCATCGAGTTCGGGTTCCACGTGCAGCAGCAGCAGCGCCGGCATGCCTTGCGTCAGCATCTGGCCGGCATTCAGGCCGCCGGCCCCCGGCACCGCGCCGACCAGTTGCGCGCCGACGCTGTTGGCCGCTTCGCCCAGGTAGCCGACGGCTGCGCCGGTTTGCTCGCCGATCCACTGCGCCAGCGCCAGCAGTTGCGAGGCCTGCGGATGCTGCGCCGCGGTGTTGCCCAGCAGCAGCGCCTTGCGCTCGGCGCCGAGCAGCGACGCCGCGATCGACCGGGCCTGCTCGTGTGCCTCGCCCGGCAGCGGCGCGGCAATGCCCTTGCCTTGCGCGACCGCGGCGGCCACGTCGGCGAGCGCGCGCAACCAGTCGGATGGCGCGGCGCTCAGGCTGACGCCCGGCGTCATCGCCCAGTCGTCCTGCAGCGCATGCAGCCGGTGGATCTGCGCGCCTTGACGCGCCGCCTGCCGCAGCCGCTGCGCCAGCAGCGGATGGTCCTTGCGCAGGAACGACCCGATGACGAAGGCCGACTGCAGCGTCGACAGCGAGGCGATCGACGTGCCCAGCCAGCGCGCCGAACCCGGCCGGGCCGTGTTGCCGAAGTCGGCATGGCGTGTGCGATGGTCGACGTTCTCGCTGCCCAGACCACGCACCAGCTTGGCCAGCAGATGCAGTTCTTCGACGGTGCCGTGGGCGCTGGCCAGCGCGCCGATGCCCGCCCCGCCGAACTCGGCCCGGATGCGGCCGAGTCCGTCGGCGACGTAGTTCAGCGCGGTGGTCCAGTCGACCGCGCGCCACTGCCCGCCCTGCTTGATCATCGGCTCGGCCAGCCGCGACGGGCTGTTCAGCGCCTCGTACGAGAAGCGGTCGCGGTCGGCGATCCAGCACTCGTTGACCTCTTCGTTCTCCAGCGGCACCACGCGCAGCACCTTGTTGGCCTTGGTCTGCACGATCAGGTTCGCGCCGACCGAGTCGTGCGGGCTCACGCTGCGCCGGCGCGCCAGTTCCCAGGTGCGCGCGCTGTAGCGGAAGGGCTTGCTGGTCAGCGCGCCGACCGGGCACAGGTCGATCACGTTGCCCGACAGCTCGGAGTCGATGGTGCGCCCGTCGATGGTCGTGATCTCGGAGTGCTCGCCGCGATGGACCATGCCGAGTTCCATCACCCCGCCGATCTCCTGGCCGAAGCGGATGCAGCGCGTGCAGTGGATGCAGCGCGTCATCTCCTCCATCGAAATCAGCGGGCCCACGTCCTTGCGGAACACGACGCGCTTTTCCTCGGTGTAGCGCGACGCGGACTTGCCGTAGCCGACCGCCAGATCCTGCAGCTGGCATTCGCCGCCCTGGTCGCAGATCGGGCAGTCCAGCGGATGGTTGATCAGCAGGAACTCCATCACCGACTTCTGCGCCGCCAGCGCCTTGGCGCTCTTGGTGTGCACCACCATGCCCTGCGCGACCGGCGTGGCGCAGGCCGGCATCGGCTTGGGCGCCTTTTCGACCTCGACCAGGCACATGCGGCAGTTGGCCGCGATGCTGAGCTTCTTGTGGTAGCAGAAGTGCGGGATGTACACGCCGGCCGCATCGGCCGCATGCATCACCATGCTGCCGGGGGCGACACTGACGGTCTTGCCGTCGAGCTGCAGTTCGATCATGTTGTGGCCAGCGCCGCCGCCGTACCGGCGGCGCAGCGCTTGTGTTCGACGTGGTGCACGAACTCGTCGCGGAAGTGCTTGATCATGCCGCGCACCGGCATCGCGGCGGCATCACCCAGCGCGCAGATGGTGCGGCCCATGATGTTGTCGGCCACCGAGTCGAGCACGTCGATGTCTTCCATGCGGCCCCTGCCGTGTTCGATGCGGTCGACCAGGCGCCACAGCCAGCCGGTGCCTTCGCGGCACGGTGTGCACTGGCCGCAGCTTTCGTGCTGGTAAAAGTAGCTCAGGCGCAGCAGGCTTCTGACCATGCAGCGGCTGTCGTTCATCACGATCACCGCGCCCGAGCCGAGCATCGAGCCGGCCTTGGCGATGGCGTCGTAGTCCATCGTGCAGTCGAGCATGATGTTCGCCGGCAACACCGGGGCCGACGAGCCGCCCGGAATCACCGCCTTCAGCGCGCCGCCCTTCACCCCGCCGGCCAGCTCGAGCAGTTTGGAAAACGGCGTGCCCAACGGGATCTCGAAATTGCCGGGCGCGTTGACGTCGCCGACCACCGAGAAGATCTTCGTGCCGCCGTTGTTCGGCTTGCCCACCGCGAGGTAGCGCTCGCCGCCATGGCGGATGATCCACGGCACCGCGGCGAAGGTTTCGGTGTTGTTGATCGTGGTCGGCCGGCCATACACGCCGAAGCTGGCCGGGAACGGCGGCTTGAAGCGCGGCTGGCCCTTCTTGCCTTCGATCGATTCGAGCAGCGCGGTTTCCTCGCCGCAGATGTAGGCGCCGAAGCCGTGGTGCGCGTGCAACTCGAAGCTGAAGCTGCTGCCGAGGATGCGTTCGCCCAGGCAGCCGGCGGCGCGCGCTTCGTCCAGCGCCTGCTCGAAGCGCTGATAGACCTCGAAGATCTCGCCGTGGATGTAGTTGTAGCCCGCCGCCGCACCCATCGCGTAGGCGGCGATGGCCATGCCCTCGATGACGATGTGCGGGTTGTAGGCCAGGATGTCGCGGTCCTTGCAGGTGCCGGGCTCGCCCTCGTCGGAATTGCAGACCAGGTACTTCGGGCCGGCGTAGTTCTTCGGCATGAAGCTCCACTTCAGCCCGGTGGGGAAACCCGCGCCGCCGCGCCCGCGCAGACCCGAGGACTTGACCTCGGCGATCACCTCGTCGGGCGTCATGCCGGCGCCCCCGTCCAGGCCGAGGATCCTGCGCAGCGCCTGGTAGCCGCCGCGCTGCTCGTAGTCCTTCAGGCGCCAGTTGCTGCCATCGAGACCGTCGTAGATCTGCGCGCCGATGTGCCGGCCGTGGAAGCAGGTCTCGCGGCCGGTGGCCTTGAACTTCGACAGGTCGGGCATGGGCTTAGCGGCTTTCATCGGCGGCATGCGCGCGCAAGGTGTCGACCAGCTCGTCCAGACGCTCGGCGCCCATGAAGCTGAGCATCTGCCGGTCGTTGACCAGCATCACCGGCGCGTCGGCGCAAGCACCCAGGCATTCGCTGGGCTGCACGGTGAACACGCCGTCGGCGGTGGTGCCATAGGGCTCGACGCCCAGCCGGCTGCATACGTGATCCAGCGCGGTCTGGCCGTCGCGCAGCTGGCAAGGCAGGTTGGTGCAGACGTTGAGCTTGAACTTGCCCACCGGCTGCTGGTTGTACA
>CAYZGL010000207.1:0-7548 GCA_964477985.1 uncultured Rubrivivax sp. | reverse complement strand
GCAGAAGATGCTGATCGACGCCATCAACCTGCGTGCGTCCGACCTGCACTTCGAGCCCTACGAATACAACTACCGGGTGCGTTTTCGCATCGACGGCGAGCTGCGCGAGATCACGCAGCCGCCGATCGCCATCAAGGACAAGCTGGCGTCGCGCATCAAGGTCATCTCGCGCATGGACATCGCCGAGAAGCGCGTGCCGCAGGACGGGCGGCTGAAGCTGAAGTTCGGCAACAAGGCGATCGACTTTCGCATCAGCACGCTGCCCACGCTGTTCGGCGAGAAGATCGTGATCCGCATCCTCGACCCGTCCAGCGCCAAGCTGGGCATCGAGGCGCTGGGCTACGAGAAGATCGAACGCGACCGGCTCACCAGCGTGATCTACCGGCCCTACGGCATGGTGCTGGTCACCGGGCCCACCGGCAGCGGCAAGACGGTGTCGCTGTACACCTGCCTGAACATCCTCAACCAGCCGGGCGTGAACATCTGCACGGTCGAGGACCCGGCCGAAATCAACCTGCCCGGCGTCAACCAGGTCAACGTCAACGACAAGGCGGGGCTGAGCTTCGCCGCCGCGCTGAAGTCCTTCCTGCGGCAGGACCCGGACATCATCATGGTCGGCGAGATTCGCGACCTCGAGACCGCCGACATCGCGATCAAGGCGGCGCAGACCGGCCACATGGTGATGTCCACGCTGCACACCAACGACGCGCCCACCACCCTGACGCGGCTGCTCAACATGGGTGTGGCGCCGTTCAACATCGCCGCCAGCGTGCTGCTGATCACGGCGCAGCGCCTGGCGCGGCGGCTGTGCGAGAACTGCAAGGCGCCGGCCGACTATCCTCGCGAATCGTTGCTGCGCGCGGGCTTCGCCGAGACCGATCTCGATGGCAGCTGGAAGCCGTACCGGGCGGTGGGCTGCCAGGCGTGCAACAACGGCTACAAGGGCCGGGTGGGCCTGTACCAGGTGATGCCGGTGACGGAAGCGATCCAGCGCATCATCCTGGCCGAGGGCACCTCGATGGACATCGCCACTCAGGCACAGAAGGAAGGCGTGCGCGATCTGCGGCAGGCGGGGTTGTTGAAGGTGCGCGTGGGCGCCACCACGCTCGAAGAAGTCATCTCCGTGACCAACGAATGATTGCCGCCGCCGCCTGAACAGCACACGCAGCTAGAACCACGATGCCAACTGCAGTCGCCGCCAGGACCAAGGACGCCATCTTCGAGTGGGAAGGCAAGGACAAGAACGGCAAGCTGGTGCGCGGCGAGATCCGCGCCGGCGGCGAGGCCGTGGTCAATGCCAGCCTGCGCCGCCAGGGCATCCTGATCACCAAGGTGAAGAAGCGCCGCACCAGCGGCGGCAAGGCGATCAAGCAGAAGGACGTCGCCATCTTCACGCGCCAGTTGGCGACGATGATGAAGGCCGGCGTGCCGCTGCTGCAGGCCTTCGACATCGTGGCGCGCGGCAGCCCGAACCCGCGGCTGACGCGGCTGCTCAACGAGATCCGCGGCGACGTCGAGACCGGCACCAGCCTGTCGTCGGCCTTTCGCAAGCACCCGATGCAGTTCGACGCGCTGTACTGCAACCTGGTCGAAGCCGGCGAGGCCGGCGGCATCCTGGAAGCGCTGCTCGAGCGGCTGGCGATCTACCAGGAAAAGACGCTGGCCATCAAGAGCAAGATCAAGTCGGCGCTGATGTACCCGGTGGCGGTGATCGTGGTCGCCTTCGTCGTGCTGACGGTGATCATGATCTTCGTGATTCCGGCGTTCAAGGAGGTGTTCAGCTCCTTCGGCGCCGACCTGCCCGCGCCCACGCTGGTGGTGATCGCGATGTCGGAGTTCTTCGTCGCCTGGTGGTGGGCGATCTTCGGCCTGCTGTTCGGCGGCCTGTACTTCTTCTTCGAATCGTGGAAGCGCTCCGAGAAGATGCAGATGACGATGGACCGGCTGCTGCTGAAGCTGCCGGTGTTCGGCGACCTGATCCACAAGTCGGTGGTGGCGCGCTGGACGCGCACCTTGTCGACCATGTTCGCCGCCGGCGTGCCGCTGGTCGAAGCACTCGACTCGGTCGGCGGCGCCTCGGGCAACGCGGTGTACAAGGAAGCCACCACGCAGATCCAGAAGGACGTGTCCACCGGCTCGGCGCTCACCACCGCGATGACCAGCACCGGCGTGTTCCCGACCATGGTGCTGCAGATGGCGTCGATCGGCGAGGAATCGGGCTCGCTGGACCACATGCTGGCCAAGTGCGCCGAGTTCTACGAGGACGAGGTCGACGAGATGGTCAAGGGCCTGTCGAGCCTGATGGAGCCGTTCATCATCGTCATCCTGGGCGTGCTGATCGGCGGCATCGTGGTGTCGATGTACCTGCCGATCTTCAAGCTGGGCGCGGTCGTCTGACACCGCCGTCCTGACGATCGCCGGCATGGCGTTGCAGGAGTTCTGGTTCTCGCCGGCCGCGCTGGCGCTGCTGGGCCTGTGCGTCGGCAGCTTCCTCAACGTGGTCGCGCACCGCCTGCCCAAGGTGCTGGAGCGCGAGTGGTGGCTGGACGTGGCCGAGCACCAGCTGGGCGATGCAGAGGCTTGGCAGCGTGTCAGCGGCGCCCGGGGCACACCGCCGCCCGCCTTCGGCCAGGCGGCGAAGGCCATCACCGAGGCGCTGGCCGCGCTGCCGGCGCTGAGCCTGTCGCGGCCGCGTTCACGCTGCCCGCACTGCGGCCACGTGCTGCGCTGGCACGAGAACCTGCCGCTGCTGGGCTGGCTGCGGCTGAAGGGCCGCTGCGCTTCTTGCGGCGCGGCCATCTCCAAACGCTATCCGCTGGTGGAGCTGGCCACCGGCGTGCTGTTCGCCGCCTGCGGCTGGAAGTTCGGCGCGCAGCCGGCCACGCTGCTGTGGTGCGCGGCGGTCGCGCTGATGGTGGCGATGGCACTGATCGACCTGGACACCACCTACCTGCCCGACGACCTGACGCTGCCGCTGATCGGCCTGGGCCTGTTCGGCGCCGGCATGGGCTGGACCGGCACCTCGCTCGAGGCCGCGGCCTGGGGTGCATTGGCCGGCTACGGTGCGCTGTGGCTGCTGGCCTTCAGCTACAAGAAGCTGCGCGGCGTCGAGGGCATGGGCGAAGGCGACTTCAAGCTGCTGGCCGGGCTGGGCGCGCTGCTCGGCTGGCAACTGCTGCCGTCGATCGTGCTGTTGGCGTCGGCGGTGGGCGCGGTGGTCGGCATCGGCCTGATCGCTTTCGGCGGCCACAAGCGCGAGGTGCCGATCCCTTTCGGGCCCTACCTCGTCGGCGGCGGCATCGCGGCGATGTTCTTCGGCCAGACGCTGACCCGGATGTGGTTTCCCGGCGCATGACGGCGCTGTGCATCGGCCTGACCGGGGGCATCGGCAGCGGCAAGAGCACGGTGGCCGCGCTGCTGGTCGAGTTGGGTGCGGTGCTGGTCGACACCGATGCCATCGCCCACGCGCTGACCGCCCCCGGCGGCGCCGCACTGCCGGCGCTGCAGCAGACTTTCGGCGACGACATCGTCGCTGCCGACGGCGCGATGGACCGCGCGCGCATGCGTGCGCTGGCCTTCGCGGATGCCGGCGCGCGGCGGCGGCTCGAGGCCGTGTTGCATCCGATGATCGGCGCCGAGGCCGAGCGCCGCGCCGCGCTCGCGCTCACGCAGCCCGTGGTGTTCGACGTGCCGCTGCTGAGCGCCGGCAGCGCCTGGCGCCGCCGCGCCGACCGGCTGCTGGTGGTGGACTGCGGCGAAGCCACGCAGGTGCAGCGCGTGATGCAGCGCTCGGGCTGGTCGGCCGCACAGGTGCGCAGCGTGATCGCGCAGCAGCTGCCGCGCGCCGAGCGGCGCGCACTGGCCGACGCGGTGATCCACAACGACGGTCTGTCGAGCGCGGCCTTGCACACCGCGGTGCAGACCTTGTGGCGCCACTGGACCGGCCTGCCGCGCGCCGGGTAGCCGCAGCCCTCGCCGCGGCGTGCGGGAGCCGGCGCCAGCGGCTGTGAAACAATCGCTGCTGCCGACGGCGCGCCGCAGTGGCGCGCGCGACGGCAGCGAAAGACAGCGCCCTTGGTCCTCTACGAGTACCCGTTCAACGAGAGCATCCGCACGATGCTCCGCCTGGAACACCTGTTCGATCGCCTCGGCCAGTTGATCCCCCGCGACGCGGCGGTGGACCATCATTTCGCGCTGGCCACGGTGTTCGAAATCATGGATGTGGCCGCGCGCGCCGACCTCAAGGCCGATCTGCTGAAGGAGCTCGACCGGCACCGCAACGTGCTGCAGGGCTACCGCGGCAACCCGCAGATATCCGAGGCGGCGCTGGACGAGGCCATCGCGCGCATCGACCGCGCCTTCGACGGCCTCAACCACCTCGCCGGCAAGGCCGGCCATGCGCTGACGTCCAACGAATGGCTGATGGGCATCCGCAGCCGCATCGGCATCCCGGGCGGCACCTGTGAGTTCGACCTGCCGGGCTATTACGCCTGGCAGCAGCACTCCGCGGACCGCCGGCGCAACGACCTGTTGCGCTGGACCACGAGCCTCATGCCGCTGGCCGAGGCGCTGCATGTGCTGCTGGGGCTGCTGCGAGACAACGGCGTGCCGCAGCGTGTGATCGCCTTGGGTGGCCACTTTCAGCAGAGCCTGCCCAACGCACGCAGCTATCACCTGATGCGCGTGCAGCTCGACGACGGCAACACCCTGGTGCCCGAGATCAGCGGACACCGTCTGATGGCCATGGTGCGATTCATGCAGCAGGACGCCGACGGCCGCCTCAAACCCAGCCAGGGCGACACCGCGTTCGAGCTCACCCTGTGCGCATGAGCGAGAACCCCGGCTCGCCGATACGCCTGGTGCGCTGCCCCGGTTGCGGCAGGCAGGCGCCCTATGCCGCCGACAACCCCGCAAGACTCTTTTGCAGCGCGCGCTGCCGCAGCGCCGACTTGGCGGCCTGGGCGAGCGAGAGCTGTCGCGTCGATGCGCCGCCGCCCGGCGATGGCGCCGACGATGGCACGGCGCCGGAACCCGCACACTGAGCGGCTTTTGCCGCGGCCGGCGGCTCGCCGCTGTCGCGCGACACCAAAGCCGCTTCGTGACCAACCCGCCGACGAGGGCTTGGGCATGAATGGTGTCGCCAGCCTCGGAGGTTGGCGTCAGTAATTCACTGGTACGGGTCCGTTTGCGCCACCAAAGGCGCAGGACTCACAAAGACACAAGGTGCGGCGCTCGCGTGGCCGGACCCAGCCCCTCTGCTCAAGCCCGCAGCGCCATCTACATCAATGAGTGCGTATTTCACGCCATCGCGGACACCTGAGATACGATGAACCCCGTCACTCGCACGCGTCGCACGCCGTCCACCATCAGCGTGAAACGGTGTCCGCAATCAGCGTGAAACGGGTGTCCGCGATCGGTGAAATGCGCAAATGAGCGCTCACTTACTCTTAGCCCGAAGTTCCATCCGGCCCGGAGCAAGTTTTCCCTTGTGCCACAAGCACTTGGCGTGAGAACGGGGTTCGGGCTTCTGTCTACGGCCGGATCTGCTTGATCAGATCCAGCGCGTGACGCTGCGTGGCGTTGGGCGTGGTGACGATGTCGAACGTCGGTGCCGTGGCCCCGGCGCCGGGCGTGCGGCAGGTGTTGCGCACGAGGCTGCCGAGCTCGGCCATCAGCGTCGAGAAGCTGTGCGCCGGCGTGCCGTCGTCGATCTTGCGGCTGGCGAGCTTGGCCAGCGCCGCTTCGGATCGCTGCGCCGACGCCACCGGATCGCGCACGGCCTTGGCCGCCTGATCGGTGTCGGCGAACATCAGCTCGCGCCAGGCCTCGCGCATGTGCCATTCCACGTAGTACGCCAGCATGCACAGCAGGATGTGCGCGCGCACCCGATCGGCGGTGCAGTGGTGGATCGGGCGCACCTTCAGGTCCACCGTCTTCAGCGAGCGGAAGGCGCGCTCGACGTTGGCCAGGGCCTTGTAGTTGCGCACGCACTCGGCCGCGTCCATGCGCTGCGCAGCCACCGAGGTGCGGATGATGTAGATGCCGTCCAGCGCCGCTTCGGTGGCGATCGCCTCGTGCCGGCGCGCGAAGCTGAAGCTCGCATCGGCGATGGCCAGCTCGAAGTGCTTGGCCACCTTGTACTGGTTGACCACCTTGCCCACGCGCAGCCCGATCGCATCGGCACCCTTGAGCTTGCCCGCATCGACGCGCGCCTTGATCGCCTGCAAGTGCTTCTCGGTGGCCGCCAGCAGCCGCTCGCGCTTGATTTCGCGCAGCTTGGCCAGCTGCGGATTGCGGCAGGCCACGAGCCTCTCACCGGGATACTCCGGCGAGCTGAGCTCCACCAGGCTGCGCTCGTCGAACAAATCCAGCTGCAATTGCCCCTGCTCGACCAGCGTGCGGATCGAGGCGTTCTTCAGCGCCGTGATCCAGCCGATGCCGTCCATCTGGCGCAACTCGGCGATGGCCTTGTGGCCGATCATGCCGCGGTCGCCCACCATCACCAGCTGCTCGATGCCGAACTGCTCGCGCAGCCGCTGCACCTCGGGCACGAAGGTCGTGCTGTCGGCCACGTTGCCCTCGTGCACCGACACTGCCACCGGGCAGGCGCGCACATCGGTGAGCAGCCCGTAGTTGACCTGCAGCAGCCCCTTCTTGCCGTCGCGGCTGTAGCCGAGCTTGGCCAGCGGGCAGGTGCTGCCTTCGAAGTAGCTCGAGCTCAGGTCGTACAGCACCAAGCCGCCGGCGCTCAAGTGCCGCGCGGCGAGCTTGCCCTGGATCGCGTCCTGGCGCGCGAGCAGCCAGTCCATGGCCGCGTACAGGTGATCCTCGTTGGCGTGGACCACGCCGAAGTTTGCCGCCAGCGTGGTGGTGTGCCACCAGCGCGTGGTCGCCAGCTTGGTGTGCGGGGCCACGATGCGCGCGGCCACCATCGCCAGCACCAGTTCGCGCTCACGCGAGGGCTTGGCGCCCAGCACCGAGGCGAAGTCCAGACGCTGCATCGCCAACGCCACCGCATGCACGTGCCCGTGAGCACGCGAGCCGGCAATCTCCAGCGACTGCGCCAACGGCTGCACGGCCTGGCCGGCGAGCACTGCTCGCATCGCCTCGACCTGCATCGCCGACAGGCTCGACAAGTTGGCCAACGTGCGCTTGCGCACCTTCGCGCCCTCGCGGTAGGACTCTCTCAGCAGCACCGTGGCGGGCGAGCCGCGATTGGGCACGATGTGAATGTGCATGCCTACAACTATGGGCCAAATGCCATAGCAATGCAACTACATAAACATGCCTACAACATCGAAACCGCTCTCGCCCCCATCTTGTTGATCTAGAAGGCTTAACCGCTCTTGTGGCGATCAAACTGGCTGGAACTTCGGCTTAGTGGTCACGACCCCTTCTTTGTCATCCCTCCGGCCACAGCCGCAACGCCGACGCTGGCTAGACCGACATGCCACGACTTGTTGGTTCGGAGGTCTGCGGTCATCTGCCTGAAGTCAGAGCCTGTGAAGCATTCGGTCGGCGCCGCCGAGCGAACGAGTGCGTCCGATG
>CAYZGL010000206.1:0-7600 GCA_964477985.1 uncultured Rubrivivax sp. | reverse complement strand
CGGCGCGCAGGCGGCGGCTCGCTCCGGTCCCCTGCTGCGTACGCTCGAATGCGACAAACTTCATAACTTCACTCCACAAAGACGGCGCCCGCGACCAGGCGCCAACCACGGCAGGCCCCATGGCCCGCCACCCCAGAAGGGGCTCCACCGGGGAGCCCGCGACTGCATCAGAAGTTGCTGTTCTGCTCGGCGAACAGCGATGTCACCGATTCGCCGTCGCTGATGCGGCGGATGGTCTCGGCAAACAGGTAGGCCACCGACAACTGGCGCACGTTGCCGCAGGCCCTGGCCTCGTCCTGCAGCGGAATGGTGTTGGCGACGACGACCTCGTCCATCTGCGACTCGCGGATGCGCTGGATCGCGGGACCCGAAAACACCGGGTGCGTGCAGTAGGCGAATACGCGCCTGGCGCCGCGCTGCTTGAGCACCTCGGCCGCCGCCGACAGCGTGCCGGCGGTGTCGATCATGTCGTCCATGATCACGCAGTGGCGGCCGTCGATGTCGCCGATGACGTGCATCACCTCGGACTCGTTCGGGTTCGCGCGCCGCTTGTCGATGATCGCCAGGCCGCAGCCCAGCTGCTTGGCCAGCGCGCGCGCGCGCACCACGCCGCCGACGTCGGGCGAGACCACGAGCAGGTTCGAATAGGCCTTGCTCTTGAGGTCGGACAGCAGCACCGGGCTGGCGTAGATGTTGTCGACCGGGATGTCGAAGAAGCCCTGGATCTGGTCGGCGTGCAGGTCCATGGTCAGCAGCCGCTCGACACCCACGCTTTGCAGCATGTTGGCGACCACCTTCGCGCTGATGGGCACGCGCGTCGAGCGCGGCCGGCGGTCCTGGCGCGCGTAGCCGAAGTACGGCACCACCGCGGTGATGCGCCGCGCGCTGGCGCGCTTGAGTGCATCGACCAGGATGCACAGCTCCATCAGGTTCTCGTTGGTCGGCGCGCAGGTCGACTGGATCACGAAGATGTCGCGCGCGCGCACGTTCTGCTGCACCTCGACGCGCACCTCGCCGTCGGAAAAGCGCCCCACCAGCGCCTTGCCGAGCTCGACGCCGAGCTGCTGCGCGATCTCGCGCGCCAGGCCCGGGTTGGCGTTGCCGGTGAACAGCACGGTGTTGAACAGCACCTGGGACTCTCTAGGTCGAACAGCCGGCGGGCAGCGGGTGGATCTGGCAGGGGAGGAAGGACTCGAACCCTCGCATGTCGGAATCAAAATCCGATGCCTTGACCAACTTGGCGACTCCCCTACACGGGACGCGGCTCGCGCCACCCCCCTCGAACCGTCTTCAGCCGGCCCAATCCCGCAACGGGTGATGGTCCAGACCGCGGCACAGCCGGGCAATCCACTCGCCGGGCATCGACTGCGCCGGCCATGCCGCCAGGGATTGTTCGTCCGTGCCGACCCTTGCGAACACCGCGCTGCCGGAGCCGGTCATGCGGCTGTTGCCGAAGCGTGCTTCCAGCCACCGTGCCGCCACCTGCACCTGCGCACACTGCGCTTCGGCGACCGGCTGCAAGTCGTTGCAGCCGAACCCGTTGCACACTGCCATGCCCGCAAGGGAGTCGGAAAGTATAACAGGCGAGGTATCGCGCTTCAGCGCCGGGTGGCCGAAGATGTCGGCGGTGGCGAGGGATGCAGCCGGCTTGACCACCAGGTAGCACTGCGGCGGCAGCGCCAGCGGCGTGAGTTTGTCGCCGATGCCTTCGACGAAGGCGTTGTCGCCGCCGACGAAAAATGGCACGTCGGCGCCGAGCGTGGCGGCCAGCGCCAGCAGCTTCGCGCGCGGCCACTGCAGCCCCCACAGGCGGTTCAGCGCCAGCAGGGTGCTCGCCGCATCCGAGCTGCCGCCGCCCATGCCGGCGCCCCAGGGCAGCCGCTTGTGCAGCGAGATGTCCGCCCCCAGCGGGGTGCCGGATCGCGCCTGCAGTGCGCGCGCCGCACGCAGGCACAGGTCATCGGCCGGCAACGCCGCGGCCAGATCGCGCCGCGCCAGTACGCCGTCGCCGCGGCGCTCGAAGTGCAGGCTGTCGCACCAGTCGATCAGCGCGAACACCGACTGCAGCAGGTGGTAGCCGTCGCCGCGGCGCCCGACCACATGCAAGAACAGGTTCAGCTTGGCCGGGGCCGGCACGTCGTACAGCGCGCGCAGGCTCATCGCGGATCCAGTTGCACGCGCAGCCGCGCCGCGGGCGGCGCAGCGCGCCAGGCCTGCCACTGGCCGCTGTCGAAGCGCGCCAGGTCGATCGCCCAGCCCAGTTGCTCGAAGCCGGGGCCGTCGCTGCGCGGCCGGGCCGGCTCGGCCGCAGCGGGCCACGGACGACCCTGCAGCCAGTCGGGCAGAGCGCGCAGCGGCAGTGCTTCGCCGAAGGCTTGCAGCGACAGCGCTTCCAGGTCTTCGAAGCGCTGCTCGCCGTGCGGCGTCACCAGCCGCGCGTCGCCGGCGCCCCAGTGGGCAACGGCCAGCGTGGTGCCCAACGGCGTGCTGAGCCGCAACTCGCCGTCATCGCCATTGCCGCGCAGCTCGAAACTGGCACTGAAGGCCTGGGCGCTGCGGCCGGGTTGCGCATCGAGCTGCAGCGCCAGGCGGCCCGAGATGGGTGTCGTTGCGGCCGAGGCGGCGTGCGGCGGCGAACCCGGCGCCACCGCGGCACAGCCCGCCAGAGCCAGCGCCGCCGGCAGCGCGGCGGCGCTGCGCCTGCCGCCGGTCATTGCACCTTCAGACGCGCCATCGTTTCGCGCAGCACGTCGTTGCCGGCGTCGCGGCGGCTGGCTTCGGCCCAGACGGCACGCGCCTCGTCGTGCCGGCCCAGCGCCCACAGCACTTCGCCCAGATGCGCGGCGATCTCGGCATCGGGCCGCGCCGTGTAGGCCTGACGCAGCAGCTTCAAGGCTTGGTCGCGGTTGCCCAGGCGGAATTCGACCCAACCCAGGCTGTCGGTGATGAAGGGGTCGCCGGGCGTCAGCTGCAGGGCGCGTTCGATCAGTGTCCTGGCTTCGTCCAGCCGCAGGTCGCGATCGGCCAGCGAGTAGCCGAGCGCGTTGTAGGCGTGCGCGTGGTCGGGCTTGAGCTCGATCACCCGCCGCAGCAGCGTTTCCATCGCATCGAGCTGGTCGAGCTTCTCGGCCAGCATCGCCTGCTCGTACAGCAGGTCGGGGTCGTTCGGGAAGCGCACGTTCGCGCCTTCGAGCAGCGCATAGGCCTGCGCCCACTGCTTGACCTCGCGCAGCACCTGAACCTCGGCCAGCACCTTGGCGCGCGCGTCGGCACCCGTGCGCTCGGGCGTGGCGCGCAGCAGATCGCGCGCCGCCTGCAGCTGGCCTTGCCGCGCCAGCAGCACGGCGCGGCGCGTCTGCACTTCCAGCGCGCGCTGCGGGTCGTCGATGCGCGCCAGCCAGCCTTCGGCGGCGGTGAAGTCGCCGCGCTGTTCGGCCGCCTGCGCCAGCAGCAGCCAGGCCTGCGTCAGCCCGTCCTCGGGCGTGTCGTCGGCGCTGTCGGCCGCGCTGGGCTGGCCGGGCGCGGCGCGCGCTTGCGTCAGCTGCACGAAGCGCTGCAACGCAGCCTCGGCGGCCTGCGGCTGACGCAACTCGACGTGCAGGGCTCCCAGCGTCAGCCACGGCGCGGCGAGTTCGGGCTGGGCGCGGGTGACGAGGTCGAGCTGCGCGATCGCGTCGCCGTAGCGGTGCGCGTTGATCAGCGCGCCGGCATAGGCGCGGCGCACCGCGGGGTCGGCGCCCGGCGCCGCCAGCGCCTGGGTGATCATCGATTCGGCTTCGGGCCAGCTCGGCATCAGCTCCAGCGCCAGCTGCAGCGTCGCGCTGGCCGCGGGGTCCTGCGCGTGCGCCTGCTTGGCCAGCGCCACGGCGCGGTCGCGCTCGCCGGCCAGCAGCCAGGTGCGGGCGACGGCACTGGCCACGTCGGCGCGCAAGCCAGGCTGCGCCGCATAGGGCTGCAGCACCTGCTCCAGCAGCGTGGCCGCCTCGCGCCGGTCGCTGACGCGAGCGACGATGCGCGGCAACCCGGCGATCAGGTCGGCGCGCTCGGCCGGCGGTGTGCCGGCGAGCAAGGCACGCAGCGGCTCGCCCAGCTCGGACGCGCGGTTCATCGACAGCAGGATCTGCAGTTGCAGGCGCAGCGCTTGCATCGACTCGGGATGCGCCACGCGCCACGCCTGCGTGGCGGCCAGCGCCTGCTCGCCGGCGCGAGCGTGCAGCGCGATCTCGGTGGCGCGGCGGAACAGCTGCTCGTCGCGGCTGCGCCGCGCGGCGTCGAGCAGGATCTGGTAGGCGTTGCCGGCGTGACCGGCATTGAGCTCGATCTCGCCGATCAGCAGCTGATAGAACAGCGCCGCATCGATGTTCGAGTTGTGCACCGGCGGCTTGGCCGGCGCCTCGGCAGCGGCTTCGGACGCTGCGGGTGCGGACGCTGCGGGTGTGGACGCTGCAGGTGCGGAAGCAGCGGGCGTGGGCGTTGCGGGCGCGGCATCTGCGGGGGCCGGCTCGGCCGCCATGGCCACGCACACGAACACCAGGGCCGCCCCGCCGATCCCAACGCTTGCGGCGCGGCGCCGCAGGCTCGACAAGGACATCAAGACTCCAGGAGAAACCGGGTCATTCTCCCATAATGGGCGATGCCGGAGCTGCCCGAGGTTGAGGTCGCGCGCCGCGGAATTGCCGCACGCCTTCACGGTGCGCGCGTGCTGGCGGTGCGCTGCGGCAAGCCGTTGCGCTGGCCGCTGGGTTGTGCGCCCGAGTCTTTGCTGGGTTCGCGGCTGGGCGAGATCACACGCCGCGGCAAATACCTGTGGCTGCCGCTGCAGCGCGACGGCAGCGCGGCGGCGGGCGCCGACGGCGGGTTGCTGCTGCATCTGGGCATGTCGGGTTCGCTCGCGCTGCACGATGCGCCGCCCGAAGCCGCTGCGCATGCCCACTTCGATCTGACCACCAGCCAAGGCACGCTGCGCCTGACCGACCCGCGGCGCTTCGGCGCCGTGGTGTGGTCCAGCGCGATCGACGCGGCGCCGGCCGCCGCGCTGCTGTCGCGCCTGGGTGCCGAGCCCTTCGATCCGGCATTCACCGCGCACTCGCTGTACGCCGCGTGCCGGCGGCGCAAGACCTCGATCAAAGCCTTGCTGCTGGGCGGGCAGGTGATCGTCGGCGCCGGCAACATCTACGCCTGCGAGGCGCTGTTCGACGCCGGCATCGACCCGCGCACACGCTGCGACCGGCTCAGCCTGGCGCGCTGCGATCGGCTGCTGGCCGCGCTGCGGCACACGCTGTCGCGCGCGCTGGCGCTGGGCGGCTCGACGCTGCGCGACTTCAGCGACGCCCACGGCAACGCCGGCGCTTTCCAGCAACAGGCCCGCGTCTACGGCCGCGAGGGCCAGGCCTGCCAGCGTTGCGGCGCGACGCTGCGGCGCATCGTGCAGGCGCAGCGCTCGACCTACCTGTGTCCGGGTTGCCAACGGCGTTCTTGAGTCTCGAGCAAAGCTGCACGAAGCCGGCTGTGCGCAGTTGTTTTTCGCAGGATCGGCCTGCGAGCGCCTGCACTAGCATGCCCCGAAACATCCGGCGGCACGCCGAGCCCGCGCCGCACCCAGACGATGAAGCACACCCTGGTCGATCAACTCGACGCCCGGTCGGCCTGGCGGCGCGCGCTGCAGCACCGCATCCGCGTACTGGCCCATTTCGTCGACAGCCACGGCCTGGCCGATGCCGCCACCGGCCCCGCGCTGGCCGCTCTGCAACGCAAGCTCGGCGCCGACCAGCTGGTGTTGGCCTGCGTGGCCGAGGTGTCGCGCGGCAAGTCCGAGTTGCTGAACGCGATCTTCTTCGCCGACACCGGCCGGCGTGTGCTGCCGGCCACCCCCGGGCGCACCACGATGTGTCCGGTGCAATTGCAGTACGACGCCGCCTTGCCGTGCGAACTGGCGCTGCTGCCGATCGACACCCGGCTGGGTGCGGCCTCGCTGGCCGAGTTGCGCACGCAACCCGAAGCCTGGCAGCGGCTGAGACTCGATTGCGACGACCCCCACAGCCTGGCCGAGGCCATGCAGCAGGTCACGCGCACACGCCACGTCGACACCGCGCAGGCGGCCGCGCTGGGTCTTTGGAGCGACACCCAGCCGCAGCACAACCCGCCGCTGCAGGACGACGGCCGCGTCGAGATCCCGGCCTGGCGCCATGCCGTCGTCAACTGCCCGCACCCGCTGCTGCAACGCGGGCTGGTGGTGATCGACACGCCGGGGCTGAATGCGGTGGGCGCCGAGCCCGAGCTGACGCTGGGGCTGCTGCCGTCGGCGCATGCCATCGTCTTCGTGCTCGCCGCCGACACCGGCGTGTCGCGCTCCGACCTCGGGCTGTGGAACGAACACTGCAGCGACAGCGCGCTCGAGCGTTTCGTCGTGCTCAACAAGGCCGACATGCTGGCCGACCCGCTGTCGCCGCCGGCCGCGGTGCAAGCGCACCTGCAGGCGCAGCAGCGCAGCATCGCACGCACGTTGAGGCTGCCGCCGCAGCGCATCTTCGCGCTGTCGGCACGCGACGCGCTGGCCGCGCGCATCGCCGGCGACGACGCGGCGGTGCAGCGCAGCGGCCTGCCGCAGCTGGAGCACGCGCTGGCCGAGCAACTGCTGCCGCGACAGCGTGAGGTGTTGACGCGCGCCGTCGCGGCCGCGCTGCAAGCGCTGCAGCGTGCGGCGTCGCGCCGGCTGGCCGACCAGCGCCGCCAGCACGCCGACCAGATGCTCGAGCTGCGCGGCCTGCGCGGCAAGAGCCACGGCAAGGTGCGCGCGCTGCTGCAGCGGCTGGACGCCGAGATCGCCGATTTCGCGCGCTGCCGCGAACGTCTGTCGGCACTGCGGGCGGTGCACCAGCGCCAGCTGCAGGCCCTACTCGGCGCGCTGAGCAGCGAAGCCTTGCGCAGCGAACTCGCGGCGATGCGCGCGGCGATGGCCGCCACGCCGCTGCACCTGGGTGCGCGCAAACCCTTTGCGCTGCTGTGCACGCGGCTGCGTGCGGCGCTGCACGGCGCCGCGCGCCAGGCCGACGAGATCCGCGACATGCTCGACGCCGGCTTTCGCCAGTTGAACGCCGAGTTCGGTTTTGCCTTCGCGCTGACGCCGCCGGCGCCGCTGCAGCGCCACGCCGACGAGCTGGGGCTGATCGAGCGCAGCTACGCGCGCCACCTGTCGGCGGCGCAGTCGTGGCGGCTGGCCAGCGCCGCCTACAACGAGCAGTTCCATCGCATGCTGCTGTCCAAGCTGCGTGTGGTGTTCGAAAGCGCGGCCGGCGAGATCGAGCTGTGGAACAAGGGCGCGTCCACGCAGATCGAGCAGCAGTTGCGCGAGCGGCGCGACGCCTTCGCGCGCCGGCGCGAGGGCCTGCAGCGCATCCAGGCCGCGTCAGGCGAACTCGAGCAGCGCATCGCCGAAGTCGAGCAGCACGACCAGCAGCTGGCGGCGTTGCAGCGGCAGCTCGATGCGCTGGCCGGGCAGGCCTTGGCGGCAGTGCACGGCAACGCCGCTGCCGCGGCACCATGCGTTGCCGATGCCGATGCCGATGCCGATGCCGATGCCGATGCCGATGCCGATGCCGAT
>CAYZGL010000205.1:0-7629 GCA_964477985.1 uncultured Rubrivivax sp. | reverse complement strand
CGTCGAAGGCGCCGCCGCAGATGAACAGGATGTTGGTGGTGTCGATCTGCAGGAAATCCTGGTTCGGATGCTTGCGACCGCCTTGCGGTGGCACGCTGGCCATGGTGCCCTCGATCAGCTTGAGCAACGCCTGCTGCACGCCTTCGCCCGAGACGTCGCGGGTGATCGACGGGTTGTCGCTCTTGCGGCTGATCTTGTCGATCTCGTCGATGTAGACGATGCCGCGCTGCGCGCGCTCGACGTCGTAGTTGCAGTTCTGCAGCAGCTTCTGGATGATGTTCTCGACGTCCTCGCCGACGTAGCCGGCTTCGGTCAGCGTGGTCGCATCGGCGATCACGAAGGGCACGTTGAGCAGCTTGGCCAGCGTCTGCGCCAGCAGCGTCTTGCCCGAGCCGGTGGGGCCGATCAGCAGGATGTTGCTCTTGGTCAGCTCGACCTCGTCCTTCGCACCTCCGGCGTGCTTGAGCCGCTTGTAGTGGTTGTAGACCGCCACCGACAGCGTGCGTTTGGCCACCTCCTGGCCGATCACATAGGCGTCGAGGCTGACCTTGATCTCGCTGGGGATGGGCAACTCGGACTTGGAGGCCTTGCTCCCCCCGCCCTCGTTCGGGATCTCATCGCGGATGATGTCGTTGCACAGCTCGATGCACTCGTCGCAGATGAACACCGACGGGCCGGCGATGAGCTTCTTCACCTCATGCTGGCTCTTGCCGCAAAAGGAGCAGTACAGAACCTTCTCGCCGGGGGAGCCCTTCTTGTCGGCCATGGATTTTCTTTGGCTGGAGCTGAGGAAACGATGCGACGCCGGCCATGATAGTCCAAGCATGCGGCGCACACCCGCCACGAAAAACCGCCCTTTTCGCGACGCTGCGGCGGCCCTGCAGCCGCCGGCGCCGGGCTCAACCGCGGCGTTCGATCACCTTGTCGATCAGGCCGTAGTCGACCGCCTCGGTCGGCGACATCCAGCGGTCGCGCTCCATGTCGGCGGCGATGCGCTCCAGCGGCTGGCCGGTGCGTTCGGCATAGATGCGGTTGAGCTGCTCGCGCGTCTTCAGGATCTCGCGCGCCTGGATCTCGATGTCGCTGGCCTGGCCCTGCGCGCCGCCCGAAGGCTGGTGCATCATGATGCGCGAGTTGGGCAGCGCGTTGCGCTTGCCCTTGGCACCGGCCATCAGCAGGAACGAACCCATGCTCGCGGCCATGCCCATGCACAGCGTGGACACGTCGGGCTTGATGAAGTTCATCGTGTCGTAGATCGACAGCCCGGCACTGACGCTGCCGCCCGGCGAGTTGATGTACAGCGAGATGTCCTTGTCGGGATTCTCGCTTTCCAGGAACAGCAGCTGCGCCACCACCAGGTTGGCGCTCTGGTCGTTGACGGGGCCGACCAGGAAGATGACGCGCTCGCGCAGCAGGCGGCTGTAGATGTCGTAGGCACGCTCGCCGCGGCCGGACTGCTCGATCACGATGGGCACCATGCCCAGGCCGACGGTGTCGGAAACGCTCATGCCAGTTCTCGCGGAAGGTTCGGGATCGGCGGGGCCACAGGGGCGGCAGCGGCCCGCTTCAGGCGTTCATCAGGTCATCGAAGGCCAGCACCTTCGGCGTGACCTTGGCCTGCGACAGCACGAAATCGGTGACGTTCTTCTCGACCACCAGCGCCTCGACCTCGGCCATGCGGTTGCGGTCGCTCAGGTACCAGCGCACCACCTCGGACGGCTTTTCGTAGCTCTGGCTCATCTCTTCGATGTGCGCCTGCAACTGCTCGGGCTTGGCCTGCAGGTTGTTGGCGCGCACCAGCTCGGCCACCACCAGCCCGAGGCGCACGCGGCGCTCGGCCTGCGCCTGGAACAGCTCCTGCGGCAGCGGCGCCTTGTCGGCATCCTTGATGCCGCGCCGCTTCAAGTCCTCGCGCGCCGATGCGATCAGGCGTTCGACTTCGCTGTTCACCAGCGCCTTGGGCAGTTCCAGCGCCGATTGCGCGACCAGCGCGTCCATGACCGCCGCCTTGTTGCGCGCGAGCACGCGCACGCGCACCTCGCGCTGCAGGTTGCTCGCCACGCTGTCGCGCAGGCCCTGCACACTGGCCTCGGCAATGCCCAGCGTCTTGGCGAAGGCCTCGTCGGCGTCGGGCAGCTTTTGCGCCTCGATCCTGGTGACGGTGACGCGGAAGTCGGCTTCCTTGCCCGCCACGTCCTGGCCGTGGTAGTCGCTCGGAAACTGCAGCGCGAAGGTCTTCGATTCGCCGACCTTCATGCCGCGCACGGCCTTGTCGAACTGCTCGAGCATCTGGCCTTCGCCGATGATGAACTGGAACGCGTCGGCCTTGCCGCCGGCAAAAGGCTCGCCGTCGATCTTGCCTTCGAAGTCGATCGTCACGCGGTCGCCCTCCTGCGCCGCGTCGGCTGCCGGGCGCTGGCCGAAGGTGCGGCGCTGCTTGCGCAGGATGCCGATGGTGCGGTCGATCGCCTGCTCGGTGACTTCGGCACTGGCCGACTCGATCTCGGCCGCCGACAGGTCGCCGATCTGCACCTCCGGATAGACCTCGAAGGTGGCATCGAAGACGATCCGGCCGTCCTGCGTGTCGTCCTTCTGCTCGATGCGCGGCGCGCCGGCCACACGCAGCTTGGCCTCGGTCGCCGCGTCGCTGAAGGCGCGGCCCACATGGTCGTTCACGACCTCGTAGTGCACCGAATAGCCGTAGCGCTGCGCCACCACCGACATCGGCACCTTGCCGGGCCGGAAGCCCGCCGCCTTGACGGTGCGCGACAGCTTGCGCAGACGCGACTCGACTTCGCTGCTGATCTGGGCACTGGGCAGCGACAGCGTGATGCGGCGCTCCAGCTTCTCGAGGGTTTCCACGTTCACGGCCATGATGGGGACTTTGTTCCGAAGATGAATGTCTGGTGCGCGGGGCCGGACTCGAACCGGCACGCCGGTGAAGGCGTCAGGACCTAAACCTGGTGCGTCTACCCATTTCGCCACCCGCGCGGCGACCGGGTTGCATGACGGCGACCATGCCAGCCACGGCTTCCCACGCGGCAACCCGGCGAAGTGCGGATTCTAGCGGCGGGCGGCACGGCCGGCCGGCCGCGGCGTGGACAATGAGCGCGTGAGCGAACGACACTATGAGAATTTCCCGGTGGCCTCGCTGCTGTGCCCGGCCGCGCTGCGCCCCGCGGTGATGGCGCTGTACGGTTTTGCGCGCACCGCAGACGATCTGGCCGACGAAGGGCAGGCCACGCCGCAGCAAAGGCGCGCACGGTTGCGGACCTTTCGCGGCGATCTCGACGCGGTGCTGGCGGGCCGGCCCGCCAGCGGCCGCTGGCCGCAGGTCTTTGCGGCGCTGGCGCAGGCCGTGCAGCAGCACGATCTGCCGGGCGAGCCGCTGCACGCGCTGCTCGACGCCTTCGAGCAGGACGTGGGCAACCCCTTCTACGCCGACCGCGCGCAGTTGCTCGGCTACTGCGCCCGTTCCGCCAACCCGGTCGGCCGGCTGTTGCTGCATCTGTACCGCGTCGGCGATGCGCTGTCGCTGCGCCAGTCGGACGCGATCTGCAGCGCGCTGCAGCTGATCAACTTCTGGCAGGACCTGAGCGTGGACCTGCCGCGCGGGCGCACCTATGTGCCGCTGAGCGATCTGCACCGTCAAGGCATCGGCGCACCCGGCCTGCTGCTGCACGGCGACGATGCGTCCGCGCGCGCGCCGCAGCGGGCGCTGGTGCGCGAGCTGGTGCAGTGGGCCGCGGCATTGATGGCCGAAGGCGCGCCGCTGGCGCTGCGGCTGCCGGGGCGGCTGGGCTGGGAGCTGCGCCTGGTGGTGCAAGGCGGCCTGCGGATTCTTGAGAAAATCGCGGCAATGGACTACGCCAGCATCCGCCTGCGGCCGCAGCTGGGCCGCGCCGACGCGGCGCCGCTGCTGTGGCGCGCACTGCGCATGTCATGATGACAGCGCCTGCCGGCCAAGCGGCGATCAGCCCGCAGCAGTACGTGCAGCACAAGGCGGCGGCCAGCGGCTCGTCGTTCTACTACGCCTTCCTGTTCCTGCCTGCACCCAAGCGCGCGGCGATCACCGCGTTCTACGCGTTCTGCCGCGAGGTCGACGACGTGGTCGACGAAACCAGCGACGCCGGCGTCGCCGCGGCCAAGCTCGCCTGGTGGCGCCAGGAGGTGCATGCCGCCTTCGCCGGGCGCCCGACGCACCCGGTGACGAAGGCGCTGATGCCGATGGCCGCGGCGTTCCAGATCGAACCCGGCCACCTGCTGGCGGTGATCGAAGGCTGCCAGATCGACCTGCAGCAAACACGCTTCCTCGACTACGCCGGGCTGCAGCGCTATTGCCATCTGGTGGCCGGCGTGGTGGGCGAAGTCGCGGCGGGCATCTTCGGGCGCACCGACGCGCGCACCACGCAGTACGCGCACCGTCTCGGGCTCGCGCTGCAGCTGACCAACATCATTCGCGACGTCGGCGACGACGCTCGGCGCGGGCGCATCTACCTGCCGATGGCCGAGTTGCAGCGCTTCGACGTGCCCGCGCACGAGATCCTTCAGCGCGAAGCGCCGTGGGGCTACAGCCCGCGCTTCGACGCGTTGATGCGCTTCCAGGCCGGGCGCGCGCACCGCATGTACGACGAGGCCTTTGCACTGCTGCCGCAGGCCGATCGCCGTGCGCAAAAACCCGGCCTGATGATGGCGAACATCTACCGCACGCTGCTGCGCGAGATCGAGGCCGACGGCTTTCGAGTGCTGCACCAGCGCACCTCGCTGACACCACTGCGCAAGCTGTGGATCGCCTGGCGGACCCACTGGCGCGGCCGCTGAAGCCCTTGCACGTCGCCGTCGTCGGCGCCGGTTGGGCCGGGCTGGCCGCGGCGGTGCATGCACGGCGTGCCGGGCACGCGGTGCAGGTGTTCGAAATGGCGCCGCGGCCGGGGGGGCGCGCGCGCAGCGTGCTGGCCGCAGGGCACACACTGGACAACGGGCAGCACATCCTGATCGGCGCTTACAGCGCCACGCTGGAATTGATGAACCTCGTCGGCGCCGATGCCGCGGCGCTGCTGCGGCGGCTGCCGCTGGCCTTGCAGTATCCCGACGGCCAAGGGCTGCGCATGGGCCGCGGCGCGCCGGTGCCGGCCTTCGTGCGTGCGGTGCTGGCACACCCGGGCTGGACCTGGGCCGAGCGGCTGCGGCTGCTGGCCGAGGCGGCCCGGTGGTCGCTGATGCGCTTTCGCTGCGACGACGGTCTCAGCGTGGCCGATCTGTGCCGCCGGCTGCCGCAGCGCGTGAGCGGCGATCTGATCGAGCCGCTGTGCGTGGCGGCGCTGAATACGCCGCCCGTGCAGGCCAGCGCACAGGTGTTCCTGCGCGTGCTGCGCGATGCGCTGTTCTGCGGCGCCGGCTCGTCGGACCTGCTGCTGCCGTGCGCGCCGCTGGACACGCTGCTGCCGCAGCCGGCGGCGGCCTGGCTCGCCGCGCACGGCGTGCCGTTGCACACCGCGTCCCGGGTGAACCAGCTGGTGCGCAACGGCGGTTGGCTGCTCGACGACCGCCGCTTCGACGCAGTGGTGCTGGCCTGCAGCGCAGCCGAAGCGGCGCGCCTTTGCAGCGGCATTGCCGCAGATTGGGCGCGGCAGGCGGCCGCGCTGCGTTACGAGCCGATCGTCACCGTCTATCTGCATTGCCCGGGGGCGCGCCTGGCGCTGCCGATGCTGGCGCTGCACGCCGATGCGCGCTCGCCTGCGCAATTCGTGTTCGACCTCGGCGCGCTGAACGGCCGCAGCGGCCTGTTCGCCTTCGTCATCAGCGGCGCGGCCGAGTGGGTCGCACGCGGCCTGCAGGCTGCCGCGGCAGCCACCCACGCCCAGGCGCTCGCGGCCTTTGCACCCGACACCTGGCCCAGCGCGCCACGGCTCGTGCATGTGGCAGCCGACAAGCGCGCCACCTTCCGTTGCACCCCTGGGCTGCGACGCCCGCCGGCGGCCATCGCCGCCGGGCTGTGGGCGGCGGGCGACTATGTCGCAGGCCCCTACCCGGCGACGCTGGAAGGCGCGGTGCGTTCAGGCCGCGACGCGGCGCAGGCGCTGTGCTCGTCGTTGATGCGTTGACCGAGCGCTTGCTGCCGGTATGCAGTTCGCAATCCCGCAATGCAGGAATCGGCGATGCACGCCAGAATCGGGGGCATGAAGGACAAGGCGTCTCAGAAACCCGCGATCCAGGTGCTGGAGCGCAGCTTCGCGCTGTTCGAGGTCCTGGCCGCGCATCAGGATCCGGTTTCGCTGAAGGACATCAGCGCGCAAACGGGCCTGCACCCGTCCACCGCGCACCGCATCCTGAACGACCTGGCGCTCGGCGGCTTCGTCGACCGGCCGCACGCCGGCAGCTACCGCCTGGGCATGCGTCTGCTCGAACTGGGCAACCTGGTCAAGGCCCGGCTGGACGTGCGCGAAGCGGCCAGTGGGCCGATGCGCGAATTGCACAAGCTCACGCACCAGCCGGTGAACCTGTCGATGCGCCAGGGCGACGAGATCGTCTATATCGAACGCACCTACAGCGAACATTCGGGCATGCAGGTGGTGCGTGCGGTGGGCGCGCGCGCGCCGCTGCATCTGACGTCGGTAGGCAAGCTCTTCCTGGCCATGGACGACACCCACAAGGTGCGCGCCTACGTCACGCGCACCGGGTTGGCCGGCCACACGCGCAACAGCATCACTTCGCTGGCCCAGCTGGAAAGAGAGCTGGCCAATGTGCGCCGCCTGGGCATTGCGCGCGACGACGAGGAACTGGAACTGGGCGTGCGCTGCATGGCCGCCGGCATCTACGACGATCAGAACAAGCTGATCGCCGGGCTTTCGGTTTCGGCGCCGGCCGACCGCATGGAAGAAGCCTGGCTCGACCGCGTCAAGGCCACTGCGGCGCAGATATCGGCCGTGCTGGGTCATCGCGGCTGAGCGCCGCCGCCGCACCCCGGTGCTTGCGCCCCCTCTGGGCGCTCGGGATCAGTAGTGCGGCCCGGCCGCGTGTGCCGCCGGCGGCAGCGCGGCGTGGTCCAGCCACTTGCGGATGCGCTCGGCATCGCCGATGCGCGAGTAGCGGCCGGCCGAGTCGAGCAGCACCATGATCAGCTTGCGTCCGGCCAATTGCGCCTGCATCACCAGGCAACGCCCGGCTTCGGAGATGTAGCCGGTCTTTTGCAGGCCGATGTCCCAATCGGGGTTGCGCACCAGGCCGTTGGTGCTGCGGAACTGCAACTGCCGGTTGCCGACATCGACCTGCGTCTCGCGGGACACCGACAGCTCGCGGATGATCTTGTGCACGTAGGCGGCGTCGACCAGCTTGGCCAGGTCCATCGCGCTGGAGCGGTTCTGGCTCGACAGGCCCGTGGGCTCGACGTAACGCGTGTCTTGCATGCCCAGCAGCTTCGCCTTCGCGTTCATCGCGGCGACGAAGGCATCGAGCCCGCCCGGGTAATGGCGCCCCAGTGCGTGTGCGGCGCGGTTCTCCGACGACATCAGCGCCAGATGCAGCATCTCGCCGCGCGTCAGCTGCGTACCCACCGTCAGCCGCGAGCGGCTGCCTTTTTCGGTGTCGACGTCGTCCTGCGAGATGGTCAACACCTCGTCCAGCGGCAGC
>CAYZGL010000204.1:0-7681 GCA_964477985.1 uncultured Rubrivivax sp. | reverse complement strand
CGATGAAGCGATCGCCGTCTTCGTCGGGCGATCCGGGCGGCCCGCCGGGGATGTGCGCGCCGTGGTCATAGAAGATCTCGCTGCACGGCCCGCAGGGGCCGGTGTCGGCCATCATCCAGAAGTTGTCGCTCTTGTACTTGCCGCCCTTGTTGTCGCCGATGCGGATCACCCGCTCGGGCGGCAGGCCGATCACCTGGGTCCAGATGTCATAGGCCTCGTCGTCCTCGTGGTAGACGGTGGCCAGCAGGCGCTCGGGCGGCAGGCCGTAGACCTGCGTCAGCAGCTCCCAGCCCCATTCGATCGACTCGCGCTTGAAGTAGTCGCCGAACGACCAGTTGCCCAGCATCTCGAAGAAGGTGTGGTGGCGCGCGGTGTAACCCACGTTCTCCAGGTCGTTGTGCTTGCCGCCGGCGCGCAGGCAGGCCTGCACCGAGGCGGCGCGCACGTAGGGCCGCTTGTCGGTGCCCAGAAACACGTCCTTGAACTGCACCATGCCGCTGTTGGTGAACATCAGCGTCGGGTCGTTGCCCGGCACCAGCGGGCTGGAGGCGACCACGGCGTGGCCCTTGGCGGCAAAGAAGTCCAGGAAGCTCTGGCGGATGTCGGCGACGGATTGGGGGGGCGTGGCGTTGTTCATGATGATTTCGGGCTCTGTCGTTTGCCTGGAAAGCGCAAGCAGCTCACAATTTGATAGTGTATTGGACTACCGCCACCGCGAGGCCAGGCGCAGGTCAAACCTTCATATTGTGTTCGAAGCCAGGGGCGCCTGCCGCTGCGGGCTGCAAGTCGAGCCGCGGCGCCCGATCAACCGCCTGGAAACGCCCCCAGCCGGTGGTAGCGCGGCGGCTGGGCCTGCAGGTCGGACCAGATGAGCGCCACCTGATCGACCTGCCAGCGGATCGGCGCCGCCAGCGGGCGGGTCTGCACCTGCTCGGCCTGGCGCAGGGCGGTCAGGTGCGGCTTCCAGGGGCGGCGCTCGGGCGGCAGGCCGGCCTGCGCCGCCAGCTCGGCCGTGCGCTGTCGCAGGGCGGTGAGCGCCGGGCTGGGCGCGGCGCGCAGCACGGCCAGGGTGCCGCGCGGGGCGTGCCACAGTTCGGCGCGCACCAGGGCGATGTCGAACGGCTCGAAGGCCAGCGTGGCCAGGGCCGCCTGCCACGCCTGCGCCTGCGGCGGCGTGACCGGGTCGTGAAATTGCAGCGTCACGTGCAGGCGATCGGGCGGCGGCCGCAGGCGGCGCGGCAGGCCGGCCCAGCGCTGGCGCTCGGCGTCGATGGCGGCGCAGGCTTCGGGCGGCGGAAACAGCGCCGTGAACAGGCGGCGCGGCGCGGTGGGCTGGGCGGAATCGGTGGACACGCCGGCATTGTGGCGCGGTGGCGTGCGCCCTGCCCGCTCAATGAAAGTCACGGCTCGTGGTGAGCTCGGCCAGCCGGCCCAGCAGTGGCGTGAGGTCGCGCAGGCGGCTGGCGATGAGGTGACGCACGGCGCTGCCGCTGCTGGCGTCGCGCTGCCACTGGCCCTCCACCGCCAGCAGGCGCGCGCGCAGCAGGGCGTGGCGTTGGTCCTCGTCTTCGCGCAGGCCGGGCCAGACGATGACGTTGACGGGGCCGGTTTCGTCCTCCAGCGTGACGAAGATGGTGCCGTTCGCCGTCACCGGGCGCTGGCGCCCGACCACCAGGCCGCAGGCGCGCACGGTGCGGCCGTGGGGCGTTTGGGACAGCTCATCGGCCGTCAGCAGGTGCCAGCGTGCCAGGCGCGGGCGCAGCAGCGCCAGCGGATGGCGGCGCAGCGTCAGGCCCAGCGCCGCGTAGTCGTGCACGATGGCTTCGCCCTCCGGGGCGGCGGGCAGAGAGAGCGGCGTTTCGCGGATCGGGGCGTCGTGCAGCAGCGCGGTCATCGGGCGCCATGCCGCGCTCTGCCACGCCTGCTGGCGGCGGTGGCCGGCAAGACTGGCCAGCGCGTCGGCGGCGGCCAGCTGGCCGAGCGCCTGGGCGTCGAGCCGGGCGCGACGCGCCAAATCCTGCACGCTGACAAAGGGCGCGTCGGCACGGGCAGCGACGATGCACTGTGCGGCGGCCTCGGCCAGACCCGCGACCAGGCGCAGGCCCAGGCGCACGGCGGGGCGCGGCAAAACGGCTGTCTGTAACTGGTCGCTGCCGGGAGCCGTGGGCGGCGTGGTCATCCATGACGTCGGCTCTGCCATCAGCGTCGTCGCTGGATCGCCACGCGGCTGCGCCGCTCGCGATGACGGCATTGCGGGACGATCCTTGGGTGAGGACATGGGCGCCGCTTGTCTTTCCACGTCATTGCGAGGAGCCGCAGGCGACGCGGCAACCCAGTGCGGCCCACCCTCTGCCACTGCCGCACCTGCTTCATCACGCGCGTGCGCCGGTTGCGACGGCTGTGTTGCGGGGTCGGCCGCCTGCAGCGTGCAATCCCAGTCGCTGGCCCCCACGTCCGGCGCCCGCACCACCACGCCATGGCGGCGCGCGTCCTGCACCAGCTGCGCCGGGCCGTAAAAGCCCATGGGCTGCGAATTGAGCAGCGCCGCCAGGTAGGCCTCGGGCTCGTGGCACTTGAGCCAGGCGCTCTCATACGCGATCAGGGCAAAGCTGTAGGCGTGGCTTTCGGGGAAGCCGTATTCGCCAAAGCCCTTGATCTGCTCGAAGATGCGGCGCGCGAAATCAGCGCTGTAGCCGCGCGCCCGCATGCCTTCGGTGAGCGCGCGCTCGAACGGCTCCAGCCCGCCCTTGCGCTTCCACGCCGCCATGGCGCGGCGCAGGCGGTCGGCCTGCTCGGCGCTGAAGCCGGCGGCGAGCATGGACAGCTCCATCACCTGCTCCTGGAAGATCGGCACGCCCAGCGTGCGCCCCAGCGCCCGGGCCAGACGCGGCGGCTGGCCGGGCACGTCCAGGCGCGAGCGCTCGTATTCGATCGGCAGGCCGCGCCGCGCGCGCTCGCGTGCCTTGAGGTACGGGTGCACCATGCCGCCGGTGATCGGCCCCGGGCGCACGATGGCGACCTGCACCACCAGGTCATAGAAGGTGGTGGGTTTGAGGCGCGGCAGCATGCTCATCTGCGCGCGGCTTTCGATCTGGAAGGTGCCCACCGTGTCGGCGCGGCGGACCATGGCGTAGGTGGCGGCGTCTTCGGGCACGATGTCGGCGCGCGTGAACGGCGCGCCGCGCCAGCGGCTCACCAGATCAAGACAGCGGCGGATGGCCGTCAGCATGCCCAGCGCCAGCACGTCGACCTTGAGCAGGCCGAGCGCCTCCAGGTCGTCCTTGTCCCACTGGATCACGCTGCGCCCGTCCATGCTGGCGGGCTCGATCGGCACCAGGCGGGTGAGCGGCGTCTCGGTGAGCACGAAGCCGCCGACGTGCTGGCTCAGGTGGCGCGGCGTGCCCTTGAGCTGGGCCGCCAATTCCAGCCACAGGCGCATCAGCGCGGGCGATGGCGCCAGATTCAGGTCGGCGGCCAGGCCAGCCAGGCGCGCGCCCACGCCCTGGGCGTCGAAGCCGTGGTGGTCCTTGGCCACGGCGTCGACCAGGCGCGCATCCACGCCCAGGGCCATGCCGACGCCCCGCAGCGCGCTGCGTGTGCGCCAGGTGATGACGGCGGCGGCCAGCGCGGCGCGCTCGCGCCCGTACTTGGCGTAGAGGTACTGGATGACCTCCTCGCGCCGCTCGTGCTCGAAGTCGACGTCGATGTCGGGCGGCTCGTGGCGGCGCGCCCGGCTGATGAAGCGCTCGAGCAGCGGGTGCGAGAAGCGCGGGTCGGCCTCGGTGATGCCCAGGCACCAGCAGACCACCGAATTGGCCGCCGAGCCGCGCCCCTGGCACAGGATGCCGCGGGCTCGCGCCTCGCGCACGATGTCGTGCACGGTCAGGAAGAACATCTCGTAGCGGCACTCGGCGATCAGCGCCAGCTCCTTGGCCACGTAGCGCCAGATGCGCAGCGGCACGCCCTGCGGCAGGCGCCGGTGCGCGCCCAGGATGGTGTGGCGGCGCAGCGTCTGCGTGGGCGTGAGGCCCGGCAGCACGCTTTCCCGCGGGTAGTTGTAGCGCACCTCGTCGAGGCGAAAGCGGCAGCGCGCGGCCAGCGCCAGCGTGGCCACCAGCGCGTCCGGCGGGTAGATGCGCGCGAGCCGGCCGAGCGGGCGCAGGTGGCGCTCGGCGTTGGGTTGCAGCGCGAAGCCGCAGCGATTCACCGGCCGGCCCAGGCGGATGGCGCACAGCACGTCGTGCAGGCGTTTGCGCGCGCGCACATGCATTTGCACGTCGCCGGCGGCCACCAGCGGGCGGCCGCTGGCGCGGCTGGCCTGCTGCAGCGCGGCCAGCCACAGCGCGTCGTCGGCGTCGCCGTGCAGCTCCAGCAGCCAGCCGAATTCCACATCAAAACCGGCGTTGGCGCCCATCCAGTGCGCGCAAGAAGCTATCGAATAAAGAGCATTCTGGGTCTCTCGCCAGGGCGCCCAGAGCAGCGCGCAGCCTTGCAGCGCGCGCATCGCAACGGCGGGCGCGCCGGCGTCGTAGCGACCCTTGGGCGCCGCCTGCCGCGCGCGGCTGATGAACTGGCACAGCTCGCCCCAGCCCGCCAGATCGCGCGCCAGCGCCACCAGCGTGCCCTGGCCGTCAAAGCGGAACTCGGCGCCGTGAATGAGCTGCAATGGCGCGGCGACACCCAGCGCCGCGCGGGCGGCGTGCAGCGCGGCGAGTTCGGGGTCTTCGACAGCCGTATCCCGCGAGCGCTCCAGATCGGCCAGGGCCTGCCAGGCCCGCACCGCGCCGGCCACCGAGCATTCGTCGGTGATCGCCAGCGCCGTGTAGCCCAGCGCCCAGGCCCGGCGCACCAGCTCCTCGGGGCTGCTGGCGCCGCGCTGGAAGCTGAAGTGCGACAGACAGTGCAGCTCCGCGTAGGACGGCGACGGCAGCGGTGCGGGACGCGCCCCTGGCCGGCGCGGCAAGCGCCGCACGCGCGTCGCGCGCGCAGCGGCCTCGGCCTGCGCCTCAAGCTGTTTTCGGCTGGGCTCGGGCATGGCGGTGGCCGGGTTCAGGCATACAGGCCGTGCAAAAACCAGCGCGGCGCGGCCTGCGGCTGCCGCGCCGTGGGCCGCTCGCGAAACACCCACAGCAGCTCGGCCGCCGGGTTGCGGGCGACGTAGTAATCCCGCGCGGCAGGACTGCTGCCATCCAGCGGCACCGCTTCGCTGTCGGCACGGGTCTTGTTGGCAATGGATGGATCGCCTTCCTGCTTTCGGGCCGCAGCGGGCGACGGTTCATCGCCGGTCGGCCACCACCCCGCCTCGATGCGGCGCGGCCCGGCCACCAGCTGCAGCGGGCCGCGGTAGAGCGGCCGGCCGCCCTGCTCGGCCAGCGGCAGCGGCTCGGGGAAAAGCCAGCTGGGCGCCAGCGCGTCGGCCCAGCCGGGCTCGGTCGCCGGCGCCCTGTGCCGCGGCGCCTGCTGCGCCGGCCGCCAGCGCTGACGCTGCTCGGGCCGGTGGTCGGCCACGGGCTCGGCCGCCAGCACCTGCCCCGGCCCCAGGCGGGCGCTGACGCGCTCGATGAACATGTGCAGCGGATCGCCCGCGCGCCGCTCTTCGGGCAGCAGGCTGTGGCTGGCGAGCTGCCAGGGCGCGGTCTGAAGCGCCCGCAGGCGCAGCTGCACGGCCGGCGCCAGCAGCTGCACGCGGGCCAGCCGCTCAGCCAGCAGGCGGCGCAGGTGCTCCATGGCCTGGGCCGGCTGGGCGGTGCGCACCACCAGCGTCTGCCCGGGCGGCAGCGGCTGGCCATGAAGGCGTTTCAAGTCCAGCGTCCACGCCAATTCCAGCGCCAGCACGCCGAGCTGGCGCGCGCGCAGCCAGTGCTGCAGGGCGGTGAGCAGGCGCGCGGCGGCCCACAGCAGGGCGGGCGCGTTGTCGACGTGGGTGTGCAAATCCAACGACTGGTCGAAGCGTTCGGGCGCCGTGAGCCACGGGTAGCTTTCAGGCACCAGGCCAAAGGCGACGTCCAGCGCCGCGCGCAACTGCGGCCCGCAGCGGCGCACCAGCCCGGCACGCGGCAAGGCGTGCGCCTGGCCCCAGCTGCGGCAGCCCAGGCGCGCCAGCAACGGCAGGTGCGCTCGCGCGGCGGACAGCGCCTCCAGCGGCAGCGCCTCGGGCAGCGCCGACGGTGGTGGCAACGCCTGCCCGGTGGCACGCAGGCGCAGCTGCGCCAAAGCTACCAAACCAATAGCTGCTGGCGCTTGCCAGATCAGCGGTGGAGCCGGATTTTCTGCCTCGATGCGCTGCGCCAGCGCGCGCAGCCCGCCCCACAGGCGCAGGCTGGCGGACACCTCCAGCAGCAGCGCCTCGTCCACCCGCGCCACGCGCGGGGTGAACTGCAACGCCCACCATCCCAGCGCTTCATCGGGCGCGCGCCGGGGCTCCTGTTCCGCTGTGGTGGTGGTGGCCACGGTGGCGGGACATGGGGCCGGCGCCGCCTCAGGCGGCCACTGCAACGCGATCCACTGCATGGACCACCTCGCGCGCGGCAGCGTCGCCCGCCTGCGCCCCGCCCGATCGCACCGCGAACGGCAGCACCCGCGCGCCTTGCCGCGCCTGCCCGGTGCGGCCCCGCGCCGCGCCGGCCGCCAGCAGCGCACGCATGGAGGGCGACTGCGCCGGCAGGTGCAGCGGCGCGGCCAGCGACGGCCCGCGCCGCTTGACGATGTCGACCACCAGGGCGTCGCCCGCCGCGCCAACGTCCAGCCGCAGGCGCAGCGGCGCGGGCGAGGCCGCGCGCGCCGCCGGCGCTGGCCGCAGCACGAACAGCAGGCCGTCGCCGCCCTTGGCCGCGGCCAGCTGCAGCCGCCGCAGATCGGCTGGACGTGCCTGCGGCAGCCAGGCCAGCACGCCGGCGACGTCGGCGCAGCGCAGCGCCTGCTCGGTCGCCCACAGGCGGTCAGCGGCCGATGCGCCCGGCACCCACAGCAGCCGCGCCGGGGGCAGGCCGGCCGCCGCCAGCGCCGGCAGGCCGGGCTGCCAACCGGCTGCCGGCCGTGGCGACTGCGGCGCCCCCGCCAGCACCACCGTGCCCTGCCCCGCCCGGTGCGCCGCCAGCGCCGGCAGCAGCAGCGGCCACAGCGGCACGCTGCCGGCGGCGGGCAGCAGCTCGACCAGCGTGCCCAGCGGCCAGCCGCCGCCGGGCAGCTGGGCATCCAGCACGGCGTGACCGGTGGACACAGCCGGCGTCCCGCTGTCGTGCAAGGCATCGGCCGTCCACACCCCGGCCGGCGCCATCGCCCCCAGCCGACCTGACCATGTGGAGGCACCACGCGCGCCCGCCCCGCCGACGCGGGATGAGTCGGGAGCCAGGGACGGATCAAGGGCGAAAGCAGGCATGATTAACTGGTTATTTATACAGTATTTTGTAACGGCCCTGCCCACTCTGGCAAGCGTTTTGCGCACCGCTGCGGCGGGCTTTGCGGGGCATGGGCGCGGTGCTCACGGGTTTTTGCAGCACGCGCGCCATCGGCGGCAGGCCCGGCCGGGATCCGGTGGTGCGAATCACCGGACAAGCCCCACGCGGACACCCAGCCTCATAAAATCGCGACCATGCGCCCGCCAGCGGGCAGGCGCGACGTTTCACACGCGAGACCGAGGCCCCATGAGCGACTCTCCCCGCCCCCCACGTCCGGTGTCCGG
>CAYZGL010000203.1:0-7710 GCA_964477985.1 uncultured Rubrivivax sp. | reverse complement strand
GCATCCGCTACCTGGGCGTGCTGCTGTACGACGCCGACCGCATCCAGGAAGCGGCCAGCGTCGAACGCGACCGCGACCTGTACCAGGCGCAATGCGACATCTTCCTCGACCCGAACGACCCCAAGGTGATCGCGCAGGCGCGCGCCGACGGCATCCCCGAGGCCTGGCTGGAAGGCGCGCGCAAGAGCCCGGTGTGGAAGATGGCAATGGAGTGGAAGGTGGCGCTGCCGCTGCACCCCGAATACCGCACGCTGCCGATGGTGTGGTACGTGCCGCCGCTGTCGCCGATCAGCGCCGCGGCCAACGCCGGGCAACTGGGCAGCAACGGCCAGATCCCCGACGTCAAGCAGCTGCGCATCCCGGTCGCGTATCTGGCCAACATGCTCACCGCCGGCGACACCGTGCCGGTGGAACGCGCACTCGAGCGCATGCTGGCGATGCGCGCCTACCAGCGCGACAAGCACGTCGAAGGCAAGACCAACCTCGAGGTGCTGCAGCAGGTGGGCCTGACCGAAGACCAGGTGCACGACATGTACCACGTGATGGCGATCGCCAACTACGAGGACCGCTTCGTCATCCCCACCACGCACCGCGAGTACGCCGAGAACGCCTTCAACGTGCGCGGCGGCTGCGGCTTCAGCTTCGGCAACGGCTGCTCCGAAGGCGTCGGCGAGACCAGCCTGTTCGGCAGCGAGAAGAAGCGCACCATCCCGATCAAGGCCGAGGTCTGAAGATGAAGACGCCCAAACCGATGAGCCGCAGCCTGCGCGCGCTGGCGCGCCTGCTCGGCTACCCCGACGCCGAGCTGCGCGCGCACCTGGACGAGCTGCGCCTGGCGCTGCGCGCCGAGGCCGCGCTGACGCCCGAGCGCAGCGCCGAGGTCGGCGCGCTGATCGACAGCATCGCCGCGCAGGATGCGCTCGACGCCGAGGCCGACTACGTGCAGCTGTTCGACAGCGGCCGGCGCACCAGCCTGCACCTGTTCGAGCACGTGCACGGCGACTCGCGCGACCGCGGCCCGGCGATGATCGACCTGGCGCAGACCTTCGAGAAGGCCGGCCTGTACCTGGCGGACGGCGAGATGCCCGACCACCTGCCGGTGGTGCTGGAATACGCGTCGACCCAGCCGCCGCGCGAGGCACGCGAGTTCCTCGCCGAGATGGCGCACATCCTCAACGTCGTCTTCAGCGCGCTGCGCCAGCGCGGCAGCCGCTACGCCAGCGTGCTGGGCGCGCTGATCGAGCTGGCCGGCGAGAAGGCCGCCGCCGTCGCGCTGCCCGACGAAGCGCCGATCGACGACAGCTGGGCCGAGCCCGCGGCCTTCGACGGCTGCAGCGTCGCCGGGCAGGGCCGAGCGGACCAGCCGCAGCCGATCCAGATCCAACGCAAGACAGCCGGCACCGCCGCAGGAGCGCGTCCATGAACAGCCTGAACGACTTCCTCTTCAGCTTCGCCTTCAACGTCTACCCGTACTTCTGCCTGGCCTTCTTCATGATGGGCAGCCTGGCGCGCTTCGACCGCGACCAGTACACCTGGAAGAGCGACTCGTCGCAGCTGCTGCGCGCCGGCCAGCTGCGCTGGGGCAGCAACATGTTCCACGCCGGCATCCTGTTCCTGTTCTTCGGCCACCTGTTCGGCCAGCTCACGCCGCACTGGCTGTACGAGCCCTTCATCAGCGCGCCGCACAAGCAGGTGGTGGCGATCGTCGCCGGCGGCATCGCCGCGGTGATCTGCTTCATCGGGCTGACGCTGCTGCTGCACCGGCGCATCTTCGACCCGCGCGTCCGCCTGACCAGCCACCGCACCGACCTGGCGATCCTGATCATCCTGTGGCTGCAGCTGACGCTGGGCATCGTCACGCTGCCCTTCTCGTGGGCGCACCGCGCCGACGCCGGCACCATGATCGTGCTGGCCGACTACCTGCAAGGCATCGCCACCTTCCGCCCCCACGCCGAGATGCTGCGCGGCATCGCCTGGCCGTACCTGACTCACATGCTGCTGGGCATGACCATCTTCCTGCTGTTCCCCTTCAGCCGGCTGGTGCACGTGTGGAGCGGTTTCGCCTCGGTGGCCTACCTGTTCAGGCCCTACCAGGTGGTGCGCGCACGGCGGCTGAACCTGCCGCCCGGCCACAACACGCCGCCGGTGCGCGGTTGAGCGCGGCCATGGACACCACACTCAGCCCCGCGGCCGCGCGCATCAACGGTGTGCCGCTGCACGCCGCCGGCGACGCGCTCGACGCCGACAGCCTGCGCCAGCGCGCCTGCACCGAGCTGCTGCGCCAGCAGGCGATGCGCGCCGGCCTGCTCGCCGCCGACGATGCCCCCGGCCTGGACGGCGCCACCAGCGAAGCCGCCAGCGCGGCCATCGAAGCGCTGCTGGCCGCGCAGCTGGACGTGCCCGAACCTTCCGACGAGGCCTGCCGCCGCCACTTCGACGCACACCCGGCACGCTACCGCAGCGGCGACCGCGCCCAGGTACGCCACGTGCTGTTCGCGGTGACGCCCGGCGTGGACGTGCGCCGGCTGCGCGATCGCGCGGAAGCCGCACTGCTCGAGCTGCGCTGCCACCGCGACGGCGAGGCCGACCGCTTCCCGGCGCTGGCGGCCGAGCTGTCGAACTGCCCGTCGGGCGCCGACGGCGGCGCGCTGGGCTGGCTCACGCGCGAGGACTGCGCCAGCGAATTCGCGCGCGAAATCTTCGCCGGCCCCGAGATCGGCGTGCTGCCGCGGCTGGTGCACAGCCGCTTCGGGCTGCACGTGGTGCAGGTGCTGGCGCGCGAGGCCGGCCGCACGCCGCTCTTCGAGACGGTGCGCGGCGCGGTGGCGCTGGCGCTGCGCCAGCACAGCTTCGTCAGCGCGCTGCGCCAGTACCTGCAATTGCTGGCCGGCCAGGCCAAGGTCGAAGGCGTGGTGCTGGACAGCGCCGACACGCCGCTGGTGCAGTAGCCGCGCAGCCGAGCCGATGAACATCGAAAGCTTCGACGACCTGCTGCGCGCGGCGCGGCAACAAGCCCAGCCGCAGCGGCTGCTGTTCGTCTTTGCCGGCGCCGAACTGCCGGCCGGCGCCAGCGCCGAGCAGCGCGCGCAGTTCGCGGCCGGTGAAGGCGGCGAACTCGCGCCGCTGATGTGCGTGGACAAGGCCGCGCTCGATCTGGCCGGCTTCGATGCGCTGTGCGCCGAAGCGGCCCGCGCCGGCCCACCCTGGGCCATCGTCTTCACCGCGGCGCTGTCCGGCCGCAGCGGCCGAGCGCCGTCCGACGCCGACACCGACGCGGCGCTGCAGCGCATGGTCGAGTCGGTCAAGGCCGGCCGCTTGCAGGGCCTGCTGCCTTTCAACCGCGCGGGCGAGCCGGTGCACTTGAGCTGACCCGGCCATGCCTGCCGACGACCTGCTCGAGCGGCTGCGGCGCTTTCGCGAGCACACCTTTCCCGGCGTGCAGGACACCTTCGAGGCACTGGTCAAGGACGGGCAGCACCCGACGATCCTGTTCATCGGCTGCTCGGATTCGAGGCTGGTGCCCTACTTGCTCACCGGCACCGGCCCCGGCGAGCTGTTCCTGGTGCGCAACGTCGGCGCCTTCGTGCCGCCGCACGATGGCTCGGCCGGCTACCACGGCACGGCCGCAGCGATCGAATTCGCGGTGTTGAACCTGAAGGTGTCGCGCATCGTGGTGTGCGGCCACAGCCACTGCGGCGGCATCCGCGCGCTGTACGAAGGCGCGCCGCCGCAGGCGACCAACCTTGCCGCCTGGCTGGAACTCGGCCGCGAGGCCGTGCTGCCGGTGCAGCTCGGCCCCGAGGCGCTGCGCCGCACCGAGCAGCGCGCGGTGGTGCTGCAGCTCGAGCGGCTGATGGGCTACCCGATGGTGCGCGAACGCGTCGAAGCCGGCGAACTGACGCTGCACGGCTGGCACTACGTCATCGAGGACGGCGAGGTGCACGTGTTCGACGTGCACAGCGGCAGCTTCGTCGCCGCGTCCAAGGCCGAGCACAGCGGCACCGGGCCGTACATGCTGTACGAGGACAGCGAAGGCAGCGACGGCTTCTGAACCGCACACGGGCCGCCGCGCTGCGGCGCAGCGCTTGACATTGCCACGATGGCAGGGTCTAGCATGCCGGCCATGGAAGCGATCCACATCGGCCAGGCCGCCGCGGCCTCGGGGGTTTCGGCCAAGATGATCCGGCACTACGAGAGCGTGGGCCTGTTGCCCGCGGCCAAGCGCACGGGCTCGGGCTACCGGCAGTACGGCGACACCGAGGTGCACACGCTGCGCTTCATCCGCCGCGCGCGCGACCTGGGTTTCTCGATCCACGAGATCGGCGAGTTGCTGAACCTGTGGCGCGACCGGCGGCGGCCCAGCCGGCAGGTCAAGGCGCTGGCCGAACAGCACATCGCGGTGCTCGAGCACAAGGTACAGGAGTTGCAGGCGATGAAAAGCACGCTCGAGCACCTGGTGCATTGCTGCCATGGCGACGAGCGGCCCGAGTGCCCGATCCTGGACGAACTGGCCGCGGCCGCACCGCTGCCGTCGCCGCGGCAGCGCCACGGCGGGCGTGCCGGCCGCTGAGCGCTGCAAACGGCTGGGCTGGTGCAGTGTTCGACGCGGTGCGGCACTTGGGAAGACCGATGGATTTGTCGTCCTGGCTGGGCGCAAACCACAGCGATACCCGCGGGTATCGCGAGGATTTGCAACGACGCCAGGGCGGCAAAGACGCGGTTTCATGTGCCGCACCGCGTCGAACACTGCACTAGACTGAAGAAATGGTTCGCGCGCTGCTGATCTGGCTGCTGGCCTTCGCGCTGCCCCTGCAGGGCGCCGCGGCTGCGGCCATGGTCTTGTGCGGGGTGCAGCAGCACGAGCTTGTTGACGTGGCCGCAGTGAACACGGCGGACGCGTTGGCCACGGTGGCTGCCCCATCGCAGGTCTCGCACCGCGAGCACGGGCTCGCGGTGCCTGCCGGCGCGCACGGCCATGCCGAGGCGCCGGGCGACGCAGCGGCGGCGTCCGACGGCATCGCCGCTGCCCAGCCGCACCAATGCAGCGTCTGCGCCGCCTGCTGTTCGCCGGCGGCGATCCACGAGCCGTTGCTCGAGCTGCCCGTGCCCGAGGCGGCAGGTTCGCACTTCGCGCCGCTGGCACCCAAGGTGGCGCCCTACGTCGACGGCGGCCCCGAACGCCCGCCTCGAGCCGTCCTCGCCTAGACCGGCAGGCACGCCGTGGGCGTGCCGCCACCGGCGAGGCCGCAGCCCGGCCTGGCCTCTTCCCGCTGCGGCACGTTCGGCATCGGGTTCATCGGCTTCGACACAAGCACCGCATGTCCGACACTCTTTCGCGCTGGCTCGTGTGCACCCTGGTTTGCAGCTCGGCCGCCGCCGCGCAAGCGCAAGACGCCGCTTCGGCCCACGCCACGCGCCCGGCCGCCCGGCCCGACCCGCTCGACGCCAAGGCCGTCGTGCCCGCGCCGCACTACCGCTCGGCCTTCGCACGCTTCCGTGCTTTCGGTGACGACAACCCCGTGTCGTGGCGCGAAGCCAACGAGGCGGTGGCGCGCATCGGCGGCTGGCGCGTGTACGCACGCGAGGCGCAGCAGCCCGGGGCCCAACCGTCGGGCGCTGCGGCGCCGGCCTCGCCGGCCTCGCCGACATCGCCCCCAGCACCCACCTCGAGCGGCCCCGGCAGCCCCGGCGGCACCCGGCCGATGCCGCCGGGGCACGGCGGGCACGAGGCGCCATGAGGCCCGCGACGAGCGTTCGCGCCGGCAGCGGCCGCGCGCAGCAGCCGCGCGCTCGCCTGGCGGCCGTGTTGACGGCTGCCGCCGTGCTCGGCGGCTGTGCTTCCTTCAGCCCCGACGGCGGTTTCGCGCCGGTGCAGCAGACCGCCAAGGACCGGCTCGGCAAGGAGCTGCACTGGGCGCGATCCGAGGCCGAGCGCGGCGCCATCGACCAACGCGTGCACGAGCTGCTCGCCAAGCCGCTGTCGGTGGACGACGCGGTGCAGATCGCGCTGCTGAACAACCGCGGCCTGCAGGCCGGATACCAGGAACTCGGCATCGCCGAGGCCGACCTGGTGCAAGCCGGGCGGCTGCCCAACCCGGGCGTCGCCTTCGCGCGCAAGACCCAAGGCAGCGAAGTCGAGATCGAATGGCTGCTGGCAGTCAACCTGGCACGCCTGATCGCGATGCCGCTCGTCGTCGAAGTCGAGTCGCGCCGCTTCGAGCGCACGCAGCTGCAGGTGTCGCTGCAGATGCTGTCGCTCGCCGCCGAAGCGCGCAAGGCCTACTTCAACGCGCTGGCCGCCGAAGAGAGCGTGCGTTACCTGCGCCAGGTGATGTCGGCCGCCGAGGCGAGTGCCGAACTGGCGCGGCGCATGCAGCAGGTGGGCAACTTCAACAAGCTGCAGCGCGCGCGCGAACAGGGTTTCTACGCCGACGCGGTGCTGAACCTGGCACGCGCCGAGCAGGCACAGCGCGCCACGCGCGAACGCCTGACCCGGCTGCTCGGGCTGTGGGGCGCGCAAGCGCAGTTCACGCTGCCGCCACGCCTGCCCGACCTGCCCAAGGCGGCGGTGGAGCTGCCCGACATCGAGCGGCTTGCCATCGAACAGCGGCTCGACGTGCGCGGCGCCAAACTCGCCGCCGAGCAGACGGCGAAGAACCTGGGGCTCACACGCAGCACCCGCTTCATCGACGTGCTCGAGGTCGGCGCCATCTACAACACCTTCGACGACGCGCCGTCGCAGCGCGGCTTCGAGATCGGCTTGCAGCTGCCGCTGTTCGACTGGGGCGACGCGCGCGTGGCCAAGGCCGAAGCGATCTACAGGCAGGCGCTGGACCGCGCCGCGCAGACCGCGATCGACGCGCGCTCCGAAGTGCGCGAGGCCTACGCCGGCTACCGCTCGGCCTGGGACATCGCGCGCCACCACCGCGAGCAGATCGTGCCGCTGCGAAAGCGCATCGCCGAGGAGAACCTGCTGCGCTACAACGGCATGCTGATCGGCGTGTTCGAACTGCTGGCCGACGCGCGCGCGCAGATCGCCAGCGTCAACGCCAGCATCGAGGCGCTGCGCGACTTCTGGATCGCGCAGGCCGAGCTGGACATGGCGCTGCTCGGCAAGCCCAGCCTGGCCTTGGCCGCAGGCCCGGCGGCCAGTGCCGAAGCCGCCCCGGGTCACTGACCCGGGCACCGAATCGCTCGAGGACAACCCGATGCTTTCCCGACGCAAACTCATCACTGGCGCCGGTGCCATCACCGCCGCCGCCTCGGCCGCAGCCGTCAGCAAGGTGGCGCTGGCCGGGCTGCCCGAGCCGGTGATCCAGACCCTGCCCGACACCATGCCGCCGCTGCTGCCCAACAGCGGCCGGCCCTACCAGCCGGTGGTCACGCTGAACGGCTGGACCCTGCCCTGGCGCATGAACCAGGGCGTCAAGGAGTTCCACCTCGTCGCCGAACCCGTGGTGCGCGAGATGACGCCCGGCTTCGAGGCGCACCTGTGGGGCTACAACGGCCAAAGCCCGGGGCCGACGATCGAGGTGGTCGAAGGCGACCGCGTGCGCATCTTCGTCACCAACCGGCTGCCCGAGGTGACCAGCATCCACTGGCACGGCCAGCGCCTGCCCAACGGCATGGACGGCGTCACCGGCCTGACGCAGCCCGGCATCCCGCCGGGCAAGACCTTCGTCTACGAATTCGTCGCGCGCCGCCCCGGCA
>CAYZGL010000202.1:0-7732 GCA_964477985.1 uncultured Rubrivivax sp. | reverse complement strand
AGGTGCCGCCGGGGCACTATTTCATGATGGGCGACAACCGCGACAACTCGCAGGACTCACGCTTCTGGGGCTTCGTGCCCGACGAGAACATCGTCGGCAAGGCCTTTTTCGTGTGGATGAATTTCGGCAACCTGGGCCGCATCGGGGCCTTCAACTGATGCGGCGCCGGGCGGGCCGGCGAAAGGTGCAGATGTCGCAAAGGACGGTGGCGTCACGGCCGCGCGCGCAGCGCGGCTTGAGCCTGATCGGGCTGATGGCCTGGGCCATCATCGTGGGATTCATCGGCTACCTCGCGGTGCGGGTGCTGCCCACCGTCAACGAGTACCTGACGGTGCAGCGCGCGGTCGACCGCGTCGCCTCCGAAGCGCCACCCACCGTGGGCGAGGTGCGCCGCGCCTTCGACAAGCAAAAGGACATAGAATACTCGATCACGTCGCTGTCGGGCAAGGACCTCGAGGTCACCAAGGAGCACGACAAGCTGGTGATCCGCTTTGCCTACGACAAGGAGATCCCGCTGGTCGAGCCGGTGTACCTGCTGGTGAAGTACAAGGGGCAATCGAAGTAAGCTTCGCCCCTATGACCGAACCCGCGCTGGAAGCGCTGCAGCAGCGCCTGGGATACAGCTTCGCGCAAGGCGCGCTGTTGCGGCGTGCGCTCACGCACCGCAGCTTCGGCGCGGGGCACAACGAGCGGCTGGAGTTCCTCGGCGACGCGGTGCTGAACCTGGCGGTGTCGATGCTGCTGTACCAGCGCTTCGCCGGCTCCGACGAAGGCGACCTGACGCGGGTGCGCGCCCACCTGGTGCGCGAGGAAAGCCTGCATCGCGCCGCGCTGGCGGTGAACCTGCCGCCGGTGCTGCGGCTGTCCGAGGCCGAGGCGCGCGCCGGCGGTGCGCAGCGGGCGTCGATCCTGGCCGACGCGCTCGAGGCCGTGATCGGCGCCACCTTCGTCGATGGCGGCTTCGATGCCGCGCATCGGCTGGTGCGAAAGCTGTTCGGCGAGCTGATCGACGGCACCGAGATCGACAACTGGAGCAAGGACGCGAAGACCGAGCTGCAGGAATGGCTGCAGGCGCGGCGCCTGGCGGTGCCGTCGTACCGCATCGTCGCCACGCGCGGCCAGGCGCACGCGCAGACCTTCGACGTCGAATGCGCGGTGCCCGCGCTGGCGCTGGTCGAGCACGGCGAAGGCCGCTCGCGCCGCGCTGCCGAACAGCAGGCGGCGCGGCGCATGCTCGACCTGCTCGAGCTCAGCGACCGGCCCGACGGCCCGTTGCGATCGTGACCACCGCGCCCGGCGGGCCCGGCCCGGCGCCGCGGCCGCTCGAAGCCGAGACGGCCGGCGGCCCGCGCTGCGGCCTGGTGGCCATCGTCGGGCGGCCCAACGTCGGCAAGTCGACTCTGCTCAACGCGCTGGTCGGCCAGAAGGTCAGCATCACCTCGCGCAAGGCGCAGACCACGCGCCACCGCATCACCGGCATGCGCACGCTGGGGCCGGCGCAGTTCGTCTTCGTCGATACCCCGGGCTTCCAGACCCAACACGGCGGCGCGCTGCACCGCACGCTGAACCGCACCGTGCTGGCGTCGCTGGGCGACGTGGACGTGGTGCTGTTCGTGGTCGAGGCCGGCCGCTTCGGCCTGGACGACGCCAAGGTGCTGGCGCTGCTGCCGCCGGACAAGCCGGTGCTGCTGGTGGCCAACAAGCTCGATGCGGTCAAGCGCCGCAACGACATGCTGCCCTGGCTGCAAGGCATGCAGCAGCGCCACGCCTTCGCCGAGTTCGTGCTGCTGTCGGCGCGCAAGGAGGCCGACGTGCAGCGCTTGCTGAAGATCCTCGCCCCCTACCTGCCCGAAGGGCCGTGGTTGCACGAGGCGGACGCGCTGACCGACCGCAGCGAACGTTTTCTCGCCGGCGAGATCGTGCGCGAGAAGCTGTTCCGCCTGACCGGCGACGAGCTGCCCTACAGCTGCACCGTGGTCGTCGACAGGTTCGAGGAGCAAGGCGGAACCGACGACCCCCAGGCTGCGGCGCTGCCGCAGCCGTCCCCTGAGGGGAGCGCGGCCGCCTCGGGCGGCCGGGCGCGGCGGCCGCTGTGCCGCATCGACGCGACCATCGTGGTCGAACGCGACGCCCACAAGGGCATGGTGGTCGGCGCCGGCGGCGAGCGGCTCAAGCGCATCGGCACCGAAGCGCGGCAGGAGCTCGAGCGGCTGCTCGGCGCCAAGGTCTTCCTGCAGCTGTGGGTCAAGGTGCGCTCGGGCTGGGCCGACGACGAGGCGCACCTGCGCAGCTACGGCTACGAATGAAGCGCGGCGTGGGCCGAGCGCCGGGCCGCCCCAAGCCGGCCCGCGCCGACCCCAGGACGGGGCCGGCACTCAGGCCGTCCCTGCTCGCGCAGGCGGGCATGGAGCCGCGGCCGTCGTTCCCCTCGGGCGAGGGGCGCCAATGAGGCCGCTGGCGGCCTACGTGCTGCACCGCTACGACTGGAGCGAGACCAGCGTCATCCTCGACCTGTTCACGCGCGAGCGCGGCCGGCTGGCCGTGGCCGCCAAGGGGGCCAAGCGGCCTTACTCGCAGCTGCGCGGCGTGCTGCTGCCGTTCCAGCGGCTGCAGGTCGCCTTGGCGCGCAGCGGCGCCGAGACCGAGGTGCACACGCTGCGCAGCGCCGAATGGGCCGGCGGCGCGCCGATGCTGGCCGGCGACGCGCTGTTTGCGGGCTTCTACCTGAACGAGCTGCTGCTGCGGCTGCTGGCGCGCCAGGACCCGCATGCGGCGCTGTTCGATGCCTATGCGCAGACCCTGCCGCTGCTGGCCGCGGCCGACGACGCGGCAGCGCAGGCGGCGCTGCGCGCCTTCGAGCTGACGCTGCTGCGCGAGATCGGCGTGCTGCCCGAACTGGGCAGCGTGACGTCCACCGCTGCCCCGCTGCGCGCCGCTGCAGGCTATGTGCTGCACGCCGAGGCCGGCCTCGTGCCGGCGCCGGCCGGCGAGCCGGCGCTGTGCGGCGCGCAGTGGGTGGCACTGCAGGCCGCGCTGCAGCATGGCAGCGTCGCCGCGTTGCAGGCCGAATGCGCGGCGGTGTTGCCGCTGCTGCGCGCCGGCCTGCGGCCATTGCTTCAATATCATCTGGGGTCGTACACGCTGCGCACGCGCCGGCTGCTGGCCGAGCTGCGCGGCTTCGTCGCCACCCACACCCCGATCCCATGAACCCGCTGGTCGCCCCCGAAGCCACCTGTGCGCCGCGACGCGCCGGCACCGCGCTGTCGGTCAACGTCAACCGTGTCGCGCTGCTGCGCAATTCGCGGCCGCTGGACATTCCGAACCTGGTGCACATCGCCGAGCTGGCGCTGCAAGGCGGCGCCGACGGCATCACCGTGCACCCGCGGCCCGACCAGCGCCACATCCGCGCGGCCGACGTGCGCGAGCTGCATGCGCTGCTGCAGCGCTGGCCGCAGGCCGAGTTCAACATCGAGGGCAACCCGTTCCACAACCTGATGCCGCTGGTGCGCGAGTTCAGGCCGCAGCAGTGCACGCTGGTGCCCGACAGCAGCGAGCAGGCCACCTCCGACCACGGCTGGGACCTGCGTGCCGACGGGGCGCGGCTGCGCCCGCTGATCGACGAGCTGCGCGCGCTGGGGGTGCGCGTCAGCCTGTTCATGGACCCGCTGCCCGATTCGATGGCGCTGGCCCGCGAACTGGGCGCCGATCGCGTCGAGCTGTACACCGAAAGCTACGCGCGCGCGCACGGCACGCCGGCACAGCGCGAGCGCCTGGGTGCCTATGCCGCAGCGGCCGAGGCGGCGTTGGCCGCGGGCCTGGAGCTGAACGCCGGGCACGACCTGAACCGCGCCAACCTCGGCGACTTCCTGCGCGGCGTGCGCGGCGTGCACGAGGTGTCGATCGGCCACGCGCTGATCGGCGATGCCATCGAGTTCGGCATCGCCGAAACCGTGCGGCTGTACCAGCGCTGCATCCGCGGCGCGCACGCCGGCGCGGGTGCCGCATGATCGTCGGCATCGGCACCGACATCTGCGACGTGCGGCGCATGCGCGACACCGTCGCGCGGCGCGGCGAACGTTTTGCGCTGAAGGTGCTGGGCGCACACGAGCTGGCGGTGTACCGCGCCCGCAGCGCGCGTTCGGCGCAGCGCGGGCTGAGCTTCCTGGCCACGCGCTTCTCGGCCAAGGAGGCCTTCTCCAAGGCGATCGGGCTGGGCATGCGCATGCCGATGAGCTGGCGCGGCTGCGAGATCGTCAACGCCGCCAGCGGCAAACCCGAGATCCGGCTGAGCGGTGCACTGGCCGACTGGTTTGCCGCGCGCCGCTGGCGCGCGCAGGTCAGCGTCAGCGACGAGAACGACTACGCGCTCAGCTTCGTGATCGTGGAAAGCGAGGACCCATGACCGACCCTGCCCCGGTGGTGCTGGACATCGCCGGCCCCAGCTTGAGCGCGGCCGACCGGCGGCGGCTGAAACACCCGCTGACCGGCGGGCTGATCCTGTTCGCGCGCCATTGGGTCGACCGGCGCCAGCTGCTCGAGCTGTGCACCGCGATCAAGCGTGCGCGCTCCGACATCCTGATCTGCGTCGACCACGAAGGCGGGCGCGTGCAGCGCTTTCGCAGCGACGGCTTCACCCACCTGCCGCCGATGCGCGCGCTGGGCGAGCTGTGGATGAAAGACCCGCTGGCCGCCACCGACGCCGCCACCGCCTGCGGTTATGTGCTGGCCAGCGAACTGCGCGCCTGCGGCGTGGACTTCAGCTTCACGCCGGTGCTCGACCTCGACCATGGCACGAGCGGCGTGATCGGCGACCGCGCCTTCCACCGCGACGCACGCGTGGCCACGCTGCTGGCCAAGAGCCTGATGCACGGCCTGCTGCTGGCCGGCATGGCCCACTGCGGCAAGCACTTCCCCGGCCACGGTTTCGTCAAGGCCGACAGCCACGTGGCGGTGCCGGTGGACCGGCGCTCGCTGAAGGCCATCCTGGCCGACGACGCGTTGCCCTACGGCGCGTTGAGCACCAGCCTGGCCGCGGTGATGCCCGCGCATGTGATCTACCCGAAGGTCGACGCGCGGCCGGCCGGGTTTTCGCCGCGCTGGCTGAAGCAGATCCTGCGCGGCCAGTTGGGCTTCAACGGCGCGATCTTCAGCGACGACCTGAGCATGGAAGGCGCGCGCCACCTGGGTGCGGCGCCCGGTGGCGCGCAAAGCGAACTCAGCTACGCCGAGGCCGGCGCGCTGGCACTGAACGCCGGCTGCGACCTGGTGCTGCTGTGCAACCAGAGCCTGGGCGACGGCGAGGCCGTCGACCAACTGCTGGCCGGGCTGCAGCAGCAAGCCGCCGCGGGGCACTGGCAGCCCGACCCCGACAGCGAGCGGCGGCGCCTGGCGCTGTTGCCGCAAACACCGCCGCTGGGCTGGGACGAGCTGATGCACCAGCCGGCGTTCCAGCGCGCGCTGGAACGCCTGCCCTGACAGCGCGGCGGGCCCGGGCCGTCGTGGCCCGGGCCCGCCGCGCATTCAGGCCGCCGGCGGCAGCTGCTGCTCGAAGGGCAGCTTCATCTGCGACAGGTCCTTGCGCGTTTCCACCAGCACCAGCGGGCCGTCGTCGACCACCACGCGCGGCCGCGGCAGCCGCGGCACATGCACCGGCCGGGGCTCGTTGGCCATCGCCTGCTGCACCACCAGGATGCGCTCGGCGTCCGAGTTCACCCACTCCAGCCCGGCGGAGGCAGCCAGCGCGCGCAGGTCGTCCACCGGCAGCGCGAAGGGCTCGGCCGGCGCGGCGAGGGCTGCCGTCGTTGCGGCGGCGGGTGGCAGCGGCTCGGCTGCCGTGGCGGCGACGGGCGCGGGTTCGCGGGCCGGTGGCGTCGGCACGTTGCCGCCGGTCTCGGCCGCGGCTTGCGGCCTCGCCAGGAACGCCGCTTCGGCCAGCGCAGGCTCGCTCGTCGCGGCGGGCTCGACCGCGACGCCTGGCGGCTGAACCGCAGCGGCCGCAGCAGGGGCCGAAGGTGAGGCCGGCATGGCCGGCAGTTGGCCTGCGGCGGCTTCGTCGCGCGCGCTCAGGCCGGCGTCATCCGGCTGGTCTTCGCGGCGTGGGCGGCCACCGCGGCCACGGCGGCGGCCGCGTTCGCGCTCGCCATTGCTCGTGCTGTCGTCCGATGTCGCCGGCAAGGCAGCCGCCGCCGTGCTGTCGCCCGCGTCGACACGCGCCACGGGCTCGGCCGCGGCCAGCGGCGTGTCGCCGCCCTCCTGCAGCGCATCGCCGCGCAGTTCGTCGCGATCGCGCCCGCCGCGGCCGCCGCGGCGGCGGCGCCGGCCGCCGCTGCGCTCGCTGTCGCCGCTGGCAGCTTCGGCCGCGGGTACGTCGACCAGGCCGGTGGCTTCGGTGGCCGGGGCTTCGCCCTCGGCACGCGCGGGACGGCGCGGCTCGTTGCGCTCGGCGCGATCGTTGCGATCACTGCGATCACTGCGATCACTGCGTGGGGCACGCGCCACCGGCTCGGCGCCGGTGGCGGCGCCGTCGCGTGCCGCATCGCTCGGTCGTGCATCGCCGCCGCGCCCGCCGCGGCCTTCGCCCTGGCGCGCATCGCGGCCACCGCGACCGTCGCGGCCCTCACGTCCGTCGCGGCCGTTGCGTCCGCCGCGCCCGCCGCGTTCGCCGCGTTCGCCGCGTTCGCCGCGACGACCCTCGGCGCGAACGGCTTCGGCTGCTGCCGCGGGCACGGGCGCCACCGGGGTCGGGGCGGGCGCCGCCGGCGCCGTGCTGTCGCCGCCGAACAGTCTCTTCACCCAGGCGAAGAAACCACCGCCGGCCGCTGGCTGCGGTGCGGCGGCGGCCACCGGCTGCGCCGGCAGCGGCGCGGGTGCGGGTGCGGGTGCCGGCGCAGGCGCAGGCGGCGGCGCCGGCTGGTCGGGCAATACGCCCTTGATCACCGGCTCCTGCCGGTTCTTGGCCTTGTCGCTGGCGTCGCGCCGGCGCGTGATGCCGACCTCGTCTTCCTGTTCGTCGACCATGGTGTAGCTGGCGCGGTAGTTGTCCAGCCGCGGGTCGTCCTGGCGCAGCCGCTCGAGCTTGTAGTTCGGCGTCTCGAGATGCTTGTTCGGCACCAGCAGCACGGTGACGCGCTGCTTGAGTTCGATCTTGGTGATCTCGGTGCGCTTTTCGTTGAGCAGGAAGCTGGTCACCTCCACCGGCACCTGCACGTGCACGGCGGCGGTGTTGTCCTTCATCGACTCCTCCTGCACCATGCGCAGGATCTGCAGCGCCGAGCTCTCGGTGTCGCGGATGTGGCCGGTGCCGTTGCAGCGCGGGCAGGTGATGTGGCTGCCTTCGCTCAGCGCCGGGCGCAGGCGCTGGCGGCTCAACTCCAGCAGGCCGAACTTGCTGATGCTGCTGAACTGCACGCGCGCACGGTCGCTGCGCAGCGCGTCGCGCAGCCGCGTTTCCACCTCGCGCCGGTTCTTGCTCTCGTCCATGTCGATGAAGTCGACGACGATCAAGCCGCCCAGGTCGCGCAGCCGCATCTGGCGTGCGATCTCGTCGGCGGCTTCCAGGTTGGTGCGCGTGGCGGTTTCCTCGATGTCGGTGCCGCGCGTGGCGCGCGCCGAGTTCACGTCCACCGACACCAGCGCCTCGGTGTGGTCGATGACGATGGCGCCGCCGCTGGGCAGGTTGACGGTGCGGCTGAACGCGGTCTCGATCTGGTGCTCGATCTGGAAGCGGCTGAAC
>CAYZGL010000201.1:0-7747 GCA_964477985.1 uncultured Rubrivivax sp. | reverse complement strand
GTGGGCGGCATGCCGTATTCCAGCGCGCGGATGAAGTCGGCGTCGTAGAACATGGCCTCCTCGTCGCCCGCCTCCTTGTTGGCGGCCTGGGCGAGGAAACGCGCCGCCTGGTCCTCGGCGTCGTTCAGCTCGGAAAAGCCGTTGGCCACCTCGCGCCCGGCGATGAAGAGTTCGAAGCGCTCGGTGATGCTCGGGTCGGTGTCCGACGCGCGTGCCAGCGGCGAGACTTCCACCGGGTAGTCGATGATGAAGGTGGGCTGCCACAGCTGGTGTTCGACCGCGGCTTCGAACAGGCCGAACTGCAGCTCGGCCAGCGTCCAGTGCGCGGGCGCTTCTTCGCCGGCGGCGACGATGCGCTGGCGCAGCAGCGCGGCGTCGCGCGTCTGGTCTTCGCTCAGCCCCGCAAACTTCACCAGCGCCTGGCATACGCTCAAGCGTGTGAAGGCGCTGTCCAGGTCGATCGGCCTGCCGCCGTAGTTCAGCTTCGCCGAGCCGGTGGCCTGGCGCGCGGCGTGGCGCAGCACGCCTTCGGTGAAGTCCATCATGTCGTGATGCGTCCAGTAGGCCGCATAGAACTCCATCATCGTGAACTCGGGGTTGTGCCGCACCGAGATGCCTTCGTTGCGGAAGCTGCGGTTGATCTCGAACACCCGCTCGAAGCCGCCCACCACCAGCCGCTTCAGGTACAGCTCGGGCGCGATGCGCAGGAACATCTGCTGGTCCAGCGCGTTGTGGTGCGTGACGAAGGGCTTGGCGTTGGCCCCGCCGGGGATCGGGTGCAGCATCGGCGTTTCCACCTCGAGGAAGCCGTGCTCGACCATGTGGTTGCGGATCGAACTCAGCGTCTTGCTGCGCGCCACGAAGCGCGCCCGCGCCGCCTCGTCGGTGATCAGGTCCACGTAGCGCTGGCGGTACTTCTGCTCCTGGTCTGTCATGCCGTGGAACTTGTCGGGCAGCGGGCGCAGGCTCTTGGTCAGCAGCCGCACCGAGCTCGCCTTGATCGACAGCTCGCCGGTCTTGGTGCGAAACAGCAGGCCCTCGCAGCCGAGGATGTCGCCCAGGTCCCAGTGCTTGAAAGCGGCCAGCGCCTCGGGCCCGACCAGGTCCTGCGTGATGTAGAGCTGGATGCGGCCGTGGGTGTCGCCGAAGCTGCCGTCCTGCAGCGTGGCGAAGCAGGCCTTGCCCATCACCCTTTTCAGCATCATGCGCCCGGCCACCGCCACCTGGATGGCCTGCGGCTCCAACTCGTCGTTGGGCAGTTGGCCCCAGCGGTGGTGCAGCTCGGCGGCGTGGTGGCGCGGCTTGAAGTCGTTGGGGAAGGGCACGCCGCGCTTTCGCAGCGCGGCCAGTTTTTCGCGCCGCTCGGCGATCAGCTGGTGGGTGTCGGCGGCGCTGGCCGCGCTGGCCGCGCTGGGGGAGGGAGTGGCGTTGGAGCTCATGGGGTCGCGCGGCGTGGAGTGTGCGGAATTCTAGGCACTCGGTGTGCGGCCGCCCAGGCGCCGCCGGCGACTCGAGCGAGGCCGCAGCGGGGTGCGGCGCGGCCCGGCCCGGCGCGGCTCGGCGCGGCTCGGCGTGCAGGGCTCAGGACATAATTTGCCGCCGCAATCACCCAGGCCGCTGACCCGATCCCATGCACAGGCGCCGCGCGCCCATCACCGACCGCAAGCTGCGCTTCGCGCTGGTGGGCTGCGGGCGCATCGCGCGCAGCCACATCGACGCGCTGCACCAGCATGGAGAGAACGCCGAGATCGTCGCCGTGTGCGACACCGACCCGGCCGCGCTGCACGCAGCCGTGCAGGCGACCGGCGCGGCGGGCTTCGACACGCTGAGCGCGCTGCTGGCCGGCAGCCGGCCCGACTGCGTGGTGCTGGCCACGCCCAGCGGGCTGCACCCGCAGCAGGTGATCGAGATCGCCGCCGCCGGCGTCGACGCCATGACCGAAAAGCCGATGGCCACGCGCTGGAGCGACGCGCTGGCGATGGTGCGCGCCTGCGACGACGCCGGGGTGCGGCTGTTCGTGGTCAAGCAGAACCGCCGCAACCGCACGCTGCAGCTGCTGAAGCAGGCGTGCACGCTGGGGCGCTTCGGCCGCATCTACATGGTCACGGTCAACGTCTTCTGGTCGCGCCCGCAGAGCTACTACGACAGCGCCGCCTGGCGCGGCACCTGGGAGTTCGACGGCGGCGCGTTCATGAACCAGGCCAGCCACTACGTGGACCTGCTCGACTGGCTGATCGGCCCGGTGCAAAGCGTGATGGCCTACACCGGCACGCTGGCGCGCCACATCGAGGTCGAAGACACCGGCGTGGCCGCGCTGCAGTGGCGCAACGGCGCGATGGGCTCGGTCAACGTCACCATGCTGACCTGGCCGCAGAACCTGGAAGGCTCGATCACCATCCTCGGCGAGAAGGGCAGCGTGCGCGTCGGCGGCGTCGCGGTGAACGAAATCCAGCACTGGCAGTTCGCCGACCGCCACTCGATGGATGCGATGCTAGCCTCCGCCGGCTACCAGACGACGTCGGTCTACGGCTTCGGCCACCCGCTGTACTACGAAGGCGTGATCGGCACGCTGCGCGAAGGCGGCGAGCCCGAGATCGGCGGCCGCGAGGGCCTGAAGTCGCTCGAGCTGCTGATCGCGATGTACCTGTCGGCGCGCGACGGCAAGCGCGTGAACCTGCCGCTCGAGTACTGACCCGGCGATGGCGGTCACGATCCACCCCAGCGCCATCGTCGACGAGGGTGCGGTGCTCGGCGACGGCTGCCGCGTCTGGCACTTCGTGCACATCTGCGCCGGCGCGCGCATCGGGCGCGGCTGCTCCTTCGGCCAGAACGTCTATGTCGGCAGCGACGTGCGGATCGGCGACAACGTGAAGATCCAGAACAACGTGTCGGTGTACGACGCGGTGACGCTGGAAGACGACGTGTTCTGCGGCCCGAGCATGGTCTTCACCAACGTGCTCAACCCGCGCGCCGCGGTCGATCGCAAGGGTGAGTACCGGCGCACGCTCGTCAAGCGCGGTGCCACGCTGGGCGCCAACTGCACCATCGTCTGCGGCGTGACGATCGGCGAACACGCCTTCATCGGCGCCGGCGCGGTGGTCACGCGCGACGTGCGCGACTTCGCGTTGATGCTGGGCGTGCCGGCACGCCAGGCCGGCTGGATCAGCCGCCACGGCGAACGCCTTGCGCTGCCGCTGCAAGGCGAAGGCGAAGCCGCCTGCGCGCACACCGGCGAGCGCTACCGGCTGGACGGCGCCGGCTTGAGCCTATGCAGTTCTGCGACCTGAAGGCGCAGTACGCGGCGCTCGAGCCGAGCATCGGCGCGCGCATGCAGCGTGTGCTCGACCACGGCCAGTACATCCTGGGCCCGGAGGTCGGCGAGTTGGAAGAGCGGCTGGCCGCCTTCGTCGGCGTGCGCCACTGCATCGGCGTGGCCAGCGGCACCGAGGCGCTGCTGATCGCGCTGATGGCGCTGGGCATCGGCCGCGGCGACGAGGTCATCACCACGCCGTTCAGCTTCGCCGCCACGGCCGAAGTGATCGTGCTGCTGGGCGCGGCGCCGGTGTTCGTCGACGTCGAGGCCGACACCGCGCTGATCGACGCCCGGCTGATCGAGGCCGCGATCACGCCCGCGACGCGTGCGATCCTGCCGGTGAGCCTTTATGGGCAGATGGCCGACATGGCTGCGATCGACGCCATCGCCTCGCGCCACGGCCTGGCGGTGATCGAGGACGCGGCACAAAGCTTCGGCGCCACGTACCGAGGCCGGCGCAGCGGCGGCCTGAGCACCTGGGGCGCGACCAGCTTCTTTCCGAGCAAGCCGCTGGGCTGCTATGGCGACGGCGGCGCGCTGTTCACCGACGACGACGCGCTGGCGTTGGCCGCGCGCGAGATCCGCGTGCACGGCCAGAGCGCGCGCTACACGCACACGCGCATCGGCGTCGGCGGCCGGCTGGACACCTTGCAGGCGGCGGTGCTGCTGGCCAAGCTCGAACGCTTCGACTGGGAGCTGCAGCGCCGGCGCGAACTCGGCGCGCGTTATGCGGCGCTGCTGGCCGGCGTGCCCGGAGTGCGCCGGCTCGCGCTGCGGCCCGGGCGCGACTGCGTGTGGGCGCAGTACACCGTGCTCGTCGAGCATCGTGACGCGGTGCAGGCGGCGCTGCAGCAGCAGGGCATCCCGACGGCGGTGCACTACCCGCAACCGCTGCACCGCCAGCCGGCGTATGCCGCGCATGCCGGGCGCGTGCATTGCCCGGTAAGCGAGCAATTGGCGGCGCAGGTGCTGAGCCTGCCGATGAGCGCGGACCTGTCGCTGGCCGACCAGGACCGCGTCGTGGCAGCGCTGGCAGCGGTGGCAGCGGTGGCAGCGCCGGCAGCGTCGGCACGGGCGCCGGGCTGACGCGGCTGCGGCGATGGCCTCGAAGCGTACCCCGCTGCTGCGCGCCACGCTGACGCTGATGGCCGGCGGCGCTTTGGCACAGGCGCTGCCGCTGCTGCTGGGCCCGCTGCTGACGCGGCTGTATGCGCCTGCCGAATTCGGCGTGTACCACCTGTTCGCCGCGGTCGCGGCCAATGTCGCGGTGGTGGCCTGCGCGCGCTACGAGTACGCGTTGCCGCTGGCGCAAGACGACGGCGAGGCGCGCGCGCTGATCGCGCTGTGCCGCCGGCTGCTGCTGGCGGCCGTCGGCCTGAGCGCCGCCGGCGCGGCGGTGTGGGCCTGGGCCATCGGTGCGGCGTGGCCGCTGTGGCTGCCGGCCGCCGTGGGCGCTTTGGGCTGGCTGTCGCTGGCCACGCTGGCGGGCCTGCGCGCGCAGCGCTTTGCCGCGCTGGCCACGAGCCGCGTGCTGCAGCACGGCGGCGGCGCCGCGTTGCAGGCCGCGGCCGGCGTGGCCGGCGCGGGCGCTGCGGGCCTGATCGCCGCGCCCATCGTGGCCGCGCTGGCTGCTGCGGCGGTGCTGCCGGGCCGGGGGCGCGGCAGCCTTCGTGTGCCGCGCGCCGCGTTGCGCGAGGCGGCGCGCCGGCACCGTGCCTTCCCGCTGCTGAACACGCCGCATGCCTTCATGGGTGCGCTGCAGGACACCTTGGCCGTGGCGCTGATCGCTGCCACGCAGGGCGCGGCCGCGGCGGGTTTCTGGGGCCTGAGCCTGCGCTATCTGAAGGCGCCGGCCACGCTGGTCGGCGGCGCGGTGTCGCAGGCGCTGTACCCGGCGCTGGCCGCGCGCGGCAGCAGCGAAGACGGCCGCGCCGGCGTGCGCCGCGTGATGCGCACGCTGGCGCTGCTGGCGCTGCCGCTGGTGCTGGCGCTGTGGGGTGTCGCGCCGGCGGCCTTCGCCTGGGCCTTCGGCGAAGCCTGGCGCGAAGCCGGCGAGCTGGCGCGCGCGCTGGCGCTGTATGTCGGCGTGCATTTCGTTGCCTCGCCGTTGTCGGTGGCCACCATGGCCTGGGGCGCGCAGGCCTGGGCGCTGAAGCTGGCGCTGTGCGGGCAGGCGTTGTTCGTCGCCGCACTGGCCGCCGGGCTGTGGCTCGGCGGGCTGAACGGCGCCGGCTGGGCGGTGTCGGCGGCGATGACGCTGTACTTCGGCTGGTTCTTCTGGAAGCTGGCGGCCTGGCCGGTGGCGGCGGCATGAACGGCGCGACCTGGCGCGCACGCGTCAACCGGCTGCGCCGCCGGCTGGCGCGCTTGCTGCTGTATCGCATGGTGTTCGGCGAGTCGTCGCAAGGCCGGCGCCTGGCGCACACGCGCATCAGCGCCGCCAGCTGCATCGAGCACGAAGAGCGGCTCGAGCTGGCCGACCATGTCTACATCGGCCCTTTCGTCTTCATCGAGGCCAGCGGCGGCGTCACGCTGGAAGAGGGCGTGCAGATCACCAGCCACGTCGTCGTCGCCACGCACAGCTCGCACCGTGCGCTGCGGCTGCTCGGGCGCGAATATGTGCGCTGGCCCGGCCAACGCCCCGGCTGGGTGGCCGGGTCGGTGCATGTAGGCGCGTACAGCTTCATCGGCCCGCACAGCCTGATCGAAGCCGGCACGCGGCTGGGCCGCGGCAGCCTGGTGCGCGCCGGCAGCAGCGTGCGCGGGCAGTTCCCCGACTTCGCGGTGCTCGAAGGCCGCCCGGCACAGGTGGTGGGCGACACGCGCGAGCGCGACGCGGCCTGGCTGCAGCGCCACCCCGAGCTGCGTGCACACTACGAGGCCTGGGCGGTGCGCGAAACACGATGACGACGATGCGCCTGGTGCTGTTCGGCGACGGCGAAAGCCCGCACCTGCTGAAGTGGGCGCGCGCGCTGGCCGGCAGGGTCGAGCTGTGGGCGGCATCCAGCCGCGGCTTCCCCGCTGCGTTCGACGCCTTGCTGCCGCCCGAGCGGCTGCTGGCGCTGCACACCACGCCCAAGGCCGCCGGCGGCAACGCGGCGCTGCTGCGCCAGCTGCCGCGTCTGGCCCGCTGGCTGCGCCAGGTGCAGCCCGACTGGATCCACGCGCACTACCTCACGTCGCACGGCACGCTGGCCTGGGCGGCGACTTCGCTGCTGGGCGCGCCGGGGCGGCTGGTGGGCTCGGCCTGGGGCTCGGACGTGCTGGTCACGCCGCAGCACAGCGTGTTGCAGCGCTGGCTGCTGGCCCGCGTGCTGCGCGCCTGCGCGCTGTGCACCGCCGACTCGAAGCACATGGCCGCACGCATGCGCGACTACGGTGCCGCCGAGCCGATGTGCTTCCCTTTCGGGCTGGAAGCGCTGCCGCCGCTGCCGGCGCACGGCGGCGGCAAGGACGACAAGCTGTTCTTCGCCAACCGCGCCTTGGAGCCGATCTATGCGCCCGATCGCGTGATCGGCTGCTTTGCCGCGATCGCCGCGCACTGGAGCGACGCGCGGCTGGTGCTGGCCAACGACGGCTCGCTGCGCGACGCGCTGCAGTTGCAGGTGCGCAACCTGGGGCTGCAGGACCAGGTGCGCTTCGTCGGCCGCCTCGGCGCCGATGCGCAGGCCGAGCACTACCGCCGCGCACGCTGGTACCTCAGCCTGCCGCGCAGCGATTCGGTGTCGGTGTCGGTGCTCGAAGCGATGGCGCACGGCTGCGTGCCGCTGCTGTCGGACCTGCCGGCCAACCACGAGCTGGTGGCCAGCGGCGGCAACGGGCTGATCCTGCCGCTGGGCGCGCTGCCCACGGTGGCCGCGCTGCAGCCGCTGCTCGGGCGCGGTGAGGCGATCGCGCAAGCCAACCGCGGCTGGGTGCGCGAGCACGCGATGTTCGCCCCGTGGGTCGAGCGCTTCGTCGCGCGGCTGCGCGAGCTGCACGCAGCGCAGCGGCCCTGAACACGGCGGCGATGAACCTGCTGCTGCTGAACCACTACGCCGGCACGCCGCGGCTGGGCATGGAGTACCGCCCCTACTACCTGGCGCGCGAATGGGTGCGGCTGGGGCACCCGGTGCGCATCGTCGCGGCCGACTTCTCGCACGTGCGGGCGCAGCAGCCGCCCGCCGGCGACGAAGTCATCGACGGCATCGCCTACCGCTGGCTGCCCACGCCGCGCTACCGGGGCAACGGCCTGGGCCGCGTGCGCAACATCGGGGCCTTCCTGCGCGGCGTGTGGGCCGGCACCCCGCGGCTGCTGCGCGAGTCGCGCCCCGACGCGGTGATCGCTTCGAGCACCTACCCGATGGACATCTGGGTGGCGCGGCGCATCGCGCGCGCCGCCGGCGCCAAGCTGGTGTACGAGGTGCACGACCTGTGGCCGCTGTCGCCGATCGA
>CAYZGL010000200.1:0-7828 GCA_964477985.1 uncultured Rubrivivax sp. | reverse complement strand
GAGCAGCGCACCGACCTGGACAAGCTGGTGATGGAGATCCAGACCAACGGCGCCATCACGCCCGAAGAGGCGATCCGCGCCTCGGCCAAGATCCTGGTCGAGCAGTTGGCCATCTTCGCGCAGCTCGAGCCCAACGGCCAGGGCCTGTTCGATGCCCCGATTTCGCGTCCGGCGCCGAACTTCGACCCGATCCTGCTGCGCCCGGTGGACGAGCTCGAACTCACCGTGCGCTCGGCCAACTGTCTGAAGGCCGAGAACATCTACTACATCGGCGACCTGATCCAGCGCACCGAGACCGAGTTGCTGAAGACGCCGAACCTGGGCCGCAAGAGTTTGAACGAAATCAAGGAAGTGCTGGCCTCGCGCGGCCTGACCCTGGGCGCGCGGCTGGAGAACTGGCCGCCGCAGAATCTGGATAAAAGGTAAGGCCGCCCCGGGCCTTCGCGGCTGCATGCGCGAAGGCCCTCGGCAGGCAGGAAACCGTGCGCAGGTACGGTTTCGAGTCCAGCCTCGGTACCTGATACGGCCGGGGTTCTATAAGGAGAGCAACGCACCATGCGCCATCGCAACGGACTACGCAAACTCAACCGCACCAGCGAGCACCGCCAGGCGATGCTGCGCAACATGTGCAACTCGCTGCTCAAGCACGAGGCCATCCGCACCACGCTGCCCAAGGCGAAGGAATTGCGCCGCGTGGTCGAACCGCTGATCACGCTGGCCAAGGAGCCGACGCTGTCGAACCGCCGCCTCGCCTTCAATCGCACGCGCGATCGCGACGTCGTGGTCAAACTCTTCGGCGAACTCGGCCCACGCTACCAGACGCGCCCGGGTGGCTACACGCGCATCCTGAAGATGGGTTTTCGCGTCGGCGACAACGCGCCGATGGCCTACGTGGAACTGGTCGATCGGCCCGATCCGGCTGCGCCCGAAGCAGGTGTCGCGAAGGCAGATTGAGGCCCAGCGGTTCTCCTTGATGATAGAATTACAAGTTCCGACGCGGGGTGGAGCAGCCTGGTAGCTCGTTGGGCTCATAACCCAAAGGTCGCAAGTTCAAATCTTGCCCCCGCAACCAAAATAATTTAGTGCCGACAGGCACTTGCGAAGCCCGCCCGGAGCGGGCTTCGGCGTTTCTGGGCCTGCGTGCCCATCCTGTGCCCATCTCGTGCCCGCGCCGTGCCCACGGAGCGTCTGCTTGCCGTCGAAATGATCCTTGGGTCAACGCAACTCCGCCTCGGTGGCGGTGCTCAAGACGGGCAACTCGCCGGCGCGGTCAGGGTCGCCGTGGCCGCGGGCGGCGTGCCGGTGGTGGCGAGCGCGTCCAGCCAGGCATAAAGCAGCGGCGCGCTGCCGCACAGGAAACGCGGGTCGGTGTGGTACAGCGCCCAGACCTCGGGGAACATCTCCGCGGCGCCGCTGGCCGCGTACCAGGTCGGCGCGGTCTGCGGGTGGGCCGCCAGCCAGGCGTTGAACGCGGCCTCGATGCCGGCGCGGCTCGCCGTCGCGTGGCCGACTTCGTGCAGCAGGTTCATCGTCACCTCGGGCAGCGCGCTGGCCGCGCCGCCGCCGCGGAACAGCCGCGCGTTGTTGGCATACAGCGGCGCGAAGTACAGCACCGTGGTCTCGCCGCTGGCTTCGGTGAAGGTCACGCCGTACTGCGTGGTGCTGCCCGCGCCGAAGCCGCGTCCACTGCGCGTCAGGCTGGCCGTGCGGCGGCCGAGCTTGACGCCGCGCAGCCGCGTCAGCTCGCTCGCCGTCAGCGTCTGCAGCGCCAGCTCGAGCATGCGCAGGTCGGTGGCGTCGAAGTCCACCGTGCCGCCGGCCTGCCGCGCCGGCACGTTGTGCGCCGCGCGCAGCCGCGCGGTGGTGCCCGCGGCATCCATGACCTCGATGCCGTAGTTGTCGGCGAACCAGTTCCTGTTGGCGATGCCGGCGGCGAGCAGTGCGTTCATTTCGGTGACCAATGCGTCGGCGCCCAGCGTGGCATCGGCCGGCAGCGCGCCGCCTTGGGGGTAGCGCGTGCTCCACCAGCTGCGCAGTTGCGCGGCAGTGGCCGCGGCCGGGAAGCCGCGCACGCGCGTCACGCCGAGGCGGTTGACGTCGACCATGCCGGCGCCGCTGCCGGCCTCGCCGATGCGCGTCACGCGCACCGCGTTGGCCGCGCCGAAGACCAGCGTGTAAAGCACGCTGCGCGTGCCGCTGCCCACCGGCACGATGGCATCGACCTCGGTGTTGCGCGCGTGGCCGGCGCTGAAGTACTGGCGCACCGCCTCGCGCACCGGCACCACCTCGTCGGCCGGGATGCCGGCCGGCAGCGTGATCGCGCCCAGCGCATCGGCCGCGCGGCCCTGCAATTTCTCGATCTCGAAGTTCATCGCGTTGCCGTGCCCGGCGTAGCCGGCCGGCGCTGCCTGCTGCGCCGAAACGTCGGTTTCGCCCACCAGCGTGGTCGACAGGCTGGTGATGTCGCTGCCGTTGTGGCGGCCGCTGACGTGGAAGGCTGATCGGTGCGTGACGCGCGTCCCGCCGCCGCGCGCAGCGACCTCGGTGGTGGTCGTCACCAGCTGGCTGAAGCTGGCCGGCGCGCTGTTCTCGATCCAGTGGAACAGCGCCTGCTGTTCGGCCGGGTGCGCCGCGTAGTAGTCGTCGTCGGTGGTCGCGAAGCCGCGGAAGCTGAAGTTGCGCGGGGTGGCCGGCGTGAAGCCGGCGGGTGCGGCGGGCGCCGCGACCGGGCTCATGCCGGTGCCGGAAGCGGCGCGCATCACCTCGAGCCGCGGCTTGCGGCCGCGCGCGGCCGGCGGGTCGAAGGTGCAGCGGCACACCATCTCCGGCGTCGTCGTCGGCGCGGGGGGCGGTGTGGTGGGCGGCGCGGTGCCGCCCGGCGGCTGCGCCGGCGCGGGGATCGTGCGCGCGGCGATCGGCACCAGCATCACCTGGTGGCCGCTCACCGTCGCCGGCGGGCTTAAGCCCCACAGCACCGACAGTGCGGCGTCGAGCAATTCGCCGGTGAGCGCGGTGTCCGTGACCAGCTCGTAGCGGTCGAGTGTGCGCTGCTCCCAGTAGCTGCGCGTGCCGAGCGTCGCGGCCTGCTCGCGCCCCGAAGTCTGCGTCGCCGTGGCCGGGGCATCGAGGTCGATGCCGCGGGTTTCGTAGGGCTCGCGCCAGACGACATGCGGGTCGTCGTGCAGCGCATGCGCCAGCTCATGCGCCAGCGTCAGGCTCGGCAGCACCGGGCGATCGGCGCCGAGCACGATCTCGCGGCCGTAGGTGAAGGCCTGAGCGCTGAAGGCCGCGGCCTCGCGCTGCGCGGCCGCGCCGCTGCGCAGCCGGATGCCGGCGAGCGAGCGGCCGAAGCGCGGCTCGTAGAACGCGCGCAGCGCGGCCGGCAGCAGCCCCTGCACGGGCGGCGGCTCGGGCCGCGGCAGCGTTGCGGCGGACACTGCCGGCGCGGCCATGACCTCGGCGGCGAGACGATCGGCCTGCGCCTCCTGCGGCGCCGAAGCGGGGGCGACCGATGCCGCGCAGCGTGGGCAGCCGCCGCCGCAGGCGCAGCGCGCCAGCGCCGGGCGCGCGCCGCCGGCAGCCGGTGCGCGCGCCGCCGCTTGCCGCGGCCGTGCCGCCGCGCGGGCCGGCGGGGCAAAGGCGCGGCTCACCGGGCAGCCCTGCGCGCTGCGCGCTGCGGGGTGAACGCGTGGCGGCCCGGCGCGTTCATGCCAGCACCGCCCTTCACGGCCAGTCGAAGGAAACAGCCGGCAGCGGGATCACCGTCGTGCTCGCGCCGGTCATGCCCTGGAAGGCGCGGTCGGAGATCTCGATCGGCGTGGCGAAGTCGCGGTTCAGCCGCGCGCCGATGTCGGCGGCGGTCAGCGCGCTGGCGATGTCGCGCCGCCAGGTGCCGGGGATCAGGCCGCGCACGAAACGCGGCGCCATCGCGCGCAGGTCGGGCAGGCCGCGGGCGATGGCCTCGTTGCGGCGGTACAAGGCCATCGCCGTGTCGCTGTCGCCGGCGCCGACCGGGGCGCCGCGCGAGCGGAACGCGCCGTAGACCGCGCCGGCGTCGGGCTGGATGAACAACGGGTCGGGCGGCAGCGGCGCAAAAAGCTGCGGCATCAGCGTCAGCCGCGGCAGTTGCGGCAGTTGCGGCAGCGTCGGCTGGAAGCTGCCGACATCGAAGCTCGGCAGCGCCGGCGGCGCGCCGAGCACCAGCGCCGACCCCAGCCACCAGCGCAGGTAGTGGCGCAAGGCCAGCCGCTCGCTGTCGGCCTGCGCCGGCTGATCGGTGGACGCGGGCTCGGGGCCGTCGAGCTGTGGCCGGCCGGCGCTGGCGCCGTGCACCGTCACACGGCCACCGGCGCCGACTGCGGCGCCGAGCGCGCGCGCCTCGGCCTCGGCCGCGCGCGGCGCCGCCACCGCGGCCCGCTGCAGCCCGGCGCGTTGCTGCAGCACGTGCACCAGTTCGTGCGCCAGCCGCGCCGCGCCTGCGGTGGTGTGCGGCGCGAAGCGGCCGGGGGCGAAGAAGACGTGCTCACCCAGCGTCAGTGCACGCGCGCCGTGCGCGGCGGTGGCGTGCGCGGCCTGCGCGTCGGTGTGCACGCGCACCGTGGCCAGGTCCGCGCCCAGCCGCGACTGCATGGCGCGGCGCAAGGCACCGTCCAGCGGCCGGCCGCCGCAGCGCGGGCAGCCGCCGCCGCAGGCGCAGGCGCCGCGCCCTGGCAGTGGCGCCGGGGGTGCCGCCGATGGTGCCGCCGATGGTGCCGATGCCGCCGCGGGCACGCGGCGGCAGGCCGCGCCCGGCCGGGTGCGGGCTTGGGTCGGGCGTTCCAGCGCTCGCATGCTCAATGCACCGGTATCAACAGCACGCGCCCGGCGGCCAGCACCGGCCAGTCGCTGCTGGCGGGGTCGATCGGCACATCGGGGTTGGCGGTGGCCAGAGCCTGCTCGGACACGCCATTCTGCGCCGCGATCAAGGCCCGCGTCTCGCCGCTGACCACGCGGTGCTCGCGGCAGCCGGCCAACACCGCGTTGGCCGGCAGCGGCGCGGCGATGCCGGGGTTGTCGCGTTCGATCGTCGCGCGCGGCACGCCGCTGCGCCGCGCCAGCTCGTTCAGGCCGGCGATGCCGGCGGGGATGTGCAGCGCGCGCGCCGCGCCCGGCGCCGGCAACCCGGCCAGCGGCGCGCCGGCCGGGTCCAGCCCGAGGTATTCGACATGGCCCTGGAAGTAGGCGGCGCGCGCCGCCTGCTCGCCGACGCCGGCATGCGCGCTGCCGCCGGGCGGCGTGCCGCCGTCGCGGATGCGTTCGGCCTGCGCGCGGTGGTTGACGTACTGCGTCGGCGTGGCGCGGTCGGCCAGCAGCGCGGCATCGGGCGCGGCCGGCGACGCGCTGCCTTCGACCGTGCGGCGCAGCGCTTCGCGCGTGCCGGCGCGCAGCGCGGGCAGCACGTCGGTGTTCAGCGTGGCGATCGTGAACATCTCGGTGAAGCCTTCCTTCATCGTGCCGCGGCCGCGGTCGGCGGCCTCGAAGGCGGGGTGCGTGCGCAGGTGCAGGCTTTCGTGGGTGGCGGTGGCGAAGATCGTCCAGCGCTGCACCAGCTCGCTGCGCACCGGCGTCTTGCCGGGGTCGAAGCGCGACTGCGCGGTGAAGCCCGGCTTGCCGCCGGCCTGGCCGGCCTCGCTCCAGTCGGCCATGCGGTAGTCGATCATGCGCCGGCGGTTGTCCGGCGCCAGCGTCTTGGCGTTGGCATAGGCATTCGCCACCGACCAGCGGAAGGCGTCGCCCGGGTCGTCGCCCGACGAATAGTGGTGCGCCGCCAGGATGTCGGTGGCGAACTTGCGCGTGCCCGCCGCGCCGGCCGCGCCGGGCACGTCGTTCTCGAACAGCCACCAGCCGACGTCCGGCGCCAGGTCGGCATCGCCGGTGACGGCGCTGCGGTCGGCCTCGCTGGAGGCGTCGAACAGGTTCTGGCCCGCACCCGAGCCCTGCCGCGGCCCGCGGTTGGCCAGCTGCACCGGGGAACTCGCGGCGGCGTCCATCGCCACCGCGTAGCGCGCTTCCAGCACGTCGCGCGCCTGGTTGGCGATGTCGACCACGCCGGTCGGCGCCGATGCGGCCCCGCCGGGGTTGGCCGGCGTCGCGAACGGCACCTGCGGCAAGGCCAGCCGTGCGGTGGTGCTGGGCAGCTTGAACTTCAGATACGCGTCGTAGGCCGCGAACAGCTCGCTTTGCATGGTCGCGCGCGACGCCGCCTGGGTGGGCGAGCCGGCGCGGCCGTCCCACGGGATCGGTGCCGGCGGCGGGGGCACCGGCAGCGGCGGCCCGCCAGGCTGCGGCGGCGGCGGCGGCGCCACCGGCGGCGGGCGGCTCGCCGGGTCGAGCTCGAAGCCGATCTCGCGCGCCAGGTTGGCGTCGGGTTCGGTGGCTGCCGCGCCGGCCGCAGACACGCGCTGGTCGGGCCCTTGCGTCGTCGGCATCGGCACGAACAGCGTGGCGCGGCGGTTCGCCGCCAGATCGTCGCCGGCGGCATCGCTCTCGCCGCGCGCCAGCGGCTGCAGGCTGGCGTCGGGCACGCCCGGCGAAGCGTCGGCAGGGGCTTGCAGCGCGGCCTTCACCGCGGCGGCGCGGCGGCACGACAGGCCCCAGTTGTAGCTGCAATCACCCTCGGCGCTGGCGTAGCCGTCGATGCGCAGCAGCGCGACGCCGCCGTTGCGGTGCCAGGCCGCGGCCACGCTGTCGAGGAACGGAATGTCGGTGGCGGCCAGCGCGGCGGAATCGCGGCCGAAGCGGAACTCGCGGTTGATGCGCGGCGGCTCGTCCTGACCCGGCGTGCAGTCCATCACCGCGGGCGGCGCGCAGCTCTGCGGCGGCGGCGACGAGCGGCGCTGCACCACGCCCCGTGCCGCGCCGGCCGGCCCTGCCGGACGCACGACGGCCGCGTATCCCGGCCAGGCGGCGAAGGCAGCCCAAGCCTGCGGCGCCAGCGCGTCGGCCTCGGCCTCGAGCGCCGCATCGTCGTTCAACGCATGGCCCGCGACCTGCGCGTTGGCCGCGACGCGGCCGCTGCGTTGCTGCAGCACGTGGGCGACCTCGTGGCCGATCAGTTCGCGCCCGGCCGCGCTGTGCGGCGCCCAATGGCCGGGCGCGACGTGGATCTGCTCGCCCTGGGTGAAGGCCACGGCACCGAGCGCGCGCGCCCGCGGCGAGTCCGGATGCACGCTCAGGCCGGCCAGCGCTTGCGGCCGCAGCCGCGCCGCGCCGCGGCAACGCGGGCAGCCGCCGCCGCAGGCACAGGCGCCGGGCGGAGCGGTGGCGGCGATCGGCGGCGCCACGGCCGGCCCCGGCGTGGGGCTGGCCGGCCGGGCGGGCGCACGCGCCGCCTGGCGGGGCGCGGCCGCCGCGGCGCGACGAGGGGCCGTGCTGCTCATCGCCGTGCTCGTCTGCTCAACCCTTCTTGCGCGGCGGCTTCGGTGCCGAGCGTTTGGCTGGCGCCGCCGCCGGCGGGCGGCCCACGATGCCACCGACCGCGCCGCCGGTGCCGCCGGTGCCGCCGGTGCCGCCGCCGGTGGGTGCCGGCGCGGGCGGCGGTGGCGCCCCTGCCAGCACCTGTTTGGCCATGGCCTGCAGGCGCGCCGCGGTGGCGCGATCGCCGACGATGTCGACCAGCTTCGCCGCCGGCACCTCGAGCACGCCTTCGACGTCGATGATGCCGCCGGCCGTCAGCCGCTTGCGCAGCGCGTCGTCGATGTCCAGCCTGGTCAGCGGCGTGCGCACGCGCGGCGGCTCGGGCGCCGGGGTGGGGGCCGGGGTCGGGGCGGGGGCGGGCGTCGGCGCGGGC
>CAYZGL010000199.1:0-7838 GCA_964477985.1 uncultured Rubrivivax sp. | reverse complement strand
GCGTGGCCTCCAGCGTGGCGGCGACCAGGGTCTCGAGGTTGCGCCGGCCGATTTCCGGATGCGCGTACTTCGAGGCGATGACCTCGCCCTGCTCGGTCAGCCGGATCTGGCCGTTCACCGTGCCGGGCGGCTGCGCCAGGATCGCCTGGTAGCTGGGCCCGCCGCCGCGGCCGACGGTGCCGCCGCGGCCGTGGAACAGCCGCAGCCGCAAGCCGTGTTCGCGCTGCAGCGGCGCGAACAGCTCGACCAGCGCGGTCTCGGCGCGGTACAGCTCCCAGTTGCTGGTGAAGGAGCCGCCGTCCTTGTTGCTGTCGCTGTAGCCGAGCATGATCTCCTGCTCGCTGAATTCACCGTTGCGGCTGCGCAGCACCATCGCCAGCACGCCCGGGCAGGCATAGAACTCGCGCATGATGCGCGCCGCGTTGCGCAGATCGCCGATGGTCTCGAACAGCGGCACCACGATCAGATCGTTGCGCGCGCCGTCGTCCAGCGTGCCGTGCAGCAGGCCGCATTCCTTTTGCAGCAGCAGCACTTCGAGCAGGTCGGACACGTCCTCGGTGTGGCTGATCACGCAGTGGCGCAGCGCCTGCGCGCCGTAGCGCCGGCGCATGTCCACCGCGGCTTCGAACACGGCCAGCTCGCCGCGGCTGGCCTGCGAATACTCGGCATCGCGCACGCGCAGCCCCCGCGCGTCGTCCAGCAGCCGCAGCAGCAGGGCGCGGCGCTGCATTTCGTCCAGCGCTTCGTAGTCGGGCTCGATGCGCGCGCAGCGCAGCAGCTCGGCGAGCACGGCGGCGTGGCGGTCGGAGCTTTGGCGCAGGTCCACCGTGGCCAGGTGGAAACCGAAGACCTGCACCGCGCGTTGCAGCGGCGCCAGGCGCAGCCCGACCAGCGCGTCGGCGTGGTGCGAGCGCAGCGAGCGCTCGATCACGCCCAGGTCGGCGAGCAAGGCGCCGGCGTCGGCATAGGGCGGCTGCGCGCTGGGCACGTGGCGCGGCGGCGCGACGCCGCACAGGTCGCGCAGCGTGGCCGCCAGCCGCGAGTACATGCCGATCAGCACGCGCCGGTAGGGCTCGTCGGCGCGGTGTTCGCTGTGGTCGGGCGAGGCCTCGGCCAGCGCGCGCATCGCCTCGTCCACCGGCGCCAGCAGGTTGGACATCGACAGCTCGGCGCCCAGCTGGTGCAGCTCGCGCAGGTAAAAGCGCAGCGCGGTTTCGGCCTGCCGCGCCAGCGCGGCGCGCAAGCTGTCGGCGCCGACGTTGGGGTTGCCGTCGCGGTCGCCGCCGATCCAGCTGCCCATGCGCAGGAAGGGCGGCACCTCGTGCCCGGGCAGCGCCTGTTCGAGGTCGCGGTACAGCAGCGGGATCTGCCGCAGGAAGGTGGCGTGGTAGTAGCTCAGCGCGTTCTCGATCTCGTCGGCCACCGCCAGCCCCGAGGTGCGCAGCATGCGTGTTTGCCACAGCTGGGTGACGCGCGCGCGGATCAGCTGTTCGTTGTCGTGCAGCTCGCGCGCGCTGGCCAGCGCGTCGCGCTCGCCGACGTACACGGCGATCGCGCGCTCGGCGTCGAGGATGCTGCGCCGCTGCACCTCGGTGGGGTGCGCGGTGAGCACCGGCGCGATGTAGGCCTGGCGCAGCGCCGCGGCGATGTCGGCGGCGCGCAGCCCGGCGCGGTGCAGCCGCTCGAAGCTCACTTCCAGCGAACCTTCCTGGCGCCGCCCGGCGCGCTCGTGCAGCCGCCGCCGGCGCACGTGGTGGCGGTCCTCGGCGATGTTGGCCAGGTGCGAGAAGTAGCTGAAGGCGCGGATCACGCTGACCGTCTGGTCCGACGACAGGTTTTTCAGCAGCCGGTCCAGCGTGCGCCCGGCGCCGGCGTCGCGCTTGAGCCGGTAGGCCACCGACAGCTTGCGCACGCGCTCGATCATCTCGTAGGCGTCCTTGCCCTCTTGCTCGCGGATGACTTCGCCGAGGATGCGCCCGAGCAGCCGGATGTCCTCGACCAGCGGGCGGTTCTTGTCGGCGGCAGCGGCGCTGCGCGGGCTGCGCGGGCTGCGCGGGCTGCGCGCTGCAGCACGCGGCGGCGCCGCGGCAGTGGCGGTGCGGGAGCGGGTCGGCATGCGGGGTCGGCGCTGCGGGCAGCCCAGGGCGGGCCACGATCCTAACAAGGCGCTGCCGCGGCGCGTGCGCCGGCTGGCGGGGCAGGCCGCCCGGGCCCACCGGCTGCGGATAATGCGCATCCACCATGAACGAACCCGTCGTCATCGCCACGCGCGAAAGCCGCCTTGCCCTGTGGCAGGCCGAACATGTGCGCGAGCTGTTGCGCACGCGGTGCGGCGTGCAGGCCGAGCTGCTGGGCATGACCACGCGCGGCGACCAGATCCTCGACCGCGCGCTGTCCAAGGTCGGCGGCAAGGGCTTGTTCGTCAAGGAGCTGGAAAACGCGCTCGAGGACGGGCGCGCGCAGCTGGCGGTGCATTCGCTGAAGGACGTGCCGATGCAGTTGCCCGAGGGCTTCGTGCTCGCCGCGGTGCTGCCGCGCGAGGATGCGCGCGACGCCTTCGTCAGCCCGCGTTTCGCGTCGCTGCAGCAGTTGCCGCAAGGTGCGCGCGTGGGCACCTCGAGCCTGCGCCGCGCCGCGCAGCTGCTGGCGCTGCGGCCCGACCTGCGCATCGAGGCGCTGCGCGGCAACCTCGACACGCGGCTGCGCCGGCTCGACGACGGGCAGTACGACGCCATCGTGCTGGCCGCGGCCGGGCTGATGCGGCTGGGGCTCGCAGCACGCATCGCCGCCTTGTTCGACACCGCGCAGATGACGCCGGCCGCCGGGCAGGGCGCGCTGGCGATCGAGCTGCGCGCCGATGCCGCGGCGCTGCAGCGCACGCTGCAAACGCTGGCGCATCGCCCGACCTGGCTGGCGGTGCAGGCCGAGCGCGCGGTGTCGCGCGGCCTGGGCGGCAGCTGCAGCATGCCGCTGGCCGCGCATGCGGTGTGGGACGGCGAGCGGCTGCGTGTGGACGCGGCGCTGGGCGACGCCGCCGACCTGACGCGCCCGCTGCTGCGCTGCAGCTCGAGCGCGCACGTCGCCGGTGACGCCGAGGCCGTCGCGCTGGGCGAGCGCTGTGTGGCGCAGCTGCATGCGCTGGGCGCCGCGGGCTACCTGGCGGCCGCGCACGGCGGCTGAGCCGGCGGCGCGATGCGCGTCATCGTCACGCGGCCGCAGGCCCAGGCCGAGCCGCTGGCGGCCCGGCTGCGCGCCGCGGGCATCGACGCGGTGACGCTGCCGCTGATCGAGATCGCGGCCGCGCACGATGCGCAGCCGCTGCGCGCGGCCTGGGCCGCGCTGGGCGAGTACACGCTGGCCATGTTCGTCAGCGCCAACGCGGTGCAGTACTTCATGCAGGCGCGCCCGCACGCTGCGCGCTGGCCGCAGCCGCTGTGGGCGGCGGCGCCCGGCCCGGGCACCGCGGCCATGCTGCGCGCGGCGGGCGTGCCGCCGGCAAGGCTGGTCGAACCGCGGCCCGGCGACGCCTACGATTCCGAGGCGTTGTGGCAGCGCCTGCGCGAGCGTGAGTGGCAAGGCCGGCGCGTGCTGGTGCTGCGCGGCGAGAACGGGCGCGACTGGCTGGGCGAGCAGTTGCGCTCGCGCGGTGCGCAGGTCGACTTCGTCGCTGCCTACCGGCGCGTGCTGCCGCGTCTGGATGCCGCCGCCGGCACGTTGCTCGAGGCGGCCGCGGCGCGGCCGCGTGATCACCTGTGGCTGGTCAGCAGCAGCGAGGCCGCAGCGAACCTGCGCCGGCTGGCGCCGCAAGCCGACTGGGCGCAGGCCGCGGCGGTGGCGCCGCATGCGCGCATCGTCGCCGCCTTGCACGCGCTGGGCTTCGGCGAGGTGGCGCTCGTGCCGGTGGATGCGGCCGCGCTGGCGGCGGTGGTGCGCAGCCGTGGTGCGTAGTGCGGTGGTGCCCACGCCGCAGCGCCCACGCCGTAGTGCCCACGCCGTAGTGGCCACGCCGTAGTGCGCAAGGGCGGCCGATACAATCGGCCGCGCCGTGAACGAGCCCCTCGCCCCACCCGACGCCGGCGCGACAGCGGCCGAGGCGCCCAACGCGCCGGGCGCGGGCAGCACGCCCGATGCGCCGATTGCCCCGCATGCGCAACATGCGCCGCATGCACCCCTCACGCCTCACCCGCTGCCTGCACGCTGGATCGCGGCCGGCGCGGTGCTGCTGGCGGCGCTGTGCGCGGCCGCGGTGATGTCTGCGTGGAACACGCAGCAGCGGGTGAAGGGCCTCGAGCAGCAGCTGGTCAAGCGCCAGGAAGACAGCGGCGCCCAGGCGGCCGAGGCGCAGATGCTGGCGCGCCAGGCGCAGGACAGCTCGCGCGACGCCGCGGCCAAGGTGGCCTTGCTGGAGGCGCGGCTGGCCGAGGTCGCGCTGCAGCGCACGCAGCTCGAAGAACTGATCCAGGCCTTGTCGCGCTCGCGTGACGAGAACCTGCTGGCCGAGGTCGAAGCGACGATTCGCGTGGCGATGCAATATGCCGCGATCACCGGCAGTTCCGAGCCGATGTCGATCGCGCTGAAGCAGGCCGAGGAGCGCTTGTCGCGGCAGGAGCAGCCGCGGCTGGACGGCGTGCGCCGTGCCCTCGAGCAGGACCTGGAGCGCATGCGCGGTGCCGGCGCGGTCGACGTGTCGGCGCTGGCGATGCGGCTGGACGAGGTGGCGCGCGCGGTGGACGAACTGCCGCTGCTGTCCGCGCCGCAGGCGCAAGCCAAGGCTGTGCGTTCGCGCGCATCGGCCGCCCCGGCGCCGCCGGCGGCGGCTTCGGCCGCCAGTGCGGCCGATTCGGCGCCGATCGATGCGGCCTGGACCGAGGTGCTCGGCGAGCGCGGAGCGACGCTGGGTGCGCGCATCTGGAGCGAGGTGCGCGGCCTGGTGCGCATCACGCCGATCGCGCAGCCCGAGGCGATGCTGATCTCGCCCGAACAGGCGCAATACCTGCGCGAGAACCTGAAGCTGCGCTTGCTCAATGCGCGCCTGGCGCTGCTGGGCCGGCAGTTCGACACCGCGCAGGCCGACCTGCGCGCGGTGCAGTCCATGCTGGAGCGCTACTTCGACCCCGACGCGCGGCGCACGGCCCACGCGATCGACGCGGTCAAGCAGGTCGGTGCGCAGGCGCGGCATGTCGCGCCGCCGCGCCCCGACGCCACGCTGGCGGCGATCGCCGCGGTGAACGGCACCCGCTGAGCCCGGCGGCCATGCGCGGCATCGTCTGGCTCGTGCTGCTGTTCGTCGCGGCCGTGGTGGCCGCGACCACGCTCGGGCGCAACGACGGGCTGGTCAGCATCTACTTCGGCCAGTGGCGCACCGACCTGTCGCTGAACCTGTTCGTGATCCTGGTTTTGGCCGCCTGCGCCGTCTTGATCGCCGCCGCACGATCCATCGGCAGCCTGGTCAGCCTGCCGCGGCGCGCGCACGCATGGCGCGAACTCAAGCGCGAACGCGCCGCTCAGGCCGCACTGCGTGAAGCGCTGGCGGAACTGCTGGCCGCGCGCTACAGCCGTGCCCATCGTGCCGCGCAGCGCGCGTTGGTGATTCAGGCCGACACCGAGGCCTTGCGCGCCGACCTCGACTTCGCCGCGCTGGCGCATCTGCTCGGCGCGGCCAGCCTGCACAGCATGCAGGACCGATCGCGGCGCGACGAGCTGATGCGCCAGCTGGGCCAACTGCCGCGCAAGGCGGCTGCGCCGGGGGCGGTGGACGAGGGCGCCCGGCTGCTCGCCGCCGAGTGGGCGATCGACGACCGCGATGCGGCGCGCGCGATCGAGCTGCTGGCCGAATTGCCGGCGGGGGTGTCGCGGCGCACGCAGGCGCTGCGCCTGCGGCTGCTGGCGCAGCGGTTGAGCCAGCAGCCGCTGCCGGCGCTGCAGACCGCGCGGCTGCTGGCCAAACACCAGGCCTTCACACCGGGTGTGGCTCCCAGCTTGCTGCGCACGCTCGCGGGTGAAGCGCTGGACGAGACGCTGGACGCCGACGCGCTGCGCCGCGTGTGGTCGCAGCTCGACCCGGCGGATCGCCGCGACGCCAGCTTGGCGGCCCGCGCCGCGGCCCGCGCCGCCCGCTTCGGTGTCCACGAGGACGCGCGAGACTGGTTGCGCCCGTTCTGGGACCGCCTGCACGAACTCGACGCCGACGAGCGTCAGCGGGTGGCGCTGGCGTTCGTCGATGCCGTACCCGGCATGCCGTCCGAGTGGCTGCCGCGCCTGGAAGGCGCGATGCAACTGCTGCCGGGCGACCCGGCGGTGGCCGTGGCCGCCGGCACGGCGATGGTCGAGCGGCAACTGTGGGGCAAGGCACGCCGGCCGCTGGAACAGGCGGCCGAGTCCGCCGGCCTGGTGGGCAGCGCCCGACGACACGCCTGGCGATCGCTGGCGCAACTGGCGCAGCGCGAAGGCGACGAGCAGCGTGCCCAGCGCTGCACGCACGCCGCCGCGGCCATCGACTGAGCAAGCTGTCCCGGGTGACGGGCCCGGGCGGCGGCGCGGCCGCTGCTACAATGCCAAGCTTCGCGGCTGTAGCTCAGCTGGATAGAGTACTTGGCTACGAACCAAGGGGTCGTGGGTTCGATTCCTGCCAGCCGCGCCAGAATTTCGGTTCAAGATCAACGGGTCAGCCCTCATGAGGGGTTGGCCCGTTGTGCTTTCCTGGGCACCGTTGCGCAAGGAGATCGCCATGACACCGCAAGCTTCGTCGGATCTGGCTGAGCGGGTCCTCGAACAGATGGCCGAGGCGGTCGTTTATGCCGATCGTTCGGGCGCGATCGAGCGCTGGAACGGCGGCGCCACCGCGGTCTTCGGCTTTGCGGCCGACGAGGCGCTGGGGCACAGCCTGGACCTGATCATCCCCGAGCAGCTGCGCGCCGCGCATTGGCGCGGTTACCAGGCGGCGATGGCCAGCGGCACGCTGCGCTTGGCCGGCCGCCCGACCTTGACGCGCGGGCTGCACAAGTCGGGGCTGAAGCTGTACGTGGAGATGAGTTTTTCCCTGGTCCGCGACACCCACGGCCAGGTCATCGGCTCGGTGGCGGTGGCGCGTGATGTCAGCGAGCGCGTGAACCGCGAGAAGGCGGCGCGCAGCGCGCAGCCCGGCTCTGGGGGTGCTCAGTAGCCCGCCGTCGATGCGCCGGGCGGCGGCGACGCGCGCATGCGCGCCATGATCTGCTGCGCGCCCGCGGCCATCAGGCGCGCGTCGGAGCCGATCGTGACGAAACGAAAGCCCAGGCCGACGCGCGCGAGCGCGACCTCGGCGCTGCCGTTGTGCACGCCTGCCGGGATGCCATGGGCCTTCGCGCGCTGCACGATGTGCTCGATCGCCTGCGCCACCGGCGCTTCGACGTCGTCGAACACCGGCTTGCAACCCAGCGCGAGCGACAGGTCCGACGGCCCGATGTAGACCGCATCCAGCCCCTCGACCGACAGGATCGCGTCGAGGTTGTCCAGCGCCTGCGCGGTTTCGATCATCGCGAAGCGCACGATCGTGTCGTTGGCGGCGGTGGGATAGTCGGCGCCGCCGTACAGCAGCGCACGCACCGGGCCGAAGCTGCGTGTGCCCTTGGGCGCGTAGGTGGTCCAGGCGACGAGTTTTTGCGCGTCCTCGCGCGTGTTGACCATCGGGCAGATCACGCCGTAGGCGCCGGCGTCCAAGGTCTTCATCAGGATGCCGGGCTCGAGCCAGGGCACGCGCACCAGCGGGACCGTGGGTGTGGTGGAGATCGCCTGCAGCATGCCGACCATGGCCTGGTAGTCGACCACGCCGTGCTGCATGTCGATGGTCAGCGTGTCCC
>CAYZGL010000198.1:0-7849 GCA_964477985.1 uncultured Rubrivivax sp. | reverse complement strand
CTCCACCGTCTTGATGCTGATGCCCAGGTCGTCGGCGATCTGCTTGTTCAGCCGCCCGGCGACGATGCGCTCCAGCACCTGCGCCTCGCGCGTGGTCAGGCGCGACAGCAAGGCGTCGCGGCTGGCCTGTTCCTGGTGGTGGCTGAAGGCGTTGCGCGCCTGGTCCAGCATGCGCTCGACCAGACCCAGCAGTTCTTCTTCCTTGAAAGGCTTCTCGATGAAATCCATCGCGCCCTTCTTCATGGTGCTCACCGCCATCGGCACGTCGCCGTGGCCGGTGATGAACACCACCGGCAGCGGGCTCTTGCGTTCCAGCAGCCGGTCTTGCAGTTCCAGGCCGCTCATGCCGTCCATGCGGATGTCGGCGATCAGGCAGGCGACCTCGCGCGGGTCGAAGCGCGACAGGAAGCTCTCCGACGAGTCGAAGCACTTGACGCGGTAGTCCTTGCCTTCGAGCAGCCACTGCAGCGAGTCGCGCACCGCCTCGTCGTCGTCGACGACATACACGGTGCCCTTCTTGGGAATCAAGCTCATCGGGAGGAAGCCACGGTGGCGTTCGGGTTGGGGTCGCGCTGCGCGTCGGCCGGCATGTCGTCTTGCGCAGCGGCGGCTTCGTCGGCAAGCGCATGATCCGCGGGCAGCGTGAAGGCGAAACGGCAGCCGATCACGGCGCCGGCATTGTAGAGGTTGTGTGCGCGGATGCGGCCGCGGTGCGACTCGACGATGCTGCGGCACAGCGACAAGCCGATGCCCAGCCCTTCGGCCTTGGTGGAGAAGAAGGCCTCGTACAGCCGGCCGATGACCTCGTCCTTCAACCCCGGGCCGGAGTCGGTGACGCTGAACTCGATCACCGCGCCCTCGTCGGGCGTGTGCTGCGGCAGCACGCGCAGTTCGATGTTGCGGCGCGCCGGCGGCAGTTGCGCGGTGTCGATGGCTTCGGCGGCATTCTTCAGCAGGTTCATCAGCACCTGCTCGATCAGGATGGGGTCGACCTCCAACGGCGGCAGCCGCTGCGCGACGTGGGTGCGGATCGACACGTTGCGCCGGCGCAGCTCGATGCCTGCCAGTTCCACCGCGTCTTCGACGATCTGGCGCGCCTGCGCGCTCTGGCGCTGCGGCTCGCTCTTCTTCACGAAGGCGCGGATGCGGCGGATCACCTGCGCCGCGCGCTCGGCCTGGCGCGCGGTCTTGCGCAGTGCGTCCAGCAGGTCGGGCTTGACGATGGAATCCGCGTCGACGCGCGAGACCATGCCGTTGCAGTAGTTGGTGATCGCCGTCAGCGGCTGGTTCAGCTCGTGTGCCAGCGACGAGGCCATCTCGCCCATCGTCACCAGCCGGCTCGTCACCTGCGCGCGCTCGGCTTGCTTGGCGGCCTGTTCCTCGGCGCGCAGCCGCGCCGTGATGTCCGTCGCGATCACCATTTGCGCCAGGCGCCCGTCGGTCCACTGCAGGTAGCGCGCGCGCACGTCGAACCACTTCTGCAGCGGTGCGACGAAGACCTCGCGCGGATTCGAGCCGATGTCGGCCAGTTGGTGGGCCGGCAGCCCGGACAGATCGTCGACCAGGTCTTCGACGTTGGCGTCGAGCGCGGCGCGGTCGAGGTTGCCCGTCAGCAGCGTGTGGCCGGCGGCGTCGGCGCCGAACCACAGCCGGTAGGAGCGGTTGGCGAACAGCAATTCGCCCTGCGGCACCGACAGCACCGACACCGACGCATCCAGGCCTTCGAGCACGGTGGTGAAGCGCTCGTGCGCGGCCGACAGCTGGTCGCGGATGCGCTTGGCCTCGGTGATGTTGGTCATCGAGGTCATCCAGCCGGTCTGCTGGCCGCGCGGGTCGATCAGCGGCGACACGTACATGCGCGCATCGAACAGCGAGCCGTCCTTGCGCATGACGCGCACCTCGATGCCGCCGGCCGGGCTGCGCCCGCCCAGTTCCTGACGCAGCAGCCGCGCGTTCTCGTCGATGCGGTCGTGCGGCCAGTACGGGTACGGCGGCGGGCGGCCGATCAGCGCGTTTTCCGCAAAGCCGGTCATCGCGCAGAACGCGGCGTTGACGTAGGTGATGCGCCCTTGCAGGTCCATCGCGCGCATGCCGGTGAGCATCGAGTTTTCCATCGCGCGGCGAAAGTTCGTCTCCTGCACCAGCGCCGCCTGGATCTGCTCGCGCCGCCGCAGGTGGCGCCAGCTGCCCAGCAGCATCCATACCGTCAGCACCGACAGCGCCACCACCATCCAGAACAAGGTGTTGCCGATCAACCCGATCGAGGTGCGGTAGCCCTGGCCGCGCAGCAGCAGCCCGTTCACGGTGGGCGCCAGCGGCAATTCGTAGACCACCGGCATGCGCTGGGCTGCCGGCTGCCCGGGCATGCCCGTGACGGTGCTGGCCAGCAGCCGCCTGTTCTCGTCGAGCACGCTGATCGTGTGCCGCCGGGCGATGTCCGGCGGCACGAAATGGCGCAGCAGCGCCTCGACCGAATACTCCACCATCAGGCTGCCCGAGAAGGTGTTGCGCGCCACCAGCGGCACGTGCAGCTGGATCACGAGCACGCCCATGCTGTCGGCGAAGGCGTCCGAGTACACCGGCTGACGCAGCTCGCGCGCCTTGGTGAAAGCCAGCTCGGGCGGGTTGCGCCGCTCGGGGTTGGGCAGCGAGGGGTCTGCGGCGGCGTCGCCCAGCGCGCTCTCTTCACGGAACTGCGTGGCCCAGCGCCCGGCCTTGCGCTGGCGCTTGCTGTCCAGCCAGGCCAGTTGCGTGACGGCGGGGCGCTCGCGCACGAAACGCTGCGCCTGGCCGACGAAGTCGTCGATGTCGGTTTCGCGCTTCACCAGCTCGCTGGCCATGCGCATCAGCTGCTCCTGGTTTTCGATCAGGCGCAAGCGCATCTGCTGCTGCACGATTTCGGTGTCGCGCTTCAGCGATTCGCTCTGGCGTTCGAACTCCTCGTTGCGCAAATACCAGAACGCCGAGATGATCGCCGCCAGAAACAGCAGCACCGAGGCCAGCGGCGCCAGCGTGACGAAGCGGTCCTGGCGCGCCGCCGGCTGGTGCCGCCACCAGCGGCCCACCCGGCGGCGCAGCAACTGCCATGTCGATGGCGGCTCGGCGGCACGGGGGAGGAGCGGCGGCATCGGCCGATTATCGGAGCGCACCGCATTGCTTGCGTTCCACGAGATATCGCAATCTGAAATGTAAACGCGCTATTTGAAATTTCCTTGGGAGTATGCGACACTGGCGCACGCTGCAAGAATGCGCCGGTCCAGGCGAACCACATCCAACACAGGAGACACCCCATGTCCGCAGTGCCACAGACCCCTCGTTCCGCCAGTGCCGGCGACACCGACGCACAGGAAACCCGCGAATGGCTGGACGCGCTGGCCGCGGTCATCCAGTCCGAAGGCGGGCCGCGCGCGCACTTCCTGCTCGAGCAGCTGCTCGAAGAAGCGCGCCAGCACGGCATCGACCTGCCGTTTTCGGCCACCACCGGCTATGTCAACACCATCGAACCCGAGGACGAGGAGCGCAGCCCCGGCAACCTCGAACTCGAAGGCCGGCTGCGCGCCTACATGCGCTGGAACGCGATGGCCATGGTGGTCAAGGCCAACCTGCTCGAGCCGGCCGATGGCGGCGACCTGGGCGGGCACATCGGCTCCTTCGGTTCCCTGGCGCATATGCTGGCCGCCGGCTTCAACCATTTCTGGCACGCCGAGAGCGAAGGCCACGGCGGCGACCTGCTGTACCTGCAGGGCCACAGCGCGCCGGGCATCTATGCGCGTGCGTTCATGGAAGGGCGCCTCACCGAGGAGCAGTTGCTGAACTTCCGGCAAGAGGTCGACGGCAAGGGCCTGTCGAGCTACCCGCACCCGAAGCTGATGCCGGAGTTCTGGCAGTTTCCGACGGTGTCGATGGGCCTGGGCCCGCTGATGGCGATCTACCAGGCGCGCTTCCTGAAGTACCTCCATGCGCGCGGCATCGCCGACACCGCCAAGCGAAAGGTCTGGGTGTTCCTGGGCGACGGCGAGATGGACGAGCCCGAATCGCTGGGTGCGATTGGCCTGGCCGCGCGCGAGAAGCTGGACAACCTGGTGTTCGTCATCAACTGCAACCTGCAGCGCCTGGACGGCCCGGTGCGCGGCAACGGCAAGATCGTGCAGGAGCTGGAAGGCAACTTCCGCGGTGCCGGCTGGAACGTCATCAAGCTGCTGTGGGGCAGCAACTGGGATCCGCTGCTGGCGCGCGACAAGGACGGCGCGCTGCGCCAACTGATGATGGACACGCTGGACGGCGACTACCAGGGCTTCAAGGCCAACGACGGCGCCTTCGTGCGCGAGAAATTCTTCGGCCGCGACCCGCGCACGCTCGCGATGGTGGCGAAGATGAGCGACGCCGACATCTGGGCGCTGCGCCGCGGCGGGCACGATGCCGGCAAGGTCTACGCCGCCTTCCATGCGGCCAACAGCCACCAGGGCCAGCCGACGGTGCTGCTGATCAAGACCGTCAAGGGCTACGGCATGGGCGGTGCCGGCGAAGGCAAGAACCCCGTGCACCAGACGAAGAAGCTGTCCGATGACGACGTGCGCTACATACGCGACCGTTTCAACATCCCGATCCCCGACAGCGAGCTGCCGAAGATCCCGTTCTACAAGCCGGCCGACGACACGCCGGAGATGAAGTACCTGCACGAGCGGCGCAAGGCGCTGGGCGGCTATCTGCCGCACCGCCGCACCCGTGCCGACGAGAGCTTCACCGTGCCCGCGCTGGAGACCTTCAAGGCCGTGCTCGACGCCACCGCCGAGGGCCGCGAGATCAGCACCACGCAGGCTTACGTGCGCTTCCTGACGCTGTTGCTGCGCGACAAGGCGCTGGGCCCGCGTGTGGTGCCGATCCTGGTCGACGAGGCGCGCACCTTCGGCATGGAGGGCATGTTCCGCCAGATCGGCATCTACAACCCCGCAGGCCAGAAGTACACGCCGGTCGACAAGGACCAGGTGATGTACTACCGCGAGGACAAGGCCGGGCAGATCCTGCAGGAGGGCATCAACGAGGCCGGCGGCATGAGCAGCTGGATCGCCGCGGCGACCAGCTACAGCACCAACAACCGCATCATGCTGCCGTTCTACGTCTACTACTCGATGTTCGGCTTCCAGCGCTTCGGGGACCTGGCCTGGGCCGCCGGCGACATGCAGGCGCGCGGCTTCCTGCTCGGCGGCACGGCCGGGCGCACCACGCTCAACGGCGAGGGCCTGCAGCACGAGGACGGCCACAGCCATGTGCTGGCCGGCACCATTCCCAATTGCATCAGCTACGACCCGACCTTCGCGCACGAGGTCGCGGTGATCCTGCACCACGGGTTGAAGCGCATGGTCGAAAAGCAGGACAACGTCTTCTTCTACCTCACGCTGCTCAACGAGAACTACCCGATGCCCGGCCTGGTGGCCGGCACCGAGGAGCAGATCCTCAAGGGCATGTACCTGCTCGAGCAAGGCGGCGGCGACAAGAAGATGCCGCGCGTGAACCTGCTGGGCAGCGGCACGATCCTGCGCGAGTCGATGGCCGCGCGCCAGCTGCTGGCCAGCGACTGGGGCGTGTCGGCCAACGTCTGGAGCTGCCCGAGCTTCAACGAACTGGCGCGCGACGGCCAGGACTGCGAGCGCTGGAACCTGCTGCACCCGACCGACAAGAAGCCGCGCGTGCCCTTCGTCACGCAGCAGCTGCAGCCGCACGACGGCCCGGTGGTGGCGTCCACCGACTACATCAAGAGCTACGCCGAGCAGATCCGCTTGTTCATTCCCAAGGGCCGCAGCTACCGCGTGCTGGGCACCGACGGCTTCGGGCGCAGCGATTTCCGCTCCAAGCTGCGCGAGCACTTCGAAGTCAACCGCCACTACATCACCGTGGCCGCACTGAAGGCGCTGGCCGACGACGGCACACTGCCGGCGGCCAAGGTGGCCGAGGCGATCAAGAAGTACAAGATCGACACCGAGTGCATCAATCCGCTGTACGCCTGAGCTGCAAGAACAACGAGGAGACATCAACATGGCCCTGGTGGAAGTCAAGGTCCCCGACATCGGAGATTTCAAGGAGGTCGAGGTCATCGAGCTGCTGGTCAAGCCCGGCGACACGATCAAGGTCGAGCAGTCGCTGATCACGGTGGAATCCGACAAGGCGTCGATGGAAATCCCGTCGTCGCACGCGGGTGTGGTCAAGGAGTTGCGCATCAACCTCGGCGACAAGGTGTCCGAAGGTTCGCTGCTGCTGCTGCTCGACAGCGGCGCCGCCGCGGCAGCGCCTGCCGCCGCGGCGGCGGCCCCGGCGAGTGCACCCGCACCCGCACCCGCACCCGCGGCGGTGGCAGCTGCGCCCGCACCCGCACCCGCACCGGCCGCGGCTGCCGCCGGCGGCCCGGTCGAGGTGCGGGTGCCCGACATCGGCGACTTCGCCGAGGTCGCGGTGATCGAACTGCTGGTCAAACCCGGCGACACCATCGCGGTCGAGCAAAGCCTGATCACGGTGGAGTCCGACAAGGCCTCGATGGAGATCCCGTCGTCGCATGCCGGCGTGGTCCAGTCGCTGACGGTCAAGCTCGGCGACAAGGTGTCCAAGGGCACGCCGATCGCCATCGTCGAGGCCAGCGGCGGCGGGGCTGCTGCTGCTGCTGCGCCCGTTCCCGCCGCGGCCGCACCGGCGGCCGCGGTACCCACAGCGGCCGCAGCGGCCGCACCGGCCGCGATGCCGGCGCATCAGCCGGCCACGCCGAGCGCCACGCTGCCGCACGCCTCGCCGTCGGTGCGCAAGTTCGCGCGCGAGCTCGGCGTGCCGCTCGATCAGGTCAAGGGCTCGGGGCCCAAGGGCCGCATCACGCAACCCGACGTGCAAGGCTTCGTCAAGGGCGTGATCGCCGGCGCGCAGGCGGCGCCCAAGGGCGCCGCGGCGGCTGCGGGCGGGGCCTTCCCAGGACTGCTGCCCTGGCCGCAGGTCGACTTCGCCAAGTTCGGCGAGATCGAGCGCAAGGACCTGTCGCGCATCAAGAAGATCAGCGGCGCCAACCTGCACCGCAACTGGGTGGTGATCCCGCACGTCACCAACCACGACGACGCCGACATCACCGAGCTCGAAGCCTTCCGCGTGCAAACGAACAAGGAGAACGAGAAGAGCGGCATCAAGGTGACGATGCTGGCCTTCATGATCAAGGCCGCGGTCGCCGCGCTGAAGAAGTTCCCCGAATTCAATGCCTCGCTCGACGGCGAGCAGCTGGTGCTGAAGAAATACTTCCACATCGGCTTCGCCGCCGACACGCCCAACGGGCTGGTGGTGCCGGTGATCAAGGACGCCGACAAGAAGGGCATCTTCCAGATCAGCCAGGAGATGGGCGAGCTGGCGAAGAAGGCGCGCGACGGCAAGCTGGGGCCGCTCGATATGGCCGGCGGCTGCTTCTCGATCAGCAGCCTGGGCGGCATCGGCGGGCGCTACTTCACGCCGATCATCAACGCGCCCGAGGTCTCGATCATGGGCGTGTGCAAGAGCAGCCTGGAACCGCGCTGGGACGGCAAGCAGTTCGTGCCGCGGCTGATCCTGCCGCTGTCCTTGAGCTGGGACCACCGCGTGATCGACGGCGCCGCCGCGGCACGTTTCAACGTCTATTTCGCGTCGCTGCTGGCGGACTTCCGCCGCATCGTGCTTTGAACAACCGGGGAGAAGAACCATGGCACTCGTCGAAGTGAAGGTCCCGGACATCGGCGACTTCAAGGAGGTTGCGGTGATCGAGCTGCTGGTCAAGGCCGGCGACACGATCAAGGTCGAACAAAGCCTGATCACGGTGGAGTCGGACAAGGCGTCGATGGAGATCCCGTCG
>CAYZGL010000197.1:0-7872 GCA_964477985.1 uncultured Rubrivivax sp. | reverse complement strand
CCTTCAAGCTTCGATGCTAACCATCGACCCTTGGAAGACGAAAAACGGCGGGCAGATCATCTTCACGGCTCTCCTCATCTCGCCGACCAATGCAGTGGGCATTGCTGGCGATCGTTGCCTTCCTTGTCTTCAAGATGTGTTCGAGTTCATCGCCCACCCAATCAGCACCGGCGGGAACTCGCCTTACCGGCGAAGACATTGCGAGAATCTGTGCCGCTGAGGCGGGAATCCCAGCGAACGATCCCAAGCACGCGATCACGCCGAGAGAGATGAAGCTTCTTACCGAGTGTGCGGATCGACTCGTTGCGATCGAGAAGGCTCGGCGCTAGGGCGCAACGGCGGCGGCGTTGCCGGCTCCAACCTGGAGCGCAGTCAGCAGTGGTAGTTGAGCTACCCGTTGGGGGAAATCCTTGCCGACGGCGCGCGCCAATTGAAACTTCTGTGGAGACATAGGAATGGGAATCGTGCAGAGAGCGGTCATTGCTCTTGTTGGGGCACTGCTGGTGGCGGGTGAGTCCGTCGCAGCGCCTGTCAAACTTGGCTGCGTCACCGAACCCGTTCAACAAAAGCCGGGCATTCCGACCGCGTGGCTTGTGAACTTCGATGAGGACGCCAAGACTGCGAACCTTTTCGTGAAGGACCTCGGAGGTCACCTCAACGGTAGTGACGTCGATATTCGCGCGGACACCATCATGTTCAAGTTCACAACGCCCGATGGCAAGACGGGGAACGCCTTCGTCTCTCGCGCGACTGGCACTTTGACGGTAGCAGTCGAAGGCAGTCCGACCGTCCTGGCAAACTGCCGTAAGCTGGCCAACGCCTTCTGATTTGGATGACGTTGCCTACCGACGAGTGCAACCGGAGCCGCCGGGGAAGCGGCCCTATGTCCTTCGAAGTGTCGTTGGAGGCGGACTGGTCGTTGCGCGAGGTGGTCGATGGGCGGTCGCAAGCGCTTGACGATATGCATACGATACGCATAAGCGCAGCGTGCAGATCGAGTTCGATCCAGCCAAGGCGCGCGCCAACCTCGCCAAACACAAGGTCAGCTTCGCGCATGCCGAGCAGGCGCTGCGCGATGTCCATGCGGTCACGATCGAAGACCCGGACGCTTTGGGCGCGCAGCGCTTCGTGACGCTGGGCATGGATGCTCTCGGTCGCATCCTGGTCGTGGTTTACACGCCGCGCGGCGAGCGCATCAGGTTGATCTCGGCCCGCAAGGCCAGTCGCGGCGAGTCAGGGCAATATCATGCGTAAGCAGTACGACTTCTCGGCCGGCAAGAGGGGAGCGGTCATCGCCTCGCCGGGCAAGACGCGCATCACGATCATGCTCGACGACGACATCCTCGAGCACTTTCGCGCCAAGGCCGAAGCCGAAGGCATCGGCTACCAGACGGCGATCAATGCGGCGCTGCGCGTTGGCCTGAGCAAGAAACGTGGCAAGGCCGAGGATGATCGCCCTCTGACAGTCGCCGTCTTGCGCAAGGTGCTGCGCGAAGAGCTGAACGAAACGTAGCGCGGGTCAGTCGGCTGCCGAGCGTTGCCAGGGCCGGGCTGTGCCCAGCCCGCCATCGGACCTGCAGGTCCGATGGCCCTCACCGGCGAAGAACAGTCCGCAGTGGACTGTTCTTCGTCCGGGCTCGGCCCACCCGCGGGGGGGTCAAGAAAACTTGGGGCGGCCCGGCGTTTTCTCGAGACGCGCCAGTCAGCGCAGCCTCATCGGCAGCGGCAGCGGGCTGCGCGATCGACGGCTTGTCCAAGTTGGCAAGGTGACGGCGTATAGGCGACTCGTCAGCCCGCAGAGATCAGTGGAAACGCCGATGGGTTGCGCAGCGAATCGACCGAGAGGTCGATGTCCAGCTGCGGCCAGTACAGATGGTTCTCGGTCGGCCGCCGAACATCCGTCAGCTGCTCGATCGTGGCCTTCCTGAACCAAGGGAAATCGGTGAACGAGGCCGAAATCTCCTCATCCCCGACCAGAAGCCAGAAGCCGTGAACGGATACGTGAGTGACTTCAACGGCCGAAGTGACGGTGCCAGGCATCTTCGATCTCCTCGATGTGGGTCTCGACGACAGTCTGCGCTTGGCGCAACTGCGCCGGCGAGAGCCCGATACTGACGGCCAGATGCGGCGCGGGCGTGAGCCAGTACTTCGCCTCGCCATCCGGATGCGCGACATGCACGTGGATCCGCGCCTCCTCGCGGGAGAAGAAGAACAGGCGGAACTGGCCGTCGCGAACAATGGTGGGTGCCACTCGCGCACTGTAGCCCGTGCGCTTCGGCGAATGGCACTGACTTGTGCCCCAAGGTCATTGCGACCCCGCCCCCTCACAGCACGAAGCGGTAGCCGATGCCGGCCTCGGTCAGCAGGTGGCGCGGCATCGACGGTTCGGCTTCGATCTTCTTGCGCAGGTTGGCCATGTGCACGCGCACGTAGTGCGTGTCCTGCGCGTGGCCCGGCCCCCACACGGCGCTCAGCAGCTGCTGGTGCGTGATGACGCGGTCGGGCTGCGTCGCCAGCCGCGTCAGCAGCCTGTATTCGATCGGCGTCAGGTGCAGCGGCGCGCCGTCGCGCTCGACCACGCGGCGCGCCAGGTCGATGCGCAGCGCGCCGAACTCGATCACGGTCGCCCCCGACGGCGTTTGCTGCAGGTGGCGGCGCAACTGCGCGCGCAGGCGCGCCAGCAGCTCGCCGGCGCCGAAGGGCTTGGCCAGGTAGTCGTCGGCGCCGGCGTCCAGCGCGGCGATCTTGTCGGCCTCGCCCGTGCGCGCCGACAGCACGATCACCGGCGCGGCCGACCACTGGCGCAGCTCGCGTATCAGCTCCACGCCGTCGCCGTCGGGCAGACCGAGGTCGAAGATCAGCAGATCCGGGCGGCGCGTGGCGGCCTCGATGCGGGCACGTTGCGCATTCGGTGCTTCGAACACTTCGTAGGCTTCGGCCTGCAGGATCAGCCGCACCACGCGGCGGATTTCGGCGTCGTCTTCCACCACCAGGATGCGGCCTCGGGTCTCGGCCGTCGCGGCGCTGTTCATGCCGGCCCTTCGTCGGCCGCGCTGATCGCCGCATCGCGGCCCTCGTCCAGCGGCGGACGCCCCAGCGGCAGGTGGATGCAAAAGCGCGTGCCCACGCTGGCGCCGTGCTCCACCCGTGTGTGGCCGTCGATGCTGCCGCCGTGCGCCTGCACGATGGCGAGGCAGATCGCCAACCCCAGGCCGACGCCCGGCGTGGCGCTCTCCTTTCTGCCGCGCTCGAACTTCTCGAACACCCGCTCCTCGCGCCCCGCCGGCAGTCCCGGGCCGTGGTCGTCGACGGTCAACGCCAGCCGGTCGCCGTCGACCCGCGCCGCGATCTCGATGGCGCTGCCCGCCGGCGTGTACTTGGCGATGTTCTCCAGCAGGTTGACCAGCACGCGCTCGAACAGCACCGCATCCAGCTCGAGCAGCGGCAAGTCCTCGGCCAGCGTCACGCGCAGCGGCCGCCCCGCCAGCAGCGCCGCGCAAGTGGCCAGTGCGCTGCCGATCACCTCGTCCAGCGGCAGCCAGGCGCGGTTGAGCTGCACCGCCCCGGCCTCGAGCCGCGCCATCTCGAGCAGGTTGCACAGCAGCGTGTTCATGCGCAGCGCCGAGCCGCGGATCGACGCCGCCACTTCCTGCTGCTGGCTCGACAGCGGCGGGCCGGTGAGTGCCAGCGCATCGGCCAGCCCCACCAGCGCGGACAGCGGCGTGCGCAGGTCGTGCGAGATCGCGGCCAGCAGCGAGTTGCGCAGCCGCTCCGATTCGATCTGCACCGTGCTGCGCTGTGCGACCTCGATGTAGTGGATGCGCTCGAGCGAGATCGCCAGCAGCGACGCGCAGGTGTCGAGCAGCCGGCGCTGCTCGGGGCCGAGCGTGCGCCGCTCGGTGGGCTCGACCGCGAGCACGCCGCGCAGGCGCATCGGCGCCTTCAGCGGCAGCATCAGGCAGCGGCTGGCCGGCAGCGTGTCGGTGCCCCAGCCGGCGGCCTGGCCGCGCTCGAAGGCGCACTGCGCGGCGGCTTCGTCGACCTGGGCGCGGCCCGCGGGCAGCGGCTGCAGCCGCTCGGCGTCGTCAGTGGCCAGCAGTGTGGCGCGCGCGCCGAACTCGGCCAGCAGGAAGCGCGCGCCGATCTCGGCCACCTGCTCGGGCAGCAGCGCCGCCGACAGGTCGCGCGACATTTCGTACAGCCCGCGCACGCGGTGTTCGCGCTGCATCGAGGCCTCGGCCTGCGACTTCAGCCCCGCGGTGAGCTGGCCGATGACCAGCGCCACCAGCAGCATGACGCCGAAGGTCACCAGGTACTGCACGTCGCTGACCGCGAACGACAGCCGTGGCGGCACGAAGAAGAAGTCGAACAGCGCCACGCCGACGAAGGCCGCCAGCACCGCCGGCCCACGCCCCAGCCGCAGGCCCACGCCCACCACGGTGAGCAGGAACAGCATGACGATGTTCGACAGCGCGAACACACCGTGCAGCGGCGTGGCCAGCAAGGCGGTGAGCACACAGGCCAGCACGGCCGCGGCGTAACCCTGCCATTTCGCGGCGGCATCGGCGGCCTGTGGCACCGCGGTGGCGCTGAGCGCCGGCGGTGCGTCGCGCTCGGCCTGCAGCAGGCCCAGCTGCAGCCCATCCAGGTCCTGCGCCTGGCCGGCGATCTGCTCGGCCAGTGGCGCTTCCCACGGCCAGCGGCGGATTTGACGGCCGACCACCAGGCGCGACAAGTTGTGCTCGCGCGCATAGGCCACCAGCGCCGGCGCCGCCTGCAGCGCCGCCGGGTTGGCGGTGGTGGCGCCCAGCTCCTGCGCCAGCTTCAGCGCGCCCAGCGCGCGCTGGCGCTGCGCCTCGCTCAGACGCATCACCGCCGGCGTTTCCACCAGCACCGCATGCCAGGGCACTTCGAGCTGCGCCGCCAGCCGCGCGCAACTGCCCACCACCTTGTTGGCAAAGGCGCCCGGCCCGATGCAGGCAAGCAGCGCTTCGCGGTTCGGCCACACCGGCTGCACCGCGGCCTGACGCCGGTAGGCCAGCATCTCGTCGTCGATGAGGTCGGCGGTGCGGCGCAGCGCCAGCTCGCGCAGCGCCAGCAGGTTGCCCTTGCGGAAGAAGTTGGCTGCGGCGCGTGATGCTTGCTGGGGCAGGTAGACCTTGCCCTGCTCGAGCCGCAGCAGCAGCTCGCCGGGCGGCAGGTCGACCACCACCACCTCGTCGGCCTGGTCGAACAGCCGGTCGGGAACGGTCTCCCACACGCGCACGCCGGTGATGCCGCTGACGATGTCGTTCAGGCTTTCCAGGTGCTGCACGTTCACCGTCGACCACACGTCCACGCCGCTATCCAGCAGTTCCAGCACGTCCTGCCAGCGTTTGGGGTGGCGCGAGCCCGGCGCGTTGCTGTGCGCCAGCTCGTCCAGCAGCAGCAGCAGCGGCTCGATCCCGCCCGCTGCCCAGGCGAGCGCACAGTCGAGGTCGAATTCGTGCAGCACGTGCTGGCGGTGCAGCACGGGCTCGAGCCAGGCGCGGCAGCCCGTGCGCCATGCTTTGCGTCTCGGTGCGGCCGTCAGACACGATGGCCAACGCGTGCGGGCCGAGCGCCGGGCCGCTCCCAGGCCGGCCGTTCGCAGGCAGCAACCGTCCACTGGACGCTTGCTGTCCGTGCTCACCCCCTTGGGGGATCGGCCGACGTGCGCGCCGGGCCAGGGGCTCCATCACAACCAGCCGGTGCGGCGGAAGCGCCAGTACAAGAATCCGGCGGCGGCGGCGATCAGGCCCAGCGCCATCGGGTAGCCCCAGGCCCATTTCAGCTCGGGCATGTGCTCGAAGTTCATGCCCCAGATGCCGGCCAGCGCGGTGGACACCGCGAAGATCGCGGCCCAGGCCGCCAGCTGCTTGGTGGTTTCGGTTTCCTCGATCGTCACCATCGACAGGTTGACCTGGATCGCGGTGCCGATGGTTTCGCGCATCGTCTCGATCGCGGTGTTGATGCGCGCCAGGTGGTCGTGCACGTCGCGGAAATACTCCTGCGTGTTGGCGGCCACCGCCGGCACACGCCCGCCGTGCAGCTTGGCGGTCACCTCCACCAGCGGCGCCACCGCATGGCGCAGCTGCGACACGCGCCGCTTCAATTCGTACAGCCGCTGGATGTTGTCGTGCGCGGTGCCGCGCTCGAAGATCGTCTCCTCGATCGCTTCCAGTTCGGTTTCCAGCGCATCCAACACCGGAAAGTAGCGGTCGACCACCGCGTCCATCAGCGCGTACAGCACGAAGCCGGCGCCCTGGCGCAGCTGCTCGGGCTCGCGCTCGCAACGCTCGCGCACGCCCAGGAAGCCGTGCGCGCTGCGGTTGCGCACCGACAGCACGAAGTTGGCGCCGGCAAAGATCGCCACCTCGCCCGCCACCAGCTCGCCGGCTTCGATCTGCGGCACCTTCATCACCACGAACAGCGTGGAGCCGTATTCCTCGATCTTCGGGCGCTGGTGGCCGTGGCTGGCGTCCTCGACCGCCAGCTCGTGCAGCTCGAATTCGCGCTGCATCTGCCGCAGCTCGTCGTCGGTGGCGTCGCGCAGCGCCACCCAGACGAAGCAGCCGGGCCGCAGCAGCCACTGGTCGATGTCGTCGATGTCGATATCGGCCAGCTTGCGGCCTTCTTCGTAGACCACGCAGTTGATCAGCATGGCGGTGTCCCGGTGTTTGCGCCGGGCGGCATCTTCCCACGGGGCCAAACCGCGGCCCGCCGCGGGCCTCAGCGCTGCGCGTTGGCGTCCAGCGCCAGGTTCAGCCGCAGCACGTGCGCCCGGGGTTCGCCCAGGAAGCCCGGCAGCGGCCCTTCGGTGTGCTGCTCGGCCAGCGCGCGCACGCCGGCCCAGGCCGCAGATGAGCAGATTGCACCGCAGCAGCGCTGCCGCACCGACCGCGCGGCAGCGCACGCCCTCGAGCGCCAGCGGAATCAGCGCGACGATGATCAGCGCGTCGAAGCTCACCGCCGACAGGATCGCCGACTGCGGGCGGGCGAGCAGCATCACGGTCAGCGCGCTCAAGCGCGGATACCCGAGGCACGCACACGAACACCCGCGCCGCGCGGATCAGGAAGATCGCCAGCATCTCGAGGAAGTTGCTGGCGGCGTTCGGGTTCTCGAAGGGGTGCGCCGAGTCGGCGTTGAAGAAGCCGCCGCCGCTGGTGCCCAGCAGCTTGCTCGCCAGCTGCGAGGCCACCGGGCCCATCGCCAGCGTCTGCGTATCGCGCGTGTGCTGTTCCATCTGCACGGTGCCCGCGTCATCGGCAAGCGGCTGGCCGTCGGGCCCGGCCTTGGGCTGCTGCCGGCTCACCGCCTCGAGCAGGGGCACCTCCTGGTACGGCGACAGGTTCTGGATCACCCCCAGCGCGGCAAAGACCAGTGCGAACACCAGGGCGAGCGGCAGCAGGATCCACAGCGTGATGCGCGTCAGGTCGACCCACACATTGCCGATGGCCGCGGCCGAGTGGCGCGCAAAGCCGCGCAGCAGCGCCGCGACCACGGCGATGCCGGTGGCCGCCGACAGGAAGTTCTGCACCGTCAGCACCAGCATCTGCGTCAGGCAGCTCATCGTCGTCTCGCCGCCGCAGCCCTGCCGGTTGGTGTTGGCGACGAAGCTGACCGCGGTGTTGAAGGCCGAGTCGGGGCTGACCGCTGCCATGCCCTGCGGGTTCAGCGGCAGCCACGGCTGCAGCCGCCGGCAGCCCAAGGCCAGCCCCAGGGCGAGCAGCCAGATCAGCACCGACCAGGCGATGCAAACGACGTCCATGAACCTTCCTGTGGTTGACGCCGGCATGCTAGGAGCCTGGGCGGCAGAAACCTGCCGAGCCCAGGCGGTTGATCAATTGCGG
>CAYZGL010000196.1:0-7892 GCA_964477985.1 uncultured Rubrivivax sp. | reverse complement strand
TGAGGAAGTCCACCGTGCGCAGGTCGATGTGCACGTGGGGATGGCGCTCGTGCCATGCGGTCAAGGCGGGTACCAGCAGCGCACGCGACAGCAGCGGCGGCGCGCCCACCACCAGCGTGCGCGCGCGCCGCACGCCGGGTGCGGCCAGCGCGCGATCGGCGTCGGCCAGTTGGGCCAGCAGCGGCGCGCAGCTCTCGAGGTATTGCGTACCCCGCGCCGTCAGGCTCAGGCCCTGCGTGCTGCGGTCGATCAGCTTCATCCCGAGCTCGCGCTCCAGCGACGAGACCCGCTTGGAGACCGCCGGCACGCTGACGCCGAAGCGGCGCGCCGCCGCCGAGAAGCTTCCCTCTTCGGCTGCGGCGACGAAGTAGTGCAAGGCGCGCAGCTTGTCCATCGTCGGTGCGCCCGCTGGGCGTTTTAACCGTGGGTTCAAGCTCATTGTGCCCGTCCGATGCTTTCGCGCCGATCGGCCGGCTCCTACAGTGAGCGTCATCGAGTCAATGGAGCCTGCCCATGAACACCGCTGCGCTGGCCGTCGGCCGCCCGGTGCGCCCGACGCGCGGCCTGTCACTGCTGTGCGGCGCGTTCACGCTGTTCAACGGTCTGCGCATCGTCGCCTACCTGCCTGCGTTGGCCGCGATCCACACCAGTGGCCGGTCGGACCAACACTCCTTGTTCACGTGGCTGACCTTCCTGGGCGCCAACCTGACGATGGCGTTGTGGCTGCATGAACAGAACGGGCGGCGCATGAACCGCGCCGTGACGGTCAATGCGTTCAATGCCTTGATGTGCGGCGCCATCGCCGCGTCGATCGTGTGGCTGCGCTGGGTGAAGCCGTATATCGCTTTCCCGATTTCGTTCTGACCCTCGGAGGATCCATGCGCCGCTTGATGCTCTGGGTCGCCGCCACGGCGGCCTTGGCGTGCCCCGCCGCCGCGATGGCACAACCCGCCGGTGCTGCAGGCTTTGCGGCCAAACCCCTGCGCATGCTGGTCCCCGTGCCGGCCGGCGGGCCCAGCGACTTCATGGCCCGCCAGGTGGCGCAGCATCTGAGCACCTCGCTGGGCCAGGTGGTGGCGGTGGAGAACAGGCCAGGGGCCAACGGGCTGGTCGCTGCGCGCGACACGGCGGCGGCGGCGGCCGACGGCCACACCTTGCTTTTTGCCCCAGGCTCGATGATCGCGGCGCCCCTGCTGGCCAAGGGGGCGGGCTTCGACTGGGCGCAAGACCTTGCGCCGCTGGGCGTGGTGGGCCGGGTGCCGTTTGCCCTCGCCGTGCACCCTGCCGTGCCGGCGCAGACCGTCGCCGAACTCGTCGAGTTGGCGAGCCGCCAGCCGGGCATGCTGAACGTGGCCACCAGCACGCCCAGCGAGCTGCTGGCTGCCGCGCAGTTCATGAAGGTGGCCGACGTTCGGCTCACCCGGGTCCCCTACAAGGGCGGCACGCAGGCGATGCCGGACCTGCTGGCGGGTCGAGTGCAGTTGATGTTCGGGCCGCTGTCGTTGCTGCAGCCGCAGGCCAAGGCGGGAGCGCTGCGCATCCTGGCAACGCTGGCGCCCGAGCGCAGCACCGCGTTGCCCGATGTGCCGACGATGGCCGAGGCCGGCATGGGCGGCGTGGACGTGCCCACCTGGCAGGCGCTGTACACCGGGGCCAAAGTGCCTGCGGCGCTGCGTTCCCGGCTGGCCGCCGACATCGCTGCGGTGGTGGCGAAACCGGAATTGCGTGCCGAGTTCGAACGCCGCATGCTGGCCGTCGAGCGCGCGTCGCCTCGGGAGTTGGCCGCGTCGATCGCACGCGAGCTGGCGATGTGGTCCGCCTTGATCGACGCATACAAGCTGAGCGCCGACTGATGCAGCGGCCGCGCGATGCGCGTTCTGTTCTGCACCACGGGCGGGCTCGGGCACCTGCTGCCTTTGCGGCCGCTGGCCGCGGCACTGCGCGGTCGAGGGCACCCGGTCGCCTGGGTGAGCGCGCCCGACGTCCTGGGCCGGCTGCAGGGTGACGGTTTCGATCTGTTCGCGGCCGGCCCGACCTTCGAGGCCAGCCGGCGCCAGTTCCGTACGGCGCATGCCGATGCAGCAAAGCTCGCCGGCGAGCAGCTGTCGGCATACACCTTTCCCAGGCTCTTTGGCGCGGTTCTCGGCCCCGCGATGATCGAAGGCGTGCACCGGGCCGCCCGCAGCTGGGGGCCGGACTTCGTCGTGCATGAGCCGGCGGCGCTTGCGGCGCCGCTTGTGTGCCGCCAACTGGGCCTGCGCAGCGTGGCCCACGGCTACGGGCTGCGGCCACCGTGCGAGTACATCGAAGACGCGATGAACTTTTTCGGCCCGCATTGGCGCGCCCGAGGGATGGAGCCTCCCCGCGACGGCGGCCTGTACCGGCACCTCTACCTGGACATCGCGCCGCAGTGTCTTCAGCCTTCGGCTCAGGGCGTGGCCGGGCGCGTGTTCCGCTTCGGCGCCTACCGTCCTGCCAACACGCCGCCGCCGTTGTGTGCCGAATTGCAAGCCGCATTTCAGGGGCCCACGCAGCGAGGGCCGCGGGTCTACGCGAGCTTCGGCACCGTCTTCAACCACAGCCCCGCGTTGATCGCGGCGGCGCGCGCTGCGGCCGAGCTGGGGGGGCGCGTGATCGTCACGATCGGCGCCGACGGCGACATGCGCCGCTTCGCCGGGCTCGGCAGGCAGGTGCACGTGCGCCGGTTCGTCGATCAGGGCGCGCTGCTGCCCCACTGCGACGTGGTGCTGTCGCACGGCGGCGCGGGCTCGTTGCTCGGCGCCGCGGCCCACGGGGTGCCGCAGCTGGTCCTGCCGCAGGCGGCAGACCACTTCCGCAATGCGCGCGCCATCACGTCGGTGAATGCGGGCCGCATGGTCGAGCCGCAGCTTCAGACCGTGCAGGCGCTGGCTTCGGCGCTGGCCCGTGTGCTGGACAGTGGCGCGCTCGATGCCGGCGCCAAGGCGCTCGCCCGGGAGATGGCTGCGATGCCGGACGCGATGGCGGCCGTCGGTGCGCTGCAGCGCTGGCAGGCGGGCGCTGCAGCGCAGGCCGAGTAGGCCGGGCGCTTGGCGTCTACGCCGTCAAGCCAAAGAAGCGGCGGGCGTTGTCTTGCAGGATGCGCTGCTGGCCCTGCGCGCCCAGGAAACCGCAGGACTTGACCAGCGCACCGGGTTGCTGCTCGCCCAGCGGGAACGGCGCGTCGGTGCCGAGCATCACGCGCTCGGTGCCCATCACCTCGGTCAGCAGCTTGAGCGCGCCGGGGTCGAACACCGCGCTGTCGGTGTGCAGCCGGTGGGCGTAGCTGGACGGCGGGTTCGGGCAGTCCTTGCGCACGATGTCGCGGTGCTTCCAGGCGTTGTCGACGCGGCCCAGCGTGTAGGCGAAGCTGCCGCCGCCGTGCGCGAAGCAGATCTTCAGCGTGGCCGGGATGCGCTCGAGTGCGCCCGACAGGATCAGCGACAGCATGCCCAGCTGCGTTTCGGCCGGCATCGCCACCAGCCACGGCAGCATCCACTGCTTCATGCGCTCGGGCCCGCCCATCATGTCCCAGGGGTGCACGAACACCGGGATCGCGTGGCCGGCGCAGAAGATCAAAAAGTCGACCAGGTCCGGGTGGTCCAGGTCCTTCGCGCCCATGTGGTTGCCGATCTGCACGCCCACCGCGCCCTGGCCCATCGCGCGCTGCGCTTCGGCGCAGGCCAGCTGGGTGTCCTGCAGCGGCACCTGCGACAGCCAGCGCAGCCGGCTTGGGTGGCCGGCGCAGAACTGCGCCGCCTTCTCGTTCATCTGCGCCGCCCAGTCGGCCGCCTGCGCCGCGTCCCACGCATAGCCGAACATCACCGGCGTGGCACAGACGATCTGCAGGCCGATGCCGGCGGCGTCCAGGCCGCGCACGCGCGCGTCGGCGTCCCACAGCTCGTCGTGCACCGGGCGGAAGGGCTTGTCGCCGAGCATGATCTGCCCGGTCTTGCCGCCGGCGTCGATGGTGAGCCAGGGCGCGCGTTCGGCGTGCACCGCGTGCGCCTCGGCGCGGCTGATGCGGGGAAGGAAGTGCGAGTGGATGTCGATCATCGTCAGCTCCAGGATCAATCAGGGACAGGCGTCACTGCGCCGCCGGGCCGTAACCCAGCGGCGCCGGTGCCAGCGCGGTGATGCGGCGCAGCAGCGCCTGCGGGTCGAGCGCGGCGGCATCGGCATGCAGCGGGTCGGGGCGCGAGCGGAACTGCTGCTCCACCACCGCCCATTCGTCACGCTTCAACACGCGCCGCGCGATCGGCATCAGCTCGACCTCCTCGATGCGCAGGTGCTCGCGGTAGTGCGCGATGAACTCGCCCGCCGCGTCCAGAAACACCGGCAGCTCGGCCGCACTGCCCCTCTCGGCGCGGGTGAGCTTTTGCTGCAATGCGCGCAGCGCCTCGTCGCCCCTGACGTGCTGGCGCTGCAAGCGCTCGAGCACGGCGTCGGCCTCGCTGGTGCGCGAACGGATCGCCGGGAACAGGTACTCCTCTTCCTTCGGGTGGTGGTGGCGCTCGGGGAAGACGTCCAGGTAATGCAGGATCGCTTGCAGCGGCGCCGCCGCCAGCGGCAGCCGCTCGTCGGCCGTGCGGCGCAGCAGCGCGGCCATGGTGTCCAGCACCGCGGTGATGGTGCGGTGCTCGACGTACAGCGTTTCCAGCAGCGTGGCTTCGCCGCCGGCTGGCGCGTGCGCCGGCGTGCTCACGTCCACCGGCAGCGCCGGGGTCGTGTGCGCATCGTCGTCGCCACCGCCGGCCGACAGGTAGCGCTGCAGCACCGAACGGTCGTTGCGCAACTCCACCGACGTGCCGTTCCACGCCACCTGGCCTTTTTCCACGACGTAGTGGTGATCGGCCAGCGCCAGCAGCGGCAGCAGGTTCTTGTCGACCACCAGGATCGCCATGCCCTCGGACTTGATCTGTCTCAGCGCCGCCCAGATCTCCTGGCGGATCAGCGGCGACAGCCCCTCGGTGGCTTCGTCCAGGATCAGCAGCTCGGGGTTGGTCAGCAGCGCGCGGCCGATGGCCAGCATCTGCTGCTCGCCGCCCGACAGCTGGTTGCCGAAGTTGCGCGCACGTTCGGCCAAGCGCGGAAAGAGCTGGTGCACACGCTCGACGGTCCAAGGCGACTTCGTTGCGCCGTGTTGCCGCGCGGTGGCCACCAGGTTCTCGCGCACCGTCAGGTTGGGGAAGATCTGCCGGCCTTCGGGCACCAGCCCCAGCCCCAACCGCGCCACCGCGTAGGGCGGCTTGCCCTGGATGGCCTGGCCCTTCCAGCGCACCTCGCCGCGCAGCGGCTCGAGCAGCCCCATCACGCTCTTGATGGTGGTGGACTTGCCCATGCCGTTGCGGCCCAGCAGCGTGGTGCAGCGCCCGGGCTGCACGGCCAAGCCCATGCCGAACAGCACCTGGCTCTTGCCGTAGCCGGCTTCCAGGCCAGAGACCTCCAACAGTGCAGTCATGCGGGGATCTCCTCGTCACCCAGATAGGCCTCGCGCACCAGCGGGCTGTGCTGCACCTCGGCCGGGCTGCCGCGAAACACCACCTTGCCGTAGACCAGCACGCTGCACACGTTGGCCAGCGAGAACACCGCGTGCATGTCGTGCTCGACCAGCAAGATGCCGTACTGCTGCTTGATGCCCTGCAGCACGGTGATCATCTGCTGCGTCTCGACCGGCCCCAGGCCGGCCATCGGCTCGTCCAGCAGCAGTACGCGCGGCTCGATGGCCAGCGTCATCGCCAGCTCGAGCTGGCGCTGCTGGCCGTAGGCGAGCAAACCGGCCGGCCGGTCGCGCTCGGCCAGCAGGCCCACGCGCTGCAGTTGCTGGTCGGCGCCTTCGACCAGCGCGCGCTGCGAGGTCGCCGGCTGCCAGAAGCGGAAGTTGTGGCCGCGCGTGGCCTGCACCGCCAGCACCACGTTTTCGAGCACGCTGAACTCGGGGATCACCGAGGTGATCTGGTACGAGCGCCCCAGCCCGGCGCGCGCGCGCGCATGCACCGGCCAGGCGGTGACGTCGCGCCCGTCGAGCTCGATGCGGCCTTCGTCGCTCTTGAGTTCGCCGACGATCTGGTTGATCAGCGTGGTCTTGCCGGCGCCGTTGGGGCCGATGATGGCGTGCACGTCGCCTTGGGCGATGGTCATGTCGACGTGGTCGGTGACCAGCAGGCCGCCGAAGCGCTTGACCAGGCCATGCAGTTGCAGCAGCGGCGCGGCCATCAGTGCGACCCTCCGGTTTCTTCCTCGCCGGCCACGCCGGGCAGCAGGCTCCACAGGCCGCGGCGCAGCAGCAGCACCATCAGCACGATCAGCGGGCCGAAGATCACCATCCAGTGCTCGGTCAGCAGCTTCAGGCCTTCTTCGATCAGCAGCAGCCCGATCGCCCCCACCACCGGCCCGACCACGGTGCCCACGCCGCCCAGCACCACCATCACGATCAGCTCGCCCGACACCGTCCAGGCCAGGTAGGCCGGCGACACGAAGCCGGTGAGGTTGACCAGGAAGAAGCCCGCCAGCGCGCACACCAGCGCCGAGATCACGTAGGCCGTGAGCCGGTACGGCAGCGGCGCGGTGCCCACCGCCTTGACGCGCCGCTCGTTGATGCGCGTGGCGCGCAGCACCAGGCCGAAGCGCGAGCGCACCAGCCGCGACGACGCGTAGACCGTGCCCGCCAGCGCCGCCAGCAGCGCGTAGTACAGCGCGGTGTGGTTGCCGGTGACCGGCCCGAAGCCGCTGGGCTGCGCCAGCGACATGCCTTCGTCGCCGCCGTAGGGCTTGAAGCTGACGAACAGGAAGAAGAACAGCTGCGCGAAGGCCAATGTGATCATGATGAAGGCGATGCCCTGCGTGCGCAGCGAGATCCAGCCCACCACGGTGGCGATCAGCGTGACCACCACCGCCACCACCAGCAGCTGCAGCACGCCATTGGCCACGCCGGCATCGGCCAGCATCAGCACCGTGTAGGCACCCAGGCCCATGTACATGGCGTGGCCGAAGCTGACCATGCCGCCGAAGCCCAGCGCGATGTTCAGCCCCACCGCGGCCAGCGCGAACACCAGCATGCGGCTGGCCAGCGTGACCAAGTAGGTGTCGCCGCTGGCCGCGGCCACCAGCGGCAGCGCGATGCCGGCCAGCAGCAGTGCGGCCACCGCCAGCGTCTGCGCGGTGTTGCGCGGCGCCGGTCGTGCCGGCGCGGGCAAGGTCGTTTGGATGCTGCTCATGAGTGCTTCACCGGAAAGAGTCCTTCGGGCTTGAGCGCCAGCACCGCGGCCATCAGCACGTACACGCCCACCGAGGCGATCGCCGGCCCCGCGGCCGAAGCCAGCTCGGGCGTCAGCACCATGTGCAGCACGCCGGGCAGCACGCCGCGGCCCAGGGTGTCGACGATGCCGACGATCAGCGCGCCGTACAGCGCACCGCGGATCGAGCCGATGCCGCCGATGACGATCACCACCAGCGTCAGGATCAGCACCGGCTCGCCCATGCCGGGCTGGATCGACAGCACCGGGCCGACCATCGCACCGGCCAGCCCGGCCAGCGCCGCGCCCAGCGCGAAGACGAAGCTGGTGAGCCAGCCGATGTTCACACCCAGCGCCGACACCATGTTGCGGTTGCTGGCGCCGGCGCGGATCAGCATGCCCACGCGGGTGCGGTCGATCAGCACGTGCAGGCCGAAGGCCACCGCCAGCCCGGCGGCGATGATCGCGCCGCGGTACGACGGGTAGTTGAAGCCGGCGATCACCACCGGCTGCGACAGCGCGGCCGGCGTGTCCATGTACAGCGGCGCGCTGCCGAACAGCATGCGCACCGCCTCGTTGGCGAACAGCACGATGCCGAAGGTGGCCAGCACCTGGTCGAGGTGGTCGCGCCGGTACAGT
>CAYZGL010000195.1:0-7958 GCA_964477985.1 uncultured Rubrivivax sp. | reverse complement strand
CGCCAGCAGCGGCTGGCGCGCCACCTACATCGGCATCGGCATCTTCTGCCTGCTGACCATGCTGCCGTTGGCGCTGCTGTACCGGCGTGCGCCACCGGCGCTGGCCGCCACCGAAGTGACGAACGCCGCGCTGGCTGCCGCGCCGCCGCCGCAGCGGGCGCTGGGCCTGCGCCCCGCCACGCTGCAGGCGCTGCTGATCGTCGCCGGGGTGGCCTGCTGCGTGGCGATGTCGATGCCGCAGGTGCACATCGTGGCCTACTGCAGCGATCTGGGCATCGGCGCGACGCGCGGTGCGCAGATGCTGTCGCTGATGCTGGGCATGGGCATCGTCAGCCGCCTGGCCTCGGGCTGGATCGCCGACCGCATCGGCGGCCTGGGCACGCTGGCGCTGGGCTCGGCGCTGCAGGGCGTGGCGCTGCTGATGTTCCTGGCCGCCGACGGCGTCGCCTCGCTGTTCCTGGTGTCGGCGCTGTTCGGGCTGTTCCAGGGCGGCATCGTGCCGAGCTACCCGCTGATCGTGCGCGAATACTTCAGCCCGCACGAAGCCGGCGCGCGCGTGGGCACGGTGCTGATGGCCACGCTGTTCGGCATGGCGCTGGGCGGCTGGATGTCCGGCGCGATCTTCGACTGGACCGGCTCGTACCGCGCCGCTTTCGTCAACGGCATCGGCTGGAACCTGCTGAACCTGGGCATCTGCATCTTCCTGCTGCTGCGCGTGCGCCGGCAGGGTCTGCGCTGGCGCGGCGCCGCCGCCTGAAGCGCGCCAGGCCGCCGTAGCCTGGGCCGGCTTGCGCGGCCGGCGCGGCCGGCGCGGCAGGGGGCGGCAGGGGGCGGCTGCATAGAATCACCCAGCGCCCCTTGCCGCGGGCGATGCGGCGGCGCCGTCGGGGCCATAGGTATTTGCCCGCGATGCGCGGCCGCGACGCGCCACACGCGCCTTTGAGGCTGAACAAAACCACAGTGGCTGCGCCGGGCAAGACTGGCGCGGCCACCGCCTTCCTCCCCGAACCCCCGAGCGCCATGAACGAAACCCGCCAGCCATCGAACGCCCTGCCGGCCCAGACACCCGCCCCGTCGCCCAGCCAGACATCCGCCGCGGCGCCCAGCCGCGCCAACCTGCCGCCGCAGCCGATCAGCGCCGAGGTGCTGCTCGAGAAGTACGCCAAGGGCGACGAGGACTCGATCGCCGCGGTGCGCCAGCGCGTGGCGCGCGCGCTGGCCGCGGTGGAGCCGGCGGACCAGCGCGCGCACTGGGAGGCGCGTTTCCAGCACGCGCAGGCACGCGGCTTCGTGCCGGCCGGGCGCATCGCCTCGGCTGCCGGCACCGACTTGAGCGCCACCTTGATCAACTGCTTCGTGCAGCCGGTGGGCGACTCGATCGCGCAGGACGAGGACGGCCACCCCGGCATCTACACCGCGCTGACCGAGGCCGCCGAGACCATGCGCCGCGGCGGCGGCGTGGGCTACGACTTCTCGCGCATCCGCCCCAAGGGCGCCTGGGTGGGCAGCACGCGCTCCAGTGCGTCGGGGCCGATCAGCTACATGCGCGTGTTCGACCGCAGCTGCGAAACGGTGGAATCGGCCGGCAGCCGCCGCGGCGCGCAGATGGGCGTGCTGCGCTGCGACCACCCGGACATCGAGCTGTTCATCCACGCCAAGGACGAAGGCGACCTGAAGAACTTCAACGTCTCGGTGGGCGTGACCGACGCCTTCATGCGTGCGGTGCAGGACGACGGCGAGGTCGAGCTGGTGCACCGCGCCGAGCCCGGCGCCGCGCAGAAAGAGCAAGGCGCCTACCGCCGCGCCGACGGCCTGTGGGTGTACCGCAAGGCGCGCGCGCGCGAGCTGTGGGACCAGATCATGCGCAGCACCTACGACCATGCCGAGCCGGGCGTGCTGTTCCTCGACCGCATCAACCAGGACAACAACCTGGGCTACTGCGAAACCATCGCCGCCACCAACCCCTGCGCCGAGCAGCCGCTGCCCAGCTACGGCTGCTGCTGCCTGGGCAGCATCGACCTCACGCATTTCATCGGCCGCCCCTTCGAGGCCGACGCCGCGCTGGACGAGGCCGGGCTGGTCGAGGTGGTGCAGCTCGCCGTGCGCATGCTCGACAACGTGCTCGACGCCACCGTGTGGCCGCTTGCGCAGCAGGCCGAAGAGGCGCGCCACAAGCGGCGCATCGGCCTGGGCTTCACCGGGCTGGGCGACGCGCTGGTCATGCTCGGGTTGCATTACGACAGCGACGCCGCTCGCGCGCGCGCGCGCCGCGTCGCCGAGGTGATGCGCGACGCGGCGTATGAGGCTTCGGTGGAGCTGGCGCGCGAGCGCGGCGCGTTCCCGCTGTTCAACGCCGACCTGTACTTGAGCGCCGGCAACTTCGCGTCGCGCCTGCCCGCGCCGCTGAAGGAGCGCATCCGCCAGCACGGGCTGCGCAACTCGCACCTGCTGTCGATCGCCCCCACCGGCACCATCAGCCTGGCCTTCGCCGACAACGCCAGCAACGGCATCGAGCCGGCCTTCAGCTGGAGCTACACGCGCCGCAAGCGCGAAGCCGACGGCAGCTACAAGGAATACGCGGTCGAGGACCACGCCTGGCGGCTGCACCGCCACTTGAAGGGCGTGGACGCGCCGCTGCCCAAGGCCTTCGTGTCGGCGCTGGAGCTGTCGGCGCACGCGCACGCGGCGATGGTGGCCGCGGTGGCGCCGTACGTCGACACGGCGATCAGCAAGACCGTCAACGTGCCCGAGGACTACCCCTATGCCGACTTCCAGGACCTGTACCTGACGGCCTGGGCCGCCGGGCTGAAGGGCCTGGCGACCTACCGGCCGAACAAGATCCTGGGCGCGGTGTTGAGCGTCGAGCCGTCCAAGGCCGCGCTGCCCGAGCCGCTGCGCGCCGATGTCGGCGGCGCCAACCAGCGGCTGACGCTCGAGCGGCTGCCGGCGCCGGTGCTGACCTCGCTGCGCTGGCCCAGCCGCCCCGACCTGGCGGCCGGCAACCCGGCCTGGAGCTTCATGATCCAGCACCCGCACGGCGAATTCGCATTGTTCGTCGGCGAACTGCCGGCGCAGGCCGGGCCCGACCTGGGCCTGTTCGGCAAGACGTTGCCGTTCGAGGTCTGGGTCAACGGCGCCGAGCAGCCGCGCGGCCTGGCCGCGATGGCCAAGACGCTGTCGATGGACATGCGTGCCAACGACCCGCAGTGGCTCAAGCTCAAGCTCGATGCGCTGGCCACCGTGGCCGAGGAGCGCGCCTTCGACATGCCGTTCCCGCCGCACGGCGAAAAGCGCCTGTTCCCCGGCGTGGTCGCCGCCACCGCCGCGGTCATCCGCTGGCGCTGCGAGCAACTCGGCGCGCTGCAGGAAGGCGGCCACACGCCCGTGCTCGACGCCATGTTCAGCCGCGACGAACCGCGCACCGGCACCAACGGCACCCTGGCCTGGGCGGTGGACGTGAACAACCCGGCCACCGGCGAAGCCTTCACCGTCACCTTGAAGGAAGTGCAGCTGCCTTCGGGCGAAGGCGGCCTGATCACGCGGCCCTGTGCCTTGGGCTTTTCGGGCAACTACCCGCGCGCGCTCGACGGCCTGGCGCGGCTGCTGTCGCTGGACATGCGTGTCATCGACCCGGCCTGGATCGGCATGAAGCTGAGGAAGCTGTTGAACGTCGGCGAGCCGCTGGGCCATTTCATGGCACCGGTGCCGGGCGAGCGGCGCCAGCAGGTGTGGCCGTCCACCGTGGCCTACGTGGCGCGGCTGGTGATCCACCGCTACGCGATGCTGGGCGTGCTCGACGAGCAAGGTTTCCCGCTGCGCGAGATGGGCATCCTGCAGTCGCCCAATTCGGCATCCGCGCGCAAGGCCGCCGCCGGCGAAGCCATCGCGCCGATGGCCGGCGCGCCCTGCCCCGAATGCGGCAACGCCACGCTGATCCACAAGGACGGCTGCGATTTCTGCACCGCCTGCGGCTACGTGGGGGTGTGCGGCTGAAGACCGCGGGCGCCGCTTGAACGACGAACCGCCGCAGCGCGCCGATGACGCCGTCGCGCGGGTGACGCGCGGCGACCTCGACGAAGCGGGCCGCCTGGGCCTGCTGCCGCCGCAGGCGGTGCCGGCGCTGTGGGCGCATCTGCGCGAGCGAGGCCTTGCCGCGTCCGGCAGTGTTCGGCCGACCGGTCCTGGCGCGCCCGCCCGCCGGCACGAGGCGCCGCGCTTCAGCCTGACGCACCTGCTGTACTACTTCGGCGGGCTGCTGGCCATCGGCGCGGCCACGCTGTTCATCACCGAAGGCTTCCAGCGGCTCGGCTCGCCGGGGCTGCTGGCCATCTCGCTGCTCTACGCCGCGGGCTGCGTGGGGGCAGCGCGCCGGCTCGATGCGCGCGGCCTCGAGATCCCGGCCGGCATCCTGGCCACGCTGGCGATCTGCCTGGTGCCGCTGGCGGCGTGGGCGCTGCAGCACTTGCTGGGCCTGTGGCCCGGCGGCGGCCCGGGCGGCGAGGGCGGCTACCGCCGGTACCACACGCACATCGACTGGCGCTGGGTCACGCTCGAACTGGCGACGCTGGCCGCCGCCGCCGTGGCGCTGTGGTGGCTGCGCTACCCGTTCCTGATGATGCCGGTGGCGATCACGCTGTGGTACATGAGCATGGACCTGGCGCGCCTCGTCGTGCTGCCGTCATCCGGCCCCGGCGGCGCGGCCGGCAGCGTGCAGTGGGCCTTCTACCGCGATTTTTCGATGGGGTTCGGCCTGGCGATGGTGCTGCTCGGTTTCTGGATCGACGCGCGCAGCCGGGCGTGCGGCGCCAGCGCTCGCGACTACGCCTTCTGGCTGTACCTGCTGGGCGTGCTGACCTTCTGGGGCGCGCTGAGCGCGCGCGGCTCCGAGCGCGAACTCGACAAGCTGCTGTACGGCCTGCTCAACCTGGGCTTCGTGTTCACCGGCGTGCTGTTGCAGCGGCGCGTGTTCACGGTATGCGGCGCATTGGGTGTCGCCGGCTGCCTCGGCTACCTCAGCCACCGGGTGTTCAAGGACAGCCTGCTGTTCCCGCTGGCATTGACGCTGATCGGCTTTGCCGTCATCGCGCTGGGCCTGTGGTGGCAGCGTCACGAGGGGCGCACGCACGCCTGGCTGCGCGCCAGGCTGTCCGAGCCGCTGCAGCGCTGGCTGCCGCCACCTTCGACACCGGCTTGAAGTTTCGAGCACCCCAGCGCCGCCAAGGCGAGGCACGAGCACTGGTGCGGTTCGGCGCGGTGCCAGAGGGGTCGCGCCGCTTCCCGCCGCTGGCGGCAGGCCGGGCGGGGCTCGAGCCGAGCCCCGTGCGGCGTCGCTTGCGAAGTGCGCACAACAGACCGGCGGCTCGTTGTGCCGCGGTTGAAAAGCCAAAGGCCCCTGGCGCGGGATGCTCGCCAGATGCCTGCTGCGCAAGGCGAAAATTTGGTGGGCCCTGTAGGATTCGAACCTACGACCAACGGATTAAGAGCCAAAAATCAGCGCCTTGCGTTGACTGGCGATGATTCGTAAGCTGTTGAATTTACAGGGTTTTGGTGTTGACTGCAAGTGACCGCAGATCACTCGAACTGCTGTGCCACTGTGCCAATTTTGTGCCAGCTTCGCGGTCATCGATCACCGGGCTGATTCGCCGAGCAACCGTGCGATCGAAGCGCGAAGCTTGGGGTCCGTGACCTTCGTCTGGGACCTTGCCAGCTTCCTGCGAAGCTTCGCCGCCATATCGGCCATTAGGACTGGCGAGATGCAGGTGGCAACGTAGGCTACGACCCCTGAGGGAGTGACCATCCGGATGACCTCTCGGCCTTCCGCGTCACGAAGCACTTGGTGCGGCATGAGTTCTCCGACTCTGAGAGTTGTACGCAGCCCAGCGAATCTAGTGGCGCGACAGCGCTCCGAGACCAAGGTTCTGTCAATCGAACGTCGCACCCATCGTCAAGGATCAAGCTCAACTGCTCACAGCGCCTTGATCTCTCTGTCGGAGCGTGGGTCCTTGTATCCAGGAGCAAGGTGCGCATTGCTTGCCCCATAAAGCGCGAGCGGATCAGGGAGCCATAGAGCGAACTCAGGCCCTTCCAAGTGGTGATCGGGGGAACAGTCGACATTCCACCGACGCAGGATGTAGCCGGCATTCGCTGCGCGGACCTTTACCCGTCGCTTGCCGTCGGGCATGTCGTAGTCCATCCGAACTACTTCCGGACGAGCATGCTTGGGATGAGGCACCAGATCCAGCTCGATGATGCGGCTCCACTGAACGTCGTGCTCGACCGTCTCCTCTTTGCCAATCGGGCTGTCCTCAAGCACTACCGGGTTCTCCATGCGCGTGAACACGAAGTCGCGAAACTCGCGATGTCGCCGGTCGAAGGCGCGCACGTGCCATCTCGTACCGATATCCACCAGCGCCAGTGGCACCAGTTCGCGTTCCGTCTTTCCGCTGTCGATTGACGTGTAGCCCAGGCGAACAGCCTTGCCGCGATTGATGGCGCGCGTTATCGGCGCGAGGATTGACATCCTCGGCAGGCTCAGCGCAGCCGGGAACTCGCATCGAAGCATGGGCTGGAGCTGGTCGCTGACTCCTTCCCCGAAGCCCTGGGACAGGGCTGTAAGCACGCGCTGAGGCTGGTGCTCGAACAGTGGGGCGAAGTCTGGTGTAGGCCTATACGTCTTCGTGGTCGGGTCTAGTTCAAGGTTCTCGGCTGCGATTTCGCGGTACTGCGCGATGTCCCGGGTCGCTCCTGCGGGCCCTGTTTCGAAGCGCTCGACAACGTCCGAACGTCGGAGCTCTCCGAGGAAGTACAGCTTGAAGTCAATGTGCGAGAGCCGCTCGCGTTGGACCCGCGGGAGGCGCTCCAGGTCGCGCCGTCGGCGTTCCAGTTGGTCATCCATCATGCGCGCAATCATACCCGCCACGAGCGGACCTAAAGCTATAATTCGTCGCTATACATACTCAAAATGATCATGTAAGATGATCTTGTATTGCGAATGGAGCTTGTATGCCCAAGAACAACCCGCCTGGTGACGGGCACCGAAATGGTGCGGTCCGCGACCGCAGTCAGACAGTAACCCCCTCTGGGCACTACGTAAAGCGCGACACCGGAACCGGGCGCTTCATGGACGTGAAGACCTCGGACAAGACGCCGTTCAAGGGCGTTCGGCGCGAGAAGAAGTAGAGCGACCATGATCGACCGACTGATTGACCATTTCCTCAGTGAACCGCGCCGGCTCGTCACGCTGGGAGCAGCGCTGGTTCGGTTCGGGGGCTTTCTCCTTGTCGCCGGCCTTGTGGGCCAGGCGGCCACTACCGCCGTGTCGGCTGTGAAGGGGCTGGGGGGCGCCGCGCACGTCGGCGTACCCCTCGCCGATGTCTTGCCCGAATACCTGAGCCTCTGGATGCCTGAGAGCGTTCTGGGCTTCGGCCTCGCGCTGCTCCTGCTCGCGGCAGGGTTGGTGGCGGCTCGGACCGGACGTTTGTACGAACGCCACATGGGAACGTGACCTGAAACCTAACGGGACGGCTAGCTGCCAGAGACTTCGATGCAACGAGACGACAACCTTCCTCACGAGGTCCGCAATATCACCGCTGCGGCGTCTGCACGCTTCACGTACCTGGCCGAAGCCATTGCGAGAGCGTTCGAGCCTACCGCTACCCAGCTGCAAGAGCTTGAGCGAGCCTACAACGCCACGGGTGAGTACCTGGTCGAGTGCGCCGAGCTCGGTGGGCTTGTGGAGCAGGTTCACGCTCAGGGCTCTCGCCAGATGGGCACCATCGTCCGGCCGATGGACGCGATGCGCGAAGGGTTCGACATCGACCTTGTGGTGAGGCTGTCCCGGGCTGCTCTCGCACGCTACGGTGGACCTGGCGGTCCGGCGTTGTTGCTCGAGCATCTGTACGCCGCACTTACTCATAGGTCAGGAACTTAGGGAACGTACGGTTGCGTATGTGGCGTGC
>CAYZGL010000194.1:0-8224 GCA_964477985.1 uncultured Rubrivivax sp. | reverse complement strand
CGATCATCGTGCCCCCGGCACCGAAGGTGATGACGGGGCCGAACGGGTCGTCGGTGGTCATGCCGACGTAGACCTCGCGCACCGGGCCGTTCGCGCCGCCGCCGGCCGCGTCTTCGCCGCGGCCGGCCATCGGCTGCACCGTGATGCCGTGGATGCGCGCCTCGGGCTGCGCCCGGCGCACCGCGAGCAGCATCTCGTCGTAGCGGTCGCGCACCTGCGCCGCGCTCGTCAGGCCGAGGACGACGCCGTGCACGTCGCTCTTGTGAGCGATGTCGGGCGAGTCGATCTTCAGCGCCACCGGATAGCCCAGCTGGCTGGCGATCAGCATCGCCTCGTTGGCGCTGCGCGCCAGCATCGTGCGCGTGACGGGGATGCGGAAGGCCGCCAGCAGCGCCTTGCTCTCCATCTCGGTGAGCACGCTGCGCCGCTCGGTGAGCACGCCCTCGACGAGCAACCGCGCGCCCTCGGTGTCGGGTTCGGCGAGGTCCGACAGCGGCGGCGGCGTCTGCTGCAGCAACTGCTGGTTGCGGTAGAAGCTGGCGATGCTGTGGAACGCATCGACGGCCGACTCGGGCGTGCGGAACATCGGCATGTTGCGTGCGGCCAGCATCTCGCGCGCGGCGCGCGTGGAGGCTTCGCCGAGCCAGCAGCCGACCACCGGCTTGCCGCCCGGGGCGTACACGCCGGCAACGGCTTCGGCGATGGCCATCGGGTCGCGCTCGGCCTTGGGCGAATGGATGAGCAGCACGCCGTTGGTGTTCCGGTCGGCCACCGCGGCGCCGAGCGCCTGCACGTAGTCCTGGGCATCGGCCTCCTCGCCGAGGTCGCGCACGTCGCCCACCTCGAGCTCGAGCGTGTCGGCCCAGTCGGCGGCGAGCACGGCCGGGCCGCCGCCGTTGGTGACGATGGCCAGGCGCCGGCCCACCGGCCGAAAGCGCGATGCGAGACACTGCGCGGCCGAGAACAGCTGCGTGAACTGGCGCACCCGCACCACGCCGGCGCGGCGCAGCGCGGCGTCGAACACGTCGTCGGTGCCGACGATGGCCGCCGAGTGCGTGAGCGCCACCTGCGAGCCCGGGGCGCGGCGTCCGGCCTTCATCACGACGACCGGCTTGGCGTAGGCGGCGGCGCGCAGTGCACTCATGAAGCTGCGCGCCTGGCGGATGCCTTCCATGTACACGAGGATGCTCTGCGTGGCGCCGTCGGTGGCCAGGAAGTCCAGCACCTGCGGCAGCCCGATCGCGGTGTTGGGGCCGAGCGAGACCACCGTCGAAAAGCCGACCCCGTGCGCCTGGGCCCAGTCGAGCATCGACGCCGTGAGGGCGCCGCTTTGCGACACCAGCGCCAGCGGTCCCCTGGCGGCGAGCGTACCGAAGGCGCTCAGGTCCAGGTGCAGCGTCGGGCGCTGCAGGCCCAGCGTGTTGGGCCCGAGCAGGTGCAGGCCGTGGCGGCGCGCGATCTGGTGCAACTCGGTGCACAGCGCCACCGGCAACTGGGACGACAGCACCAGCGCCGATCGGCAGCGCACGCGCCCGGCGATCTCGAGCGCATCGGCCAGCTGCTCGTGCGGCAGCGCGATCAGCGCGAGGTCGATGCGGGCACTCGCCAGGTCGCCCAGGCGGCCGCTCATCCCGATATGCAGCCAGTGGACCGTGCCGGCGTAGCCCGCGCTCACGCTGGCGGCGAGGGCGCGCCGCAGCGTGTGCGCCAGCGGCGTGGGGGGCTCGGCATCGGGCGCGCCGGCGAAGACGACGAGCGATTGCGGATCGAACAGCGAATTGAGGTAGTGGCGGTCCATGACGCGACGAAGCAGTGCACCCGACAGCATAGGGCAGCGACCGACGGCGCGCGCGCCGCAGCGCCCGCATCCGCGTGGGGAATCGCTGCCGGCGGTGCTGGGGCGCCCGGCGCCGCGGTACGCTTGCCGCCTTGCATCCCATCCACAGGAGACAGCCATGGGCAAGACCGTCAGCTATGCGCGCCCCGATGGCGGCAGCGTCAACGCCTACCTCGCCGAGCCGGCGGCCGGGGCGAGTGCGCCGGGGCTGGTGGTGCTGCAGGAGTGGTGGGGCCTCAACGACCAGATCCGCGGCACCGCCGAGCGCTTTGCGGCGGCGGGGTACCGGGCGCTGGTGCCTGACCTGTACCGCGGCCGCAGCACGCTCGACGCCAAGGAGGCCGAGCACCTGATGACGGGGCTGGACTTCGCCGACGCGGCGTCGCAGGACATCCGGGGCGCGGTGCAGTACCTCGAGCGCAGCGGCAGCGCGAAGTGCGGGGTCACGGGCTTTTGCATGGGCGGCGCGCTCACGGTGCTCGCCGCCGTGATGGCGCCCGAGGTCGACGCCGCAGTCACCTGGTACGGCTACCCGCCGCTCGAGTTCGTCGATGCGGGCAAGGTGCGCGCGCCGATCATGGGCCACTGGGGCCTGCGCGACGAGTTCTTCGCCATCGCCGGTGTCGACGCGCTCGAGGCCAAGCTGCAGGCCGCCGGCGTGCGCTGCGAGTTCCACCGCTACGACGCCAAGCACGCCTTCGCCAACGAGACGCAGGTCGGCGCGGCGCGCCTGCTGCCGGTGCTCGAGTACCAGAGCGACGCGGCAGCGCTCGCCTGGCAGCGCACGCTCGAGTTCCTCGGGCGCGAGCTCGGACGCTGAGCGCGCCGGCCGCCGCGGGCGCGCCGCTGCCGGCCGTGGCCCCGGCTGCAACGTGGCGCGGCACAATGCATGCGCGAGCACGGACCCACAACAGAGGAGACACGATCATGAGAACCAGACTGTCCCTGGCCGCGCTGGCCTTCGCCGTCGGCTGTGGCCTGGCTCAGGCCGCACCGCTCGAGAAGACCGAGTGCATCGCCCCCGCCAAGCCCGGCGGCGGTTTCGACGTCACGTGCAAGCTGGCGCAGTCGGGCCTGCTCGACGGCAAGTTCATCAGTACGCCGATGCGCGTGACCTACATGCCCGGGGGCATCGGCGCCGTGGCCTACAACGCCATCGTCGCGCAGCGGCCGGCCGAGGACAACACGATCGTCGCCTTCTCGGGCGGTTCGCTGCTCAACCTGGCACAGGGCAAGTTCGGCCGCTACAACGAGAACGAGGTGCGCTGGCTGGCCGGCATCGGCACCGACTACGGCGCGCTGATGGTGGCGCAGGACTCGCCGCTCAAGAACCTGGGCGACCTGGCGGCCGCCATGAAGGCCGATCCGACCAAGGTCGTCTTCGGCGCCGGCGGCACGGTGGGCAGCCAGGACTGGATGAAGTCGGCGCTGACGGCCAAGGCCGCCGGGCTCGATCCGCGCCGCATGCGTTTCGTCGCCTTCGAGGGCGGCGGCGAGGCCATCACGGCGCTGCAGGGCGGCCACGTGCAGGTCGTCTCGGGCGACGCCTCCGAGGCCGAGGAGCAGCTCAAGGCCGGCGCCAAGATCCGCGTGCTTGCAGTGCTCGCCGCCGAGCGCCTGCCCGGCGGCCTGGCCAGCGTGCCGACGGCCAAGGAGCAGGGCATGAACGTCGAGTGGCCGATCATCCGCGGCTTCTACATGGGGCCCAAGGTCAAGGACGCGGATTTCAAGGTCTGGGTCGATACCTTCGACAAGATGATGGCCACGCCGCAGTTCGCCAAGCTGCGCGAGGAGCGCAGCCTCTACCCCTTCGCCATGACCGGGGCCAAGCTGGATGCCTACGTCAAGGAACGCGTCAAGGCCTATCGCCAGATGGCCAAGGACATGGGCCTGAACGTCGCCAAGTGAATCCACCCGGCGCGCGCGCCCGAAGTGATGCGCTCGCGCCGGCCCGACCCCGGGATCGAAGGAGGAGCATCGTGAGTGATCGCATTCTCGGCGGCGCCTGTGTCGTGGTCGCTGCCGGCATGGCCTGGGCGGCGCAGGGCTACGTGGCGGAGTTCTCCTACGAACCCGTCGGCCCGCGCGCCTTTCCGATGTTGCTGGCGGCGCTGATGGCGCTCGGTGGCCTGTGGCTGCTCTTCAAGCCGGGCCGCAACGACCGCTGGCTGCACCAGGTGCCGATCGGCGCCGTGGCCATCGCCGTGCTCGCCGTGCTGGCCTACGCGCTGCTGTTCCAGACGCTGGGATTCACGCTGGCCACGGCGCTGATGGCGGTGCCGGTGGGCATGGCCTTCGGCGGCAGCTGGCTCAAGTCGCTGGGCGGCGGCGTGGCGCTGGGCGTGCTGCTGTACCTGGGCTTCGACAAGCTGCTCGACGTCGTGCTGCCCACGGGCGTGCTTTCCTTCGTTCTCGGGGGGCGCTGAGGCCATGCAGACGCTCGACTTCCTCATTGCCGGCTTCGGCGTCGCGTTGACGCCGGGCAACCTGTGGGTGGCCTTCGTCGGCGCGCTGGTCGGCACCATCGTCGGCATGCTGCCGGGCCTGGGGCCGATCAACGGCGTCGCGATCCTCATGCCGCTCGCCTTCGCGATGAAGCTGCCGCCGGAGACGGCCCTGATCCTGCTGGCGGCGGTCTACATCGGCTGCGAGTTCGGCGGGCGCATCTCCGCCATCCTGATCAACGTGCCCGGCGACGCCGGCGCCATCATGACGACGCTGGACGGCTACCCGATGGCACGCGCCGGGCTGGGCGGCGTGGCCTTGTCGATCTCGGCCTGGTCGTCGTTCGTCGGCTCGATGATCGCGGCCATCGGCTTCGTGCTGTTCGCGCCGCTGCTGGCCAGGTGGGCGCTGGCCTTCGGCCCGGCCGAGTACTTCGCGCTGATGTGTTTCGCCTTCGCCTGCATCACCGGGCTGCTGGGCGATGCACCGGTCAAGGCCGGCCTCGCGGCGGTGATCGGCCTGTCGCTGTCCACCGTCGGCATCGATGCCAACTCGGGCGTCTATCGCTTCACCGGCGGCGACGTGCACCTGTCCGACGGTGTGCAGTTCATCGTGCTGGTGATCGGCCTGTTCTCGATCAGCGAGATCCTGCTGATGCTGGAGCAGCACCACAGCACGGCCGGCATCATCAAGGCCACCGGGCGTTCGCTGTTCAACCTGAAGGAAATGGCCTACACGTGGTGGTCCACCATCCGCTCGTCGCTGGTCGGCTTCGTGGTCGGCGTGCTGCCGGGTGCCGGCGCCACCATCGCCAGCGCCATCACCTACACCATGGAAAAGCGCCTGGCCGGGCCGGACAACCGCTTCGGCGACGGCGACATCCGCGGCGTGGCGGCGCCGGAGGCGGCCAACAACGCCTCGGCGGCCGGCTCCTTCGTGCCCATGCTCACACTGGGCGTGCCCGGCTCGGGCACCACGGCGGTGATGATGGGCGCGCTGGCGCTGTACAACATCACGCCGGGTCCGGCGCTGTTCACGCAAAACCCGCAACTGGTTTGGGGCCTGATCGCCTCGTTCTTCGTCGCCAACTTCCTGCTGCTGTTGATCAACATTCCGCTGGTCGGCGTGTTCGCCCGCATGCTGCAGACGCCCAACTGGCTGCTGGTGCCGGCCATCCTGTCGGTCAGCGCGGTGGGGGTGTACTCGGTGCACGCCACCACCTTCGACCTGGTGCTGATGTCCGTGTTCGGCGTGGTGGGCTACCTGCTGCGCAAGCAGGGCGTGCCGATGGCGCCGCTGATCCTGGGCTTCGTGCTGGGCGACATGATGGAGCAGAACCTGCGCCGCGCGCTGTCGATCACCGACGGCGACGTCGGCATCCTGTTCGAGAGTCCGATCTCGATCAGCCTGTGGGTCCTGGCCGCGCTGATGCTGTTCGTGCCGCCGCTGCTGCGGCTGCGCAGGCGTCATGCGCAGGGAGTCGCCTGAGAGTGGCGCGCGGGCGCCCAGGGCCGCCGACACCCGGTGGCCGCGCGTGGCCTCGCCTCGTCGCCGCCTGCCATGTTCGTGGCGCGTCGAACCGATGCCGGCCACCCGGCTGCCCACGCTGCGAACAGGTCGTTGCGGCCGCGGCTTGAAGATCGCAGGCGCGCGGTCAAGAATGCGCCCGGGCAGTGGCAACGCAGCGCGCCGGGCCGCGCCGGGCGGCGGGCGGCCGTGACCTCGCCCGGCACCCGAAGCGTCCGATCGCGCCGCATCCGCCCACGCCCACGCACGCGCCATGCCCACTCCGATCCGCGGCATCTCCTCGATGGCCACGCGCGCCGTGCTCGCCGAGCTGTGCGCAGCCTGGCGCGAGCGCAGCGGCGTCGAGGTGACGCTCGAGGCCACGGGCGGGGTCGATGCGGCCGGGCGCGTCGCGGCGGGCGAAGCGTTCGACGTCGTCGTGCTGGCGGCCGACGCGATCGACAAGCTTGGCGGCGCCGGCCACGTCGTCGCCGGCAGTCGGGTCGATCTCGTGCGCTCGCCGGTCGCCGTCGCGGTGCGCGCCGGCGCGCCGCGGCCGGATGTCTCGAGCGAAGCGGCACTGCGCGAGGTGGTGCGCAACGCGCGCAGCGTGGGCTTTTCCACCGGCCCGAGCGGCGTGTTCCTGCAGCAGCTGTTCGAGCGCTGGGGGCTGGCGGCCGAACTCGAAGGCCGGCTCGTGCAGGCCCGGCCCGGCGTGCCGGTCGGGCGGCTGGTGGCCGAGGGCCGCTGCGAACTGGGTTTTCAGCAGCTCGCGGAGCTGATGCACGAGCCGGGTGTCGACGTGCTCGGCTTGCTGCCGGGCGCGATTGCGCACGTCACCACGTTCTCGGGCGCGCTGGCCGTGACCAGCACGCAGGTCGACGCGGTGCGCGCCTGGCTCGCGTACGCGAGCTCGCCCGAGACGGCCGAAGTCAAGCGGCGGCACGGCATGGAGCCGGCCTGAATCGAGGCACGATCGGCCTGCGGAGCGCACCATGATCATCGACATCCACGGCCACTACACGACCGCGCCCAAGGCGCTCGAGAGCTGGCGCCAGGCGCAGATCGCCGGCATCGCGGACCCCGCCGTCCGCCCCAGGGCGAGCGACCTGAAGATCGGCGACGACGAGATCCGCGAGTCGATCGAGACCAACCAGCTCGCCAGGATGCGCGAGCGCGGCAGCGATCTCACGATCTTCAGCCCGCGCGCGAGCTTCATGGCGCATCACATCGGCGACTTCCAGGTCTCGAGCACCTGGGCGGCGATCTGCAACGAGCTGTGCTGGCGCGTCTCGCAGCTGTTCCCGCGCCATTTCGTGCCGGCGGCGATGCTGCCGCAAAGCCCCGGCGTCGACCCGAGGAGCTGCCTGCCCGAGCTCGTCAAGTGCGTCGAGCAGTACGGCAACGTCGCCATCAACCTCAACCCCGACCCCTCGGGCGGCCACTGGAAGGAGCCGCCGCTCACCGACCGCCACTGGTACCCGATCTACGAGAAGATGGTCGAGTACGACATCCCGGCCATGGTGCACGTCAGCACGAGCTGCAACGCGTGCTTCCACACCACCGGCGCACACTACATCAACGCCGACACGACGGCAGTGATGCAGCTCATCCAGGGCGACCTGTTCAAGGATTTCCCGACGCTCAAGTTCGTCGTGCCGCACGGCGGCGGCGCGGCGCCGTACCACTGGGGCCGCTACCGCGGACTGGCGCAGGAGCTCGGCAAGCCACTGCTCGGCGAGCACCTGCTGCGCAACGTCTTCTTCGACACCTGCGTGTACCACCAGCCGGGCATCGACCTGCTGACGCGGGTGATCCCGCTGGACAACATCCTCTTCGCCAGCGAGATGATCGGTGCGGTGCGCGGCATCGACCCCGAAACCGGATTCCACTACGACGACACCCGGCGCTACATCGAGGCCAGCCTGCAGCTGTCGGCCGCGGACAGGCACCGGATCTACGAAGGCAATGCGCGGCGCGTGTACCCTCGGCTCGATGCCGCGCTGAAGCGCCAGGGCCGCTAGGGCCGCTAGGGCCGCCAGGGCCGCCAGGGCCGCCAGGGGCAGCGCAGCGCACGAACCCGGCAGAACATCGCGAGGAGTCACCATGTACGAGCTCGGCGTCGTCCACCGCAACATCGAGCGCGCGCCCGCGCACATCGCGCAGCAGCTCGGCGCGTACGGCTGCGCGACCGTGCACGAGGCGCTGGGCCGCGTCGGCCTGATGCAGCCGTACCTGCGGCCGATCCATCCCGGCGCGCAGGTCTCGGGCACGGCGGTCACGGTGCTGCTGCAGCCGGGCGACAACTGGATGATGCATGTCGTCGCCGAACAGATCGCCCCGGGCGACATCGTCGTCGCCGCCGTCACCACCGAGTGCAGCGACGGCTACTTCGGCGACCTGCTGGCCACCAGCTTCATGGCGCGCGGCGCGCGG
>CAYZGL010000193.1:0-8331 GCA_964477985.1 uncultured Rubrivivax sp. | reverse complement strand
GCGCTGACCGCGGTGCAGGTGGCGCTGCTGACCATCTACGACATGTGCAAGGCCGTCGATCGCGGCATGGTAATGACCGGCGTGCGCCTGCTGGAAAAGCGCGGCGGCAAGTCGGGAAGTTATATCGCAACAGCCACTTAGCGGCGGTGAGCGCTTCCATCTCCACGCCAGACAATCTCGACATACCCGATCAACTCCGCCGAATAGCTGCCATCGCCATTCGCGGCCCCCTTGTGCTTCAGTTCCCGCTGCAGGGTCGGCTCAACGGCGTGGGTGAACAGGTCGTTCCGCTGCTCGGGCCGGAAAATCGGTGTAGCGGGCGGTGCTTGCAGGAATTTCTCGCACAGGCGCTCGACCGCCGGAACACGAGTGCCGTCCTGCTTGACGGCGATTGGCTGCACTACCACGCGGCGTTCGCCCTTGCCAGCTGAAGCTTCAACCATCCACAGCGACAGCAGCACCGGCTCGTCGACGTCGCCGGACACGGCGATGCCGACTTCCTCCGGCGGCACGCTGCGCCAACGGCCCAATTCGTCTTGCACCAAGGGGTGATCCAAGCCCATCAGTTGCAGATCGTCCTGACTGGTCGCGGCTTCGCGGCTCAGGGTGAAGCGGGCGCGGCGCGTGCCTTCGACGGTGACGAGGTCGTAGGTCGCATCGTCCACCTTGACCAGCTTCTGTTGGCGATCCGCGACCGCCGCCGAGAGGAAGCGCACCAACCGATCCAGACTGGACGACACGTCCGAGAAGGGCTTGTAGTCGTCGAGGCTGAATCCGTCGAGGTCTTGGAACAGGTCGAACACCACCTGCCGCGCCTCGCGGGAGTTCGACAGCGCCGCCTCCAGCTCCACCTGCGTGCGTTTCAGCTCCGGGTCGGACAGCGCCTCCTGGTACAGGCGGTCGTAGTTCAAGCGTTCCGACAATTGCCCAAGAATCTGCGCACGCAGGTCTTCGGCCACGTTGCCCTGGTCATCCACCTTGCCGACCGTGCGCGCGATCTCGGTGAGCTTCTCGTCGAGCAGCAGGAAAATGCGGCCTTCGATGGTGTCCGACAGCACGAGGTTGTAGACCTGCGCGGTGTGGCTCTGGCCGTAGCGATGGATGCGCCCGATGCGCTGCTCCATGTCCATCGGATTCCACGGCAGGTCGAAATTGAACAAGACGCGCGCGAACTGCAGGTTGATGCCTTCGCGCCCGGCCGCCGTGCACACCAGCACGCGCGGGCCGTCCTTCAGGCGGAAGCGCCGCTCCGCCGCCACTTTCGCGCCGTGGTCACCGCCGCGCAGCACGGCGACGCCCTGACCGGGGAAGGTCTGCTCGATTTCGCGGGCGATCATGTCCACCGTGCCAAGGTAGGTGGCGAAGATCACGATCTTCTCGTTGGGGTTCTGCCGCCAAAGCGTGCCCAAGCCGTCGAGCAGCTTCTGCATCTTGGTTTCGCGCTCTGCCGGGAACACGCGCAGCAGGTCGCCGATGCGCAGACGCTCCTCCGGCAGATGCAGATCCACCACCGCCGAAGCCGCTTCTTCCGCGTGCGTGGCCGAATACTCGCTGCCGTAAGGGTCTGAGGCCATCTCAAGCGCCTCTTCGTCCAGCTTCTTGACCAGCCGGTACCTCAAATCGGCCAGCATGCGATCCACCTCGTTGCGCCCGATGCTGTCGCGCGGCAGTCCGAACTCCTCGTGGATCAGCTCGCGCGCCTCCTCGGTCAGGCGCTCGCGGCCTTCGATGTCCAGTTCCTTGTCGCGCAGGAACGCTTCGTGCAGCGTCAGCATCAGCAGGCGGCGCTTGAGTGTGCGGCGCACGGCGGCGAAGCTCGATGCCGCGATCTTCTGGAAAATCGCCATCAGGAAGCCCAGCGCACGCCCCTGGTTGCCTTGGCGGCGCGCGAGGTCGAAGCCGTCCTCCAGGTACTCGCGCAGCTTCTCGTAGAACAGCCGCTCCGCTGGGTTCATCACGAAGGATTCGGTGTGAACCCAGCGCCGCGCGAACAGCGGCGAGCCATCCGGCTGGCAGGCGTCCGCCTTGGTGCGGCGGAACATCACCGTGTTGAGCCGGTGCCGCTCCTCCAACATTTCCTCGGGGCTGCGGAACAGCGTCGGGTTCAGCAGTTGCGCCAGCATCCAGAACTGGAAGTGATTGCCCTGGTGCGGCGTGGCCGACAGCAGCACGAGGTCTCGCGAGTGATCTTTCAGCGCCTCGGCCAGCTTGTAGTTCTCGGTCTTGCGCACCTTTCCGCCGGTCTTGTAGGCCGTCAGGTGATGCGCTTCATCGAACACCACCAGATCCCAGCGCGGCGCGTCCAGCAGGCGCTTGATGCGCGCCGGGCGCTTGAGGGTGTCGATGCTCGCGATCAGCCGGTCGTGCTTGGCGAAGGCATTGGTCTTGCGGTCGGTGATGTCGCCTTCGGAACCGAACACCTCGAAGTCGAGGTTGAACACCTCGTTCAGCTCGCGGTGCCAGTTGTTCACGAGGCCCGCAGGCACCACCATCAGCGCGCGGGTCAATTCGCCCCGGCTGGCCAGCTCGCGCAGGATCAGCGCGGTTTCGATGGTCTTGCCCAAGCCCACCTCGTCGGCGATCAGGTAGCGCCGGGGTGAGGCGGTGGCGATGCGGTGCGTCAGTACCACCTGATGCGGCAACAGGTCGATCTTGGCCGAGGTCAGCGCCGAGGCGCTTTCCATCACCGGCAGCGCGTGCGCCTCGTAGGACAGCCACGCCTTGCGCGATCGCTCCGCGCCGCCATCCACGGCGCGCAGGATGCGCTCGGTGCGAGTGAGTTCGCGCCGCAGCGCCGCCACCGGCACCCGGCGTTCGCCGACGCCGAAGAACGCGCGCAAATAGCCGTCACGCACCGGGTCGAGGACGACACCCTGGCCGTACTCGTGGTGGGTAATGCGTTCGCCGGGTTGGAACTGAATCTCTGCCGTCACTCAGCCGCCCTCAAGTAATCCGCAGGTGGAACAGGCCAGCGGACCTGCCGCCGTCGCGCAGCAGAATTTCCTGCGGGTACTCGTTGGCTTGGCCCCACAAGATGCGGCCGAGGTCGATCTGATGTCCGTGGGGCGCGTGGCACAGCCAGCCCACCTCATCGGTGGCTAGATTTGTTTTGATGCGGCTGTGGCCACCGGGCAGCCAGAACACCAGCGCACCATCGCTGCCCCATTCATCCTGAAACGACAGCACGGCAGGCTTGATGGTGTCGGCCAGCCACAGCTCGGCCTCGGCGGGCTCCAGCAAATCCAGGCTGCCATCCAGCCCGGCCACCACCAGGGTTTTGCCGCCATTGCTGGGCAGGTCGTCTGGCCATTGGCCTTTGGCCCGCAGGAACTGGCGCAGGCTCCACACTTCGCTGGCCGTGCAGATCTGGTTGCGGGCTTCTTCGCCCCACAGCCAACTTGTGCCGCGCCGCTGCCACACGCTGTCCCGGAGTTGACGCATCAGGCTACCCCCCGAATACCTGTGCGAGCTGCAATTGCAATGACCAATCTGGAAAAATCGTCATAACACTGTCGTACGCTAGCTTGATGGGCACCAATGGCGCCATCAGCACTGCGGAGGCTGAACATGGGTTTCCGTGCTTCCATCGCCATCGGCATCAGGCTGCGATAGTGCTTGATGCGCTGAATCTGATTGTCATCCGTACCCACCAGATCATCTGAGCCGACATCTAATACGCTCTCTCGATAGGCGATAGGCAACCGCTTCTGCCATTTGGCGTACGCTTTGGTGGGACGCCCAAGCCGCTCGGCATGCTGCATCAGCACATACCCCGCTGGAGCCATTGCTCCCTGCGGCATCGTGCCTAGGGTACGAGGAGCCTGAGGCAGCGCGGCCGCCCAAGTGCTACGCCACTTGCGTAAGGTTGGCCCCAGGTTCTTCAAACCCTGCAGGGAGAACAAGTCGGGCGCCACCGGCATAACAACATGACTGGAAGCCACCAGCGCGGATCGGTTGATCGCACCTAGATTTGGTCCGACATCGACCAACACCGCATCAGCCTGATACTTTCGAGCCGCCTCATCGATGACGCGCCAGAACGCCGTGGTGACGCGAAATGCACGCTCACGACCTTCTAGGCACCTTGGCCATTCGGTGGAAAGATCGTCTTCAATGCGGGACAGGGCCAAATCACCCACCAGCAAACCCAGCCGGTTGCTCAAAGGCTCAATATGCACCGGGCGCACGTCTCCCGTGCCTTCGAACAAGGGGGCCAGCGCACCATTGATGGTGAGAGGATGGTCATCGTCTGGCCACAGGGCTTCAAGACGTGATTCATCCAGTGCCATGATCGAAAGATTGGACTGTGGATCGAGATCTACCGCCAAAACACGTCGCCCTTTGTCGGCAAGCATGAACGCACAGTGGTAGACCAACGATGTTTTTCCGACACCGCCCTTGTTGTTGAAAAACGCAATGTAGGGCGTCATGGCATCGCTCCCTGGATGATCGCGGCCACCACGCCGGGTTGCACCTCAAAACGCAGCCTCTGCCCGAGCGCTTTACGTGCAATGGCAATGCCTGCGCCGAAGCGCTGTACATAGCCAAGCGCCCGCAACGCCTCGGCCAAATTGGGATTACGGTAATCCGTGATGCCGGGCTGGCCAAAGTTCTCCGGCGTCACACTGCCAAACGGGCCGCCTGGGTTGTGAATTTCGATCCGATCTTCAAACCAATACACCCTCACTGGCGTATTGGTTGCCTCGTAGCTGCGGTGCATGAAAGCATTACGCACCAATTGGCGCAAAGCATCCAACGGATAGGCCTCACGCCTATCCTCGGTGTCGATGTCGCTGAAGCGCACACCGCGCTGGTTATGGGCTGCAAGCTTTTCTTCCAGTTGACGAATCTGATCCGCAACTGTTCCGTAGATAGGCTTCTCATCGGCAACGGGTGCCGTCAGGTCATTGCCTGCCAATCGCAGGAACTGCGTGTAGGCACCCGGAATCCAATCCGCCGGTGACTTGCCGATCACCAGCAAACCCAGCACCGTTGGTGTTGGTTCGTTGTCGCTCAACACCATCTTGGTCGCCGCCAGCTTCTGCTCGTAGCGGCGTTCGTTCGATTCCAGCACGTCGCGCGCCACGAGGGCGGGCAGGTATTCCTGTTCAAAGCGCAGCCGATCAAGTTCGGTCAATTCCGCATCACGCATCGGTTGAACGTCAAACGGCCGATCGCGGTGGCGACGACGCTCATTGAGGATGCGTTCGTCCTGCGCCGTCGCCAGGCCGCGGCGCGGCCCCCAGCGCACATGGATGCGACCCCTGTAGCGCACGGGCGGCGTGTCGCAGGGCCAGACGGTGATCACGGCAACTTCGCTCCCCTGCAACACCCGCTTCTCCACCAACAAGGTCGGCGGCGGCACGATGTTGCCGTCGGTCTTGATGTCGGCAAGGCTGCGCAGCAGTTCATCGGTAACAGCAAATCCGGGCATGGGCGTGCCTTTGTCGTGCACACCAATCAGCACCACACCCGGCTCGCCGTGCCCGGCCAAGTCATTGGCAAAGGCGCATACCGCCTCGCGCACTTTCTGCGGCGCCTCTCCCTGAAAGGACTGCTTGCGCTCGGCACGGTCGGATTCCAGATCGGCCATCATGGCTTCGAGCTGCGTGTCGGTGAAATAGCTCATCGCTCGTACTCCCCATCATCATCAAACAACGAACCCTGCGCGGGCTGGGGTGCCTGGCTGGCCTGCCAAGCGTTGTGGATGGACACCGCACGCGAGGCCGCGTTGCGGGTGGTCTGATCCGGGCCGTTGCGGTGCAACCATTCCAGCAGCGGCTTCAGCGCCACGTGCGGCTTGAAGTTCTCGTTCTTCAGCGTGTCCGAGGCATTGATGCCGCTGCCGTCGAAGCACGCGCCGATCAGCACCAACGCCTGATCGAGATCGGAGGTCAGCTTGCGCTTGTGTTTCCCCGACCACTCGCGTGCGAACTCCAGCGCATCGGTGCGGGTGAACACCTTGTTCTTCTCCGCGCACCAGCCGCGCTGCACGAACTCGTCCGGCGTGGTGATCGAGCCCTTGAGGAACTTCTGCAACTGGTCGCGCTTGAGCTCAGGCGCGTTGCCGAAGGTGCGCAGGAATTGGCGCGTGATCGGCTCTGCGTTGACCGGCGGCGCTTCCTTGCCCTTGTCGGCGTCCTCGTCGATGAGTTGGTTGATACCTACCAGCGCGTCGCGCACGGAGATGGTGCGGCCTTCGTCCACATACACCTTGCCGTAGTGGCGCGAGAAGTATTCCAGCGCCTTGCCGCGCCGGATCACCTGGATGTCAGCGGCGGGCAAGCCTTCCTTGGCGTGGTTTTCCAGCATGGCCTGCAACTGCCGCACATCGGCCATCACCTCGCGGCGCATCCGGCCCCAGCTCACCGGCTTGGGTTCCTCGGTGCGCTTGCGGCAGACGTGGATGATGTCGTACTCGATGGTCTTGGAGCCGAACTCGCCTTCGCCCTTGGTTTCATCGGAGCGGATGGGGTAGGTCGCTTCGAGGTAGTAGCCCGCGTCGAACAGCGATTCCAGCACCGCCACCCACGGCTCGTCCTCGCTGTGGTGGAAGGTGAAGGCCAGGATGCCGCTGGGCTTGAGCGCGCGATGCGCCTCGCGCCAGCACTGCGTGAGCAGGCGCTGGTAGAAGCCATCCGGGTCTTCCGGTTCGCGTGCCTTGTTGGCCACCGCCTCCAGCGACTTGGGCGTGTAGTCGGCGCTGAAGTAGTCGGGGTACTTGTCCTTCAGCGCGAGGCGCAGCCAGACGTAGAAGAAGTCGGACAGCTCCGAGTAGTGCAACAGGCCGCCGAAAGGCGGATCGGTGATGACCAGATCGAGGCTGCCGCTTTCAATCTGCGCCAGATCGGTGGACGAACCCTGATGTACTGCCACATCCAGCACAGGATCGCCGGGATACACCTTTTCGCTCTTGCCGCTCAATTGCTCTGTCAACACGGGGGCGCGGCGTGTCAATGCTTCGATACTCACCGCTTCCCACGGTTGAATCGCCCAATCGCGGCCTTCGAGGATGCCCTCGGAACTGGATGCCCAGTTGCCACGGCCTAGCGCGGGGAAAACGCAGTTCTCGATCACCGTGGATTTCGGGTGGTAGTTGTTGTTCGAGAACATGGGTTCGGGTGTGTCCCGCTGCGGGTTCCAGAAACCAAACTGGCTCTGGTTACGCAGGTATTGCTGGAATGCTGCCAGCACATACTCGCGCACCTTCCAGTCGTAGTTACCGACTTCGACGATGGCTTTCAGCAGTTGCGCATGAACGAGCAACTGGCGCGGATTAAACATCGTCCACCAGTGCGTGAAACCGTGGTTTGGCACACCGCCTTGCAGGTGGTGGGTCATGAAGCCATAGGCCAGTTCGGAGCGCGGCCAGTAGTCTTTCAGGTCGGCATCCTTGCGTGCTTCCCATTCGGCGAATGCAGCGTCGTATTGCTTGGCGTGCGCCGTGTCGTAAGCAGCGAAGAAGCGACCGCCGTAAGGTTTTCCCGCTTCGTCACGCTTCGGCGCGTAGCCCTGCACCGAGTAGGCGGCCATCGGCCCGGTCTTGCCCGTGGCCTTGATGGTGGTCAGCACATCCTGCACCGTGCCGCAGGCCGAGCAGGCGTAGTGCGACTTCTTCGGCACCGTGCCTTTCTCGGGCGCAAAGGTGACGCCCGTTTCCGGGTCGGTCACTTCATCCGGCAGCGCGCCGCGCACTTCCAGCAGGCGAATCTTCGCGGCGCGTGCCGCGTCCCATCGCGTGGTCGCCGTCACGTCGTCCTGCGCCGAACCGCCGTAGGGCTGGCCGTTCGCATCCTGCTTCGCCTCGCCTGCCAGCCATTGCGGATGCACCAGCAGGCTCAGTTCCACCTTCTTGTTCTTGCCCTTGCCCAGATTCACCATCGCGGTGTGGCCGCAGTGCGGGCAGATCACGCCCTTCTTGCGGTCGAGCACGGAGTACGGCGCTTCGGTGGGGGCGACTACGAGCGGCGCATCGGGTGCCATGCGCGCGGCTTCTTCCTCCACTTCGAAGGCTTCGCCGCACTTGCCGCAGGTGTGTGCCCAATGCTTGACGGTGAGCGTCTTCACCGCCATCACCGGGCTGGTCATGATCGGCGTGCGGTGGCCGCAGCCCGTCACCTGACAAGGGCCGTGCTTGGCCCAGAAGGTGTAGATGATCTCCGGGCCTTCGTAGCGGTAGTCCTTGCGCTCGTCGCGCGGGATGGCGAGCGGGTCGAAGTCGGCAGGCATCGCCTTGTTGCTGGGCAGATGCGTCCACTTGCCTTTCTCACCCTGCGGGCCGTCGCAGTAGTAGTACGGCATGATCTGCGGCTTGACCTCGGCCTCGATGTC
>CAYZGL010000192.1:0-8376 GCA_964477985.1 uncultured Rubrivivax sp. | reverse complement strand
CAGCATCTTCTGCAAGAAGCGCACCACCGGCGCGTCTTCCACCTCCTGCGAGACCTCGGCGCCTTCCTGGGCGGCGGTGTCCTCGTCGCTGACGTCGAACTCGAAGTCGCCGCCGGCCAACTGCTCCATCGCCTCGTTGACGTTGGCGTTGTGCGTCTCCAGCGTGCGCATCAGCTTGTCGTATTCGACGATCACCCATTCGGGCGACAGCTGCGTGGCGAACTTGATGCGCTCCACCGCCTCCTTGTCGGTGGGGTCGGCGCCGCCGATGAACAGGCGGTTGCCGCGTTTGCCCAGCACCAGCAACTGGTACTGCGCGGCCAGCTTCGGGTCGACGATGCCGCGCGGCAGCCGCGCGGCATCCACCGCGTTCAGGTCGAGCAGCGGCAGCGCCAGCGCTGCCGACAGCGCGTGGGCCAGGTCGGCCGGCGGTACCGCACCCGCGGCAACGACCGCCGACACGAAGCTGCCGCGGCGCTCGTGCGCGCTGCGCGCCAGGTCTTCGGCCGCCTTGGCGCCGAGCTTGCCGGCATGCACCAGCACGCGGGCCACACCCGACAGCGCCGAGTGGCTCGACTCGACCAGCGTGTCAACGGCCATCGGCGGGGTGCTTGCTCATGACGATCCGGCGCATGATCGCCCATCGTCCCCGGTCTTGTGGGCCGGCGTTGCCGCGGCGCGTGCATTCCTTCATGCGCGCGAGTTTGCCACGCCGCGCAAGCGTGGCGGCTGGCGGCCGATGCGGCAGGCTCGGCCGCAGGCCCAAAGCAAAAGGCCACGCCTTGCGGCGTGGCCTTGCGGGCCGAGCGGCCCCGGTGCCGGGCCTGTGCCGGGCCTGTCAGGCGCGCTGCAGCTCGATCAGCTTGTCGACCTTCTTCGACAGCGCGTCGAAGTCCTTGCGCGTGGGCAGGCCCAGGCGGTCGAAGCTTTGCGCCATGCGCTCGTTGAGCATCGTTTGGAACTTGCTCGGCTCGGCCTTGTCGGCCTTTTCGCCCTTCGGGTCCTTCTTCGACAGCTTGAAGGAGAACTTCTTGTCGTCGTCGCGCTTGAACTTGCTCTTCAGCTCTTCCATCTTCTGCTCGAACTCCGGCTCGTACGCGCGGCCGGCTTCCAGCAGGCTGGCCTTGCGCTCGTCCTTGGCCTTGCGCGAGTTGGCGATCACGCCGAGCACCACCAGGCGGTTGTCACGCGAACGCTCCTTGGCCTGCTCGACGACTTCCTGGAACTTGGCCTTGATCTTGTCCTTGGCTTCGGTGGCGGTCTCGACCACGGTGTCGACGGCGTTGTCGACCGCGTTGTCGGCCTTGGCGACGGCGGTCTTCGCGGTCTTGGCAACCTTGCGGGCGGCGGGCTTGCGGGTGGTGTTCATGTCTGTGTCTCTCCAGGGTGGTTGAGTGCTTGCTTGCTTGTTGGCGTCACGTTGTCGGTGACGACGGAACGAATCTTCCGCTCGATCCATAGAGCAATCACCCGAGCCGCGCGCGGCGCGCTCATCGTCCGACAGGACGATGGCGCACTCGGCGGCTGGTCCTACCCTGAATCGTTCGGCCCCGCGCGCGGGCCGGCTTCACAGGAGCAATACGCATGAGGCTGAAGGACAAGGTTGCCGTGGTCACCGGGGCCGGCCAGGGCATGGGGCGTGCGATCACGCGCGCCTTTGCCGCCGAGGGCGCCACGGTGATCGCCATCGACGTCAACGTGGCCGCGGCGCAGGAGTCGCTGGGCGCGTCGCCGGGCCTGGCGCTGAACGTGGACATCGCCAACAGCGCGGCGGTGGACGCCGCCTTCGAGCAGGCGCTGGCCAAGTTCGGTCACATCGACGTGCTGGTCAACAACGCCGGTGTCGGCTCGGTCGACGCCTTCGCCGACATCCCCGATGCCACCTGGGCGCGCGTGATCGGCGTCAACCTCACCGGCGCCTTCCACTGTGCGCGCGCCGCGGTGCGCGCGATGAAGGCCAAGAGCACCAAGGGCACGGTGATCAACATCGCCAGCACCGCCGCGGTCAGCGGCGACGGCCCGGCGCACTACTGCGCGAGCAAGGCCGCGCTGATGGGGCTGACGCGCAGCATGGCCAAGGAGCTGGCGCCCGCCGGCATCCGCGTCAACACCCTGGTGCCCGGCCCGACCAACACGCCGATGATGCAGGGCATCCCCGACGAGTGGGCGCAGGCCATCATCAAGGGCGTGCCGATGGGCCGCATGGCCGAGCCCGAAGACATCGCGCGCGTGGCGGTGTTCCTGGCCAGCGACGACGCCGGCTTCGTCACCGGCCAGAACCTGGCGGTCAACGGCGGCAGCGCCTTCATCTGAAGCGGAGATACAGCACATGGCAGGACGTTTGTCAGGCAAGGTCGCCTTCGTCACCGGTGGCGGCAGCGGCATCGGCGAGGCCACCGCCAAGCGCTTCGCCGCCGAGGGCGCCACGGTGGTGATCTGCGGCCGGCGCAAGGAGCCGCTGGACGCGGTGGCGGCGGCGATCCGTGCCGCCGGCGGCAGGTGCGAAGCGGTGCAGGCCGATGTCGGCGTCGAGGCGCAGATCGTCGGCGCGATCGAGGACGCGGCGAAACGCCACGGCCAGCTCGACATCCTGGTCAACAACGCGATGGCCTACACCTGGGGCGCGCTGGCCGAGATGAGCACCGCCGACTGGCACGCCAACTTCACCACCTCGGTCGACGGCACCTTCTGGGGCACGCGCGCGGCGATGAAGCTGATGCAAGGCAAGGGCGGCGCGATCGTCAACCTCAGCTCGATCTGCGGCACGCTGGGCACCGCCTGGATGTCGGGTTATTCGGCGGCCAAGGCGGCGATCATCAACTTCTCGCGCGCGGCCGCGGCCGAGGGCGCGGCGCAGGGCATCCGCGTCAACGTGGTGATCCCGGCCGTGGTCGAAACCCCGGCCACCGCCGGCATGCTGGCCGACGAGAACTCGCGCAAGGGCACCGAAAAGCTGATCCCGATGGGCCGTGTCGGTCAGTCCGACGAGCTCGCCGCGGCGATCCTGTTCCTCGCCAGCGACGACGCCAGCTACATCACCGGCGCCGCCTTGCCGGTGGACGGCGGGCGCTCGGCGGTGCTGGTGACCGCGCTGTGACGCCAGCCGCCACGGCCGGCTGGCCCGCCACGCTCGAAGAGCGCATCGACCGCCTGGAATCGATCGAGCAGATCCGCCAGCTGGCGGGCAAATATTCGCTGTCGCTGGACATGCGCGACCTGGACGCGCACGTCAACCTGTTCGCGCCCGACATCCGCGTCGGCAAGGACAAGGTCGGGCGCGAGCACTTCAAGGCCTGGCAGGACCAGACGCTGCGCGACCAGTTCACCGGCACCTCGCACCACCTGGGCCAGCACATCATCGAGTTCGTCGATCGCGACCACGCCACCGGCGTCGTCTACAGCAAGAACGAGCATGAGTGCGGCGCCGAGTGGGTGACGATGCAGATGCTGTACTGGGACGACTACGAGCGCATCGGCGGCCAGTGGTTCTTCCGCCGCCGGTTGCCGTGCTACTGGTACGCCAGCGACCTGAACAAGCCGCCGATCGGCGACATGAAGATGCGCTGGCCGGGGCGCGAGCCCTACCACGGCACCTTCCACGACCTGTTCCCGAGCTGGAAGGAGTTCTGGGCCGCGCGCCCCGACAAGGACAGCCTGCCGCAGGTGGCGGCGCCGGCGCCGCTGGAGCAGTTCCTGAAGACGATCCGCCGCGGCACGCCGGCACCCAGGATGCGCGTGCGCTGAACGCCATGAAGCTGTTCGAACCCATCCAGCTGGGCGAGCTGAAGCTCGCCAACCGCATCGTCATGGCGCCGATGACGCGCAACCGCGCCGAGCCCGACGGCACGCCCAACGAGGCGATGGTGCGCTACTACGCGCAGCGCGCCGGCGCCGGGCTGATCGTCACCGAAGGCACCTCGCCGTCGCTCACGGGCGTGGCCTACTGCCGCGAGCCGATCATCGAAACCGACGCGCAGGTCGCCGGCTGGCAGCGCGTGACCGACGCGGTGCACGCGCGCGGCGGGCGGATCGTGCTGCAGGTGATGCACGGCGGGCGCATCGGCAGCCGCCACATCAAGCCGGCCGGGGTTCACACCGTGGCGCCGTCGGCGCTGCGCGCGGCCGGCGAGGTCTTCACCGACGCCGCCGGCATGCAGCCCTTCGACGAGCCGCGTGCGCTGTCGGCCGACGAGGTGGTCGCGGTGGTCGACGAATACCGGCGCGCCGCGCTGGCCGCGCGCCGCGCCGGTTTCGACGGTGTCGAGTTGCACGGCACCAGCGGCTACCTGCCGATGCAGTTCCTGTCGTCGGGCACCAATCAGCGCAGCGATGCCTGGGGCGGCAGCGCCGCCAAGCGTGCGCGCTTCGGCTTCGAATGCCTGAAGGCGATGAGCGAAGCCATCGGCGCGGGCCGCGTCGGCCTGCGGCTGAACCCCGGCAACACCTACAACGACACCAGCGACGAGGACTCCGCGGCGACGCACGCCGAGCTGATGCGCCAGGCCGCCACGCTCGATCTGGCCTATCTGCACGTGATGCGCGCGCCGGTGGCGCAGATCGACGCCTTCGCGCTGGCGCGCGAGCATTTCGGGCCGCGGCTGATCCTCAACGACGGCTTCGACGCGCTCAGCGCCGAGGCGGCGATCGAGGCCGGCAGCGGCCACGCCGTGTCCTTCGCGCGCCACTTCATCGGCAACCCCGACCTGGTGCACCGCATCCGCCACGGGCTGGCGCTGGCGCGCTTCGATCGCAAGACCCTGTACACGCCGGGCGAGGCCGGCTACAACGACTACCCCGCAGCCTGACGAGACAAAGGACTGTTCATGCCCACCTCCAAGAAGACGACCGCACCCAAGGACGCCACCAAGGCGCCGGCCAAAGCCGCCAGCAAGACGCGGCTGGCGCTGCCAGCGCCGAAGAAGGCCAAGGCCGCCGCAGCGCCAGCCGACGCCGCCGAACCCGGCGCCGCGCCGGCGCAGCGCACCGTGGCCGTCAGCGGATCGCAGTCGGGCCTGGGGCTGGCGATCCGCCGCCACCTCGAGGCGGCCGGCGTGCGCGTCATCGGCATCGACCTGCCCGGCAAGGGTGCCGAGGTCGAGGCCGACCTGTCCAAGCCGGAGGGCCGCAAGCGTGCGGTGCAAGGCGTGAACGACGCCTGCGGCGGCACGCTGCAGGGCCTGGTGGCCAACGCCGGCATCGACGCCAAGGATTCCACGCTGACCTTCGCCGTCAACTACGACGGCGCGGTCGACCTGCTCGAGGGCCTGCAGCCGGCGCTGGCGCGCGCGGCCAAGCACGGTGGCGCGGCGGCGGTGGTCACGGTGTCGCACGCGATCCTGATCTCGCCGGGCGTCAAGGTGCGCGCCGCCGACGCGCTGCTCGACGGCAAACCCGGGCGCGCGCGGCTGTGGCTGGGCGGCGGCAACCCGTACCCGGTGAGCAAACTCGCGCTGGCGCGCTGGATCCGCCGCGAGGCGCCCGGCGCCGACTGGGCCGGTGCCGGCATCGTGCTCAACGGCGTGTGCCCGGGGGCGATCGAGACGCCGATGCTGGAGAAGGACCTGAAGGACAAGGTCAAGGGCCCGATCATCCGCGCGATGCCCAAGCCGCTGGGGCGCAACTCCAAGCCCGAGGACCTGGCCGGCATCTACGAGTTCCTGCTTTCGCCGCAGGCACGCTTCATCGTCGGCCAGCTGATCACCGCCGACGGCGGCGTCGAAGCCACCTGGCGCGGCGACGACTGGCCGCGCGCGTGGGACATCTCGACCGCGCGTTTCCTGATCAATCTGTTCGGCAAGTCGCGCTAGCGCTGCGCTAGCGCCGCGCGGGCTCCGCGCCGGGTCTGGGCCGCGCCGGCGCAGCGGGGCCGCGCCGGCGCAGCGGGGCCGCGCCGGCGCAGCGGGGCTGCGCCGCGATGGCCTTGGCGGGCGGGCGCCGCGGCATCGCGCGTACCATCCCTGCATCCGAGGCCTGCTGGCGCGCAGCGCGGCGGGCCCCGGGGTCCGGTGCTCGGCTGCGGCAGCGGCAGGGCCATCGCACACGGCCGCGGCAGCGGCTGACGATCGGAGGTGGCTGCATGCCGTTGGCGCGCGCGCCGGTGCAGGAGGTGTCGTTCGACGAGATCCCCTTTCGCGGCATCGTCGAGCAGTCGCTGGTGGGCATCTACGTCGTGCAGGACGAGCGCATCGTCTACGCCAACGACCAGCTCGCGCAGATGTACGGCTATGCACGCGAGGAGTTCGTCGGCATCCCGATCACCCGGCTGATCGCGCCGGCCTCGCTGGCCGAGGTCAAGCGCAACTACCGGCTGCGCATCAGCGGCGAGGTGCCCAACATCCGCTACGTCGCGCAGTGCCTGCGCCGCGACGGCCAGATCATGCACCTGGACATGGACGCCTCGCGCGTCGAGTGCCGCGGCCGCGCGGCGCTGGCCGGGGTGGCGATCGACATCACCGAGCGCGTGCGCCGCCAGGAAGCGCTGCAGCGCTCGCAAGAGCAGCTGCGCGAACTGGCGCAGCACATCAACAGCGCGCGCGAGCTGGAACGCGCGCGGCTGTCGCGCGAGGTGCACGACGTGCTCGGCGGCATGCTGACCTCGGCCAAGATGGACCTGTCGCGCATCGTGCGCCGCAGCGCGGCCTTGCCCGAGCTGCACGGCATCGCGGCCGATCTGGTGACGCTGCTGCAGCAGACCATCGACACCGCGCGTGCCATCTCCGAGCAGATGCGCCCGGCCAGCCTGGGCCTGCTCGGTCTGCCGCAGGCCTTGCGCCAGGCGCTGCAGCAGTTCGGCGAGCGCCACGCACTGGCCACGACGGTCGACATCGAAGCCGGGCTGCCGGCGCTGAACGAGGACAGCGCCACGCAGATCTTCCGCATCGTGCAGGAGGCGCTGACCAACGTCGCGCGCCATGCGCAGGCCAGCTGGGTCGAGTTGCGGCTGCGCCGCCATGACGGCGCGCTCGAGCTGCGGCTGGCCGACAACGGCCGCGGCATCGGCGCGGTGCCGCACCGCCCGGGGGCGATCGGGTTGTTCAGCATGGCCGAACGCGCGCTGGAGATCGGCGCCACGCTCGACGTCGCCGCCGGCACCACCGGCGGCACCGTGCTCACGTTGCAGTTGCCGCTGCCGGCGGCGCAGGGTGCCGCGCGATGATCGAGCTGCTGATCGTCGACGACCACACCATCTTCCGCGCCGGGCTGCAGCGGCTGATCTCCGACGAGCCCGACCTGCGCGTCACCGGTGAGGCTGCGGACGGCGCGAGCGCGCTGGCCCTGCTGCGCTTGCAGCGCTTCGACGTGGTGCTGATGGACATCAACATGGGCGCGCGCAACGGCCTGGAGACGCTGGCGGCGATCCGCATCGAATGGCCGCGGCTGCCGGTGATCATGCTGTCGATGTACGTGCAGGCGCAGTACGCAAAGCTGGCGCTGCGCTCGCGCGCCAACGCCTACCTGTCCAAGGACACCGCGCCCGACGAACTGCTGCGCGCGATCCGCCATGTGGCGCAAGGCGGCGTCTATGTCGGCGCCGGCCTGGCGCTGCTGCAGGGCGATGCCGATGCCGCGGTGCCGCACCAGGCGCTGACGCCGCGCGAGATGCAGGTGATGCTGGACATCGCGCGCGGCGTGCCGCTGACCGAGATCGGCACGCGTTTGTGCATCAGCGTGAAGACCGTCGGCTCGCACCGCAGCCGCATCCTCGACAAGCTGGGCATCCACAGCAACGCCGAGCTGGTGCAGTACGCGATGCGCCACGGGCTGGTCGACTGAGTTTCGGCCGCCGACTCAGGGTTAACCCTCGGGTCTTCTCAGAAAACCACACCTGACGCCGGATCCCCGGGCTGCCTAGCATTGCAGCCCATGTCAACGCACCGCCCGTCAACCACAACCACCCGCCGGATCTGCCGGCGCGAAGGAGACTGCCAGTGAGCACCGAGAAGAAGTTCGCATCGCACGCCGACGTCGAGGAAAAGAAAGTCAGCTTCGACCGGCTGTCCGAGCACGCCTGGGCCTACACCGCCGAGGGCGACCCCAACACCGGCATCATCATCGGCGACGACGCCGTGCTGGTGGCCGACACGCAGGCCACGCCGGCGATGGCCGCCGACGTGATCCGCCGCATCCGCGAAGTCACCGACAAGCCGATCAAGTACGTGGTGCTGACGCACTACCACGCGGTGCGCGTGCTCGGCGCCGCGGCCTACATGGCCGAAGGCGGGCAGCAGATCTTCGCCAGCCAGGACACCTACGACCTGATCAAGGAGCGCGGCGAGCAGGACAAGGCCAGCGAGATCGGCCGCTTCCCGCGCCTGTTCCAAAACGTCGAGACCGTGCCGCCGGGGCTGACCTGGCCGACCATCACCTTCAGCGGCA
>CAYZGL010000191.1:0-8399 GCA_964477985.1 uncultured Rubrivivax sp. | reverse complement strand
AAAAGGATGTTGTCGACCGGAATCACCTTGGTCAGCAGGTCGATGCCCGGCTGGTGGTAGACGCAGGTATCGAAGAACACGTTGCGCAGCAGGTGCTCGGACAGCAGCGGCTTTTTCAGCTCCTGCGCCAGCCCGCGGTAGCGACCCCAGTGGTAGGGCGCGGCGCCGCCGCCGTGCGGGATGATCAGCTTGAGCGTCGGGAAGTCCTTGAACAGCTCACCCTGGATCAGCTGCATCACCGCGGTGGTGTCGGCATTGATGTAGTGCGCGCCGGTGGTGTGGAAGCAGGCGTTGCAGCTGGTGCTGACATGCACCATCGCCGGGATGTCGTACTCGACCATCTTTTCGTAGATCGGGTACCAGTGGCGATCGGTCAGCGGCGGGCTGGTCCAGTGGCCGCCCGAGGGGTCGGGGTTGAGGTTGATGGCTACATTGCCGTACTGCTGCACGCACTTCACCAGCTCGGGGATGCAGCTGGCCGGGTCGACGCCGGGGCTTTGCGGCAGCATCGCCGCCGGCACGAAGTGCTCGGGGAACAGCTGCGCCACGCGAAAGCACAGCTCGTTGCAGATCGCCGCCCAGCTGCTGCTCACTTGAAAGTCGCCGATGTGGTGCGCCATGAAGCTGGCGCGCGGGCTGAAGATGGTCAGGTCCGAGCCGCGCTCGCGCATCAGCCGCAGCTGGTTGGTCTCGATCGACTCGCGCAGCTCGTCGTCGCTGATCTTCAGCTCGCCGGCCTTGGGCATCACCGATGGGTCGGCGATGCCGGCGATCTGCCGGTTGCGCCACTGCTCCAGCGCCTTGGGTGCGGTGGTGTAGTGGCCGTGGCAATCGATGATCATGTCGTGCCCTGCTCCATGCATGCCCGCTCGCCGCGGCGCGGCTGCCGGGCCGTGCGCTTGGCGACCGGTGCCTTGGCGCCTTGCGGCATCTGCTTGCCGTTGTGGCCCTTGCCGGTGATGTCGGACACCCCGGCATCGGCCGCGCGCAAGGCCTTGCCAACCCTGCGCGACAGCGTCCGGCTGCTGCGGTTGTCGACCACCTGCTTCAGCCCGGCCGGATGCGGGTGCGCGCTCATCGTGTCTCCCTTGCCGTGCCGGCGGCGCTGGACCGCCGCTGTTGCATCAGGCCGGCTGCATGCCGTGACTGCGTTTGGATTCTGCCGTGGACGGCGCACGCAGGTAGTCGAGCACCGCCATGGCCACCTGCGGCCGGGTGCAAGCGGTGCACAGGCCGGCCGAGAAAGTGGTGACGATCTGCACCTCGGGCGGCAGCGGCCCGAGCAGGGTGATGCCCTGCACGCGCATCAGTTCGCTGAGCTGCTGGAAGCCGAGTTCGGCCTCGCCGCGCGCCACCATGTCGCCCACCGGCATGCCGGGGCGCGCCTGCACGATGCGCGCTCGCAGCGCGTCGGCCACGCCCCAGCGCTCGAACAACCGCAGCAGCTCGACGCCGCTGGGTCCGGTGGAAATGCCGATCGTGCGTGCCGCCAGCACTGCCTCGCGCAGCGCCGCTTCACTGGCGATGTCCGGGCGCGGCGCGGCAGCACGCACCGCAACCGCGACACCGGAATGCACCAGGTCGGTCCGGCTGCCGGCGGCCACACGCTGCGCTGCGATCAGCCGCTCGATCGCATCGGCCGCCAGCACCACCAGGTCGAAGGCTTCGCCCGCCGCGACGCGGCGCGCGGCGTCGACGCCGCCGGCCGACTCGACTTGCAAGCCGACGGCATCGCGCTGCTGGTTCCAGCGCGATGCCAGCTCTTCGAGCAAGGCGCGCGTGGCCATGGACGAGATGAGGCGCAGGCAAGGCGGGTGCATGACGGCCAGCGGACGGCGAAGGCGCGCACTATAGACACGCGCCGGCCCGGCCACAACCGCGATGCGCCACCGGCAGCGGTCGCGAAGCGGCCTGTCGCCGGCGTGCCCCACCGCCGGGGGGTTCAGGCCGCCAGCAGCTCGGCCAAGGTCATGCGGTGCAACTGCGCACGTTGCCGGAAGGCGCGCGAATTCGCATCGGGCGCGAGCAGCAGTTCGTCGATCAGGCTTTCGGCCCGTGTCACATCGGGGTCGCACAGCAGCACGTAGCGCTTGCCCGGCGCCTCGTCGGCGCGCGCCACCCAGTCCAGCCGCGACAGCAGGTCCAGCAGCGGCTGCAGCTCCAGCGGATCCGCACGCTGGCGTTCGGCCAGTTGCGCCAGCGTCAGGCCGTGCGGCGGTGCCTGCCTGCTGCACCGCAGCTCGCGCAGCAGCGCCAGCGTCAACCCGAAACGCTGCCCCGGCACACCGCGCAGCGGCGCGACGCGCGTGCGCAGGCTCGGCGCGTGCGCCGCGACGAGCGCACCACACAGCACGATCAGCCAGCCCATGAAAATCCACAGCAGCAGGATCGGCAGCGTGGCGAAGGTGCCGTACACCGCCGCGATGCCCGGCATCGCCCCCATGTACCAGGCCAGGGCGCGCTTGGCCAGCTCGAGCCCCGCGGCCACGAACAGGCTGCCGGCCAGCGCGTGCCGCCAGCGCACGTCGGTGTTCGGCACATAGCGGAACAACGCCGCGATCGCCAGCCACAGCAGCGTCAGCTCGAGCGCCTGCAGCGCCAGCGCCAGCCCGCCCGGCAGCGCATCGACGACGCCGCGCGAGGCCGTCAGCGCCCAGGTGCTGAGCGTCAGACTGATGCCCAGCAGCAGCGGGCCCAGCGTGATCGCCGCCCAGTAGACCAGCACCCGTTGCGCGATCGGACGCTGCTTGCGCACGCGCCAGATGGCGTTGAGCGTGCGGTCGATGGTCAGCATCAGCGCCAGCGCGCTGCACAGCAGGAATACCAGCCCCACGCTGCCGAGGCGGTTGGCCTTGGCGGCGAACTGCGTCAGCGCGGCCAGCACCGGCCGGGCGATGGCGTCGGGGATCAGGTTCTGCAGAAAGTACTGCTGCAGCGCATCCTGGAAGCGCGCGAACACCGGGAAGGCCGAGAACAGCGCCAGCATCACGGTCAGCAGCGGCACCATCGCGATCAGCGTGGTGAAGGTCAGACTGCCGGCGGTGACCGCCAGGCGATCCTCGCGCAAGCGCTGGCGCAGCCGGCGTGCGGTGTCGATCCAGGGCCAGCTGCGAAGGGTCTGCCACGACGCCGCGATCGATTCGGCACGCCGTTGCCACCGGCCTTCGCGCTGCGTCATGCTGGCTATGATGCCAGCATGATGTGCTCGCCCCTTCAGGCCGCGCGCGCGTTGCACGCATCGCGCGCGCTGGCGCTTGGCAGCCTGCTCGCCCTCGTCGTGCTCGGCCTGGCCTGGGAGCTGTGGCTCGCGCCGACGGGATCGGGCACGCTGGCGCTCAAGGTGCTGCCGCTGCTGGCCGCACTGCCGGGGTTGTGGCGCTCGCGGCTGTACACCTACCGCTGGCTCAGCCTGCTGTTGTGGCTGTACGTCGGCGAGGCCCTGGTGCGCGCGAGCACCGAGCACGGTGCGGCGCGCGCCTTGGCGGTGGCGCAGCTGCTGCTGTGCCTGGCGCTGTTCAGCGCGTGCGCGCTGCAGGTGCGCGGCCAGCGCCGGCTGCGCGAGGCGGCCCCTTGAGCACCGCGCTGCTGCACGCGCTGCGCCAGCGGCTCGGCGCAGACCATGTGCTGTGCGGCGGCGATCTGTCGGCCTGGGAGCTGGACTGGCGGCGCCGCTGGCACGGCCGTGCACTGGCCGTGGTACGCCCGGCCGACACCGCACAGGTTGCCGCGGTGCTGCAACTGTGCGCCGAACACGAGGTGAGCGTGGTGCCGCAGGGCGGCAACACCGGGCTGGTGGGCGGCGGCGTGCCCGACGCCAGCGGCACGCAGCTGTTGCTGAGCCTGACGCGGCTGAACCGCGTGCGCGAGATCGACGCGGCCAACCTGACGCTGACGGCGGAGGCCGGCTGCGTGCTGCAAGCCGTGCAGCAAACCGCCGCCGGCGCCGGCTTGCTGTTCCCGCTGAGCCTGGCCAGCGAAGGCAGTTGCACCATCGGCGGCAACCTGGCGACCAACGCCGGCGGCACGCAGGTGCTGCGCTTCGGCACCGCGCGCGAGTTGTGTCTGGGCCTGGAAGTGGTGGGCGCCGACGGCCAGGTCTGGCACGGCCTGTCGGGGCTGCGCAAGGACAACACCGGCTACGACCTGCGCGACCTGTTCATCGGCAGCGAAGGCACGCTGGGCGTGATCACCGCGGCCACGTTGAAACTGCAGCCGCGGCCCGCGGCCAGCGGCACCGCGCTGGCCGCCACCGGCTCGCTGCGCCAGTGCGTGGCGCTGCTGCAGCTGGCGCGCGCGCGCCTGGGAGCGGCATTGACCGGCTTCGAGGTCATGAACCGCTTCTCGCTGGAGCTGGTGGCCCGACACTTCGCCGCGCTGCCGCGGCCGTTGCCGGCCGCAGCGTGGACCGTGTTGCTCGAACAGGCCGACACCGACGGCGAGGCCGCGGCGCGCGCGCGGCTGGAAGCGCTGCTGCAGGCAGCCATCGAGGCCGGCCATATCGACGACGCGGTGCTCGCCGACAGCCTGGCCCAGTCGCGCGCGCTGTGGCAGCTGCGCGAGTCGATCCCGTTGGCACAGGCTCGGCAGGGGCTGAACATCAAACACGACATCGCGCTGCCGGTGTCGGCTATCCCCGGCTTCGTCGAGCGCACCGAGGCCGCGCTGGCGCAGGCCTTTCCCGGCTCGAGGCTGGTGAACTTCGGGCATCTGGGCGACGGCAATCTGCACTTCAACCTGCAGGCGCCGCCGAACCAGCCGGCGGCCGCATTTGTGCAGCAGCACGAGCACGCGGTGAACGCGCTGGTGCACGACGCGGTGTGCGCACTCGGCGGATCGATCTCGGCCGAGCACGGCATCGGCGCACTCAAGCGCGGCGAACTCGCGCAGCGCAAGCCGGCGGTGGCGCTGCAGTGGATGCGCGCCATCAAGCAGGCGCTGGACCCGCACGGCCGGCTCAACCCGGGGCGGGTTCTGTAGGCGCGCGCCTGCCCGATCAGCCAGTTCAGGAAATCGCGCACCTCGGCCTTGCGGCGCGAGGGCATCCCGCGCTGCCTGAACGTCTTCAACGCCGCGCGCGGCCCGCCGCTTGCGCACGGGCGGGCGGGTGTGCTACTGCACGGGCCCCTTCAGCGCCGCTGGAACGGGCAGCGCCATGACTTCGATGCCCTCGTCGTGCAGCGCACGACGCTCATCGGGCGTGGCCTGGCCGCGGATGCCGCGTGCTTCGATCTCGCCGTAGTGGATGCGCCGCGCTTCCTCGGGGAAACGCGCACCTACGTCATCGGTGCTGTCCAGCATGTGCCGCACCGCGGCGAGCCACTGCGCCTGCATCGGCGGCGGCGCAGGCGCTTGGGCAGGCGCCTCGGGTGGCGTGCGCTGGCCCGACAGGTTCAGCCGCGGCGCGCTGGGCATGCGCCCGATGATGCGGTCGGCGCACAGCGGGCACTCGATCAGGCCGCTGCCGTTCTGCGCCATGAATTCGTCTTCCGACGCAAACCAGCCTTCGAAGCCGTGCCCGTTCGCGCAGCGCAGGTTCAGCACCTTCATCGCGCCATTATCGCTGCCAGGCCAGCGGCCACAGGCCGGCACGCCATTTCTGCAGCCACAGCAGTCCGACCAGCGTCTTGACGTCGGTGAGTTCGCCGCACGCCGCGCGCTGCTCGAGTTCGGCTTCGGTCAGCAGGCACAGTTCGATGAACTCGCCGGCGTCCAAGCGTTGCGGGCCGGGCCGAAGTGCGCGCGCAAACCAGATTTCGATGATTTCGGTGGAGTAAGCCGGCGCCACGTGGATCAGGCCGGCACGCGCCCATTCGCCGCCGCCGAAGCCGGTTTCTTCCTGCAGCTCGCGCTGCGCGCATACGAGGGTGGATTCGCCGGGGTCGACCTTGCCGGCCGGAAACTCGAGCAACACCTGGCCCACCGGATAGCGGAACTGGCGCTCGAGCACGAGCCGGCCGTCGTCGAGCAGCGGCACGATCGCCACCGCACCGGGATGGCGCACGTACTCGCGCGAGGCCGTGCCGCCGTCGGGCAGGCGCACCTGGTCTTCGCGCACCTCGAGGAAGCCGCCCTCATGCACCACCCGCCCGGTCAGCGCGTGCTCGCGCAGATGCGCATCGTCCACGCGCGGCGTCGGCTCAGCCGGCGAGTGCCTTGACGATGGCATCGCGGCACATGTTCATCAGGCCGCCGGGCAGGATGCCGAAGTACAGCACGGCCGCACCGTTGAGCGCGAGCAGCGCGCTCGCACCCCGGCCGCGCACCAGGGCGCCCTCGGCGCGCGCCGATGCGTCGAAGTACATGACCTTGACCACGCGAATGTAGTAGTACGCTCCGATCAGCGAGGTCAGCACCGCGAACACCGCCAGCCACACATGCAGCATCTGGCCGGTGGACACCAGCGCCTGCAGCACCGACACCTTGGCGTAGAAGCCCACCAGCGGCGGCAGGCCGGCCAACGAGAACATGAAGATCGCCATCACGCCGGCGGCCCACGGGCTGCGCTGCGACAGGCCGGCGAGGTCGGCGATCTCCTCGCTCTCGAAGCCCTTGGTCGACAGGAAGGCGATCACGCCGAAGGTGCCCAGCGTGGTGAGCACATAGCTGACCAGGTAGAACAGCGCCGAGCTGTAGGCATTGCCCGCCGACAGCGAGCTGCCGCCGACCACGCCCACGCTCAGACCCAGCAGCACCCAGCCGATCTGCGAGATCGTGGAATAGGCGAGCATGCGCTTCAGGTTGCTCTGCGCGATGGCCACCAGGTTGCCCACCAGCAGCGAGGCCACGGCCATCAGGATGAACATCTGCTGCCAGTCGACCGCCACGCCGATCATGGCCTCGACCAGCAGCCGGATGACGATGGCGAAGGCCGCCAGCTTGGGCGCACTGGCGATGAGCAGCGTCACCGCGGTGGGCGAGCCGTGGTACACGTCGGGCAGCCACATGTGGAAGGGCACGGCGCCGAGCTTGAAGGCCAGGCCCGCCACGATGAAGACGATGCCGAAGCTGAGCACGCCCTTGTTGATGCGGCCGCTGGCGATGGCCTTGAACACCTCGGTGTGGTCCAGCGAACCGGTGGCACCGTACATCATCGACAAGCCGTACAGCAGGAAGCCGCTGGCCAGCGCGCCGAGCACGAAGTATTTCATCGCCGCCTCGGTCGCCATCGCATGGTCGCGGCGCATCGCGGTCAGCGCATACAGCGACAGCGTCATCAGCTCGAGGCCCAGGTAGACGACGAGGAAGTTGTTCGCCGACACCATCACCGAGATGCCGAGGAAGGACAACAGCGACAGCGAGAAGAACTCGCCCTTGAGCATGTCGCGCGCCGCCAGGTAGGCTTGCACGTAAGCGATGCAGACCATCATCGCGATCGCGCTGAAAAAGGCCAGCAGGTGGCTCAGCGGGTCGGCCACGACCATGCCCTGCATGCCGTAGCGCGTGAGCCCGGCGTCGAAGGCCAACAGGTGCATCAGGCCGACCGCCGCCAGGGTGGCCTGCGTCAGCCACAGCGTGACGCGACGCTGCGGGTCGGCCACCCACAGGTCCACCAGCGTGATCAGGCACGCCATCACCAGCAGCAGCAGTTCCGGATAGATCACCGGCCAGTTCATCGCGTCCATCGGGCTGCTCATCTAGTTGATCTTCGACAGGGCCACGTGCCGCAGCAGCTCGCTGACCGACACCTGCATCACGTCGGTGAAGGGCTTGGGGTGCACGCCCATCCACAACACGGCGGCGGCCAGGATGCCGAGCACCAGGAATTCGCGGCTGTTGATGTCGGCCATCGCCCTGACATGATCGTTGCTCACCGCGCCGAAGTACACGCGCTTGACCAGCCACAAGGTGTAGGCGGCACCGGAAATCAGCGCGGTGGCCAGCAGCACGCCAAGCCAGAAGTTGGCCTTGACCGCACCGAGGATCACCATCCACTCGCCGACGAAACCGGCCGTGCCGGGCAGCCCGCAGTTGGCCATCGCGAACAGCACCGCGAAGACGGTGAACTTCGGCATGGTATTGACCACGCCGCCGTAAGCGGCGATCTCGCGCGAGTGCACGCGGTCGTAGAGCACGCCGATGCACAGGAACATCGCGCCCGAGACGAAACCGTGGGCGATCATCTGCACGATGCCGCCGGCCACGCCGATGTCGTTGAAGATGAAGAAGCCCATCGTGACGAAGCCCATGTGCGCCACCGACGAGTAGGCGATCAGCTTCTTCATGTCGCGCTGCACCAGCGCGACCAGGCCGATGTAGATCACCGCGACCAGGCTCAGCGCGATGATGAACCAGGCCCACTGGCGGCTGGCGTCGGGGGCGATCGGCATCGAAAAGCGCAGGAAGCCGTAGGCGCCCAGCTTCAGCATGATCGCCGCCAGCACCACCGAGCCGCCGGTGGG
>CAYZGL010000190.1:0-8439 GCA_964477985.1 uncultured Rubrivivax sp. | reverse complement strand
GCTGGTCGAACGCTACGTGCGCGGCGACGAGCACCGGCTGCTGGTGGTCGGCGGCGAGGTCGTGGCCGCTGCGCGCGGCGAAGCCGCCTGGGTGCGCGGCGACGGCCGCAGCACGGTCGCCGAGCTGATCGATGCGCAGCTGAACAGCGACCCGCGCCGCGGCACCACCGAGGCGCACCCGCTGAACCGCATCGACCTGGGCCAGGACGACGTGGTTCGCGCCGACCTGCAGCGCCTGGGCCTGGGCCCCGACAGCGTGCCGGCGGCCGGCCGGCGTGTGCTGATCCAGCGCAACGGCAACGTCGCCATCGACTGCACCGGCGAGGTCCACCCCGAAGTCGCGCACGTGGTGTCGCTGGCCGCGCGCACCGTCGGGCTGGACATCGCCGGCGTCGACGTGGTGGCCGAGGACATCTCGCGCCCGCTGCACGAGCAAGGCGGCGCGGTGGTCGAGGTCAATGCCGGGCCGGGGCTGCTGATGCACCTGCGCCCGGCCGAGGGCAAGCCGCAGCCGGTGGGCCGCGCGATCGTCGACCACCTGTTCCCCGATGCCGAGGACAGCGCCCGCATCCCGATCGTCGGCGTGGCCGGCTCGCAGCATGGTGCGCAGATCGCGCGGCTGGTGGCCTGGGTGGTGCAGCTCAGCGGCCGCCACGTCGGGCTGGCCTGCCGCGACGGCTTGTTCCTGGACCGCCGCCGCGTCGACCCGGCCGACAGCACCGACTGGGAAGCCGGGCGCCGGCTGCTGATCAACCGCAACGTCGAGGCCGCGGTGTTCGAAAACGGCGCCGCGGCGATCCTGCGCGACGGCCTGCCCTACGACCGCTGCACCGTGGGCATCGTCACCGACCTGGGCGGCATCGACGCGCTGGCCGAGCACGACGTGCGCGATGCCGACCAGATGCTCAAGGTGCTGCGCACCCAGGTCGACGTGGTGCTGCCCGACGGCGTGGCCGTGCTGCACGCGGCCGATGCGCGCATCGCCGGCCTGGCGCGGCTGTGCGACGGCGGCGTGGTGCTGTACGCCGGCGACGAGCACGTGCCGGCCATCGCCGAGCAGCGCGCCGGCGGCGGCCGCGCGGTGTTCCTGCGCGACGCAGGCTGCGTGCTGGCCGAGGGCAGCGGCGAAACCGTGCTCACCCGGCTCGAGCCGCTGGCCGCGCCGGCCGAGGCGCTCGAGCCCGAAGCCTTGCTGGCCGCGGTGGCCGCGGCCTGGGCGATGGGCATCGACCCCGACCTGATCGCCGCCGGGGTGCAGACCTTCGGCCCGGTGCCGGCCGGCGCCGCCGTGCCCGGCATGCCGCCGGTGCCGCCGAGCGCGACGGCGCCGCGCTCGCCCAGCGAAGACCGAAAGAACGACTGATGAACTTCACCCGCATCCGTGCCCTGCGCGGCCCCAACTTGTGGAGCCGCAACACCGCCATCGAGGCCATCGTCACCTGCAACGCCGACGAATCCGACATCGGCCGGCTGAGCGGCTTCGAGGAGCGGCTGCGTGCGCTGTTCCCGGCCATCGGCGAACACTGGCCGATCGAAGGCGGTCCGGTCAACCTGGCCCAGGTGCTCGAGCTGGCGGCGCTGGCGCTGCAGGCGCAGGCCGGCTGCCCGGTCACCTACAGCCGCAGCACCGAAACCGTCGAGGCCGGCACCTACCAAGTGGTGGTCGAGTACACGGAAGAACAGGTCGGCCGCCAGGCATTGCAGTTGGCCGCCGACCTGGTGGCGGCGGCGCTGGGCGGCGGCGCCTTCGATGCGCCGGCCGCGGTGGCGCGGCTGCGCGAGACCGACGAGGACCAGCGCCTGGGCCCGTCGACCGGCTCGATCGTGACCGCGGCGCTGGCGCGCCGCATTCCGTACCGGCGGCTGACCGAAGGCAGCCTGGTGCAGTTCGGCTGGGGCTCCAAGCAGCGGCGCATCCAGGCCGCCGAGGTCGACACCACCAGCGCGGTGGCCGAGTCGATCGCGCAGGACAAGGACCTGACCAAGACGCTGCTGCGCGCCGCGGGCGTACCGGTGCCGATCGGCCGTCCGGTCAACGATGCCGACGACGCCTGGGCGGCCGCGCTGCAGATCGGCGTGCCGGTGGTGGTCAAGCCGCAGGACGGCAACCAGGGCAAAGGGGTGAGCGTGAATGTGCTCACCCGGGCACAGTGCGACGCGGCCTACAAGGCGGCGGCCGAGATCGGCGCGGTGATGGTCGAAAAATACCTGCCTGGCGCCGACTACCGGCTGCTGGTGGTGGGCAAGAAACTGGTGGCCGCGGCACGGCGCGACCCGCCGCTGGTGATCGGCGACGGCGAGGCCACCGTGCGCGAACTGGTCGAGCGTGTCAACGCCGACCCGCGGCGCGGCGACGGCCACGCCACCTCGCTGACCAAGATCCGCATCGACGACATCGCCGTGGCCAGCCTGCGCACGCAGAACCTGAACCCGGACTCGGTGCCGCAGAAGGGCGAACGCGTGCTGCTGCGCAACAACGCCAACCTCAGCACCGGCGGCAGCGCCACCGACGTCACCGACGACGTGCACCGCGACGTGGCAGCGCGCGCGGTGGCGGCGGCGCAGATGGTGGGGCTGCACATCTGCGGCGTCGACGTGGTGTGCGAGAGCGTGCAGCGCCCGCTCGAGGAACAAAGCGGCGGCGTGGTCGAGGTCAACGCCGCGCCGGGGCTGCGCATGCACCTGAGCCCTTCGTACGGCAAGGGGCGCAACGTCGGCGAAGCGATCATCGGCCACCTGTTCGCGCCCGGCGACGACGGGCGCGTGCCCACCGTGGCCGTCACCGGCACCAACGGCAAGACCACCGTGACGCGGCTGGTGGCGCACCTGATGGCCACCAGCGGCCTGCGCGTGGGCATGACCAACACCGACGGCGCTTACGTGCAAGGCCGCCAGATCGACAGCGGCGACTGCAGCGGCCCGCGCAGCGCGCGCAACGTGCTGGCGCACCCGGATGTGGACGCCGCGGTGTTCGAATCGGCGCGCGGCGGCATCCTGCGCGAAGGCCTGGGCTTCGACCGCTGCACGGTGGCGGTGGTGACCAACGTCGGCGAGGGCGACCACCTCGGCCTGAACTACATCAGCACGGTCGAGGATCTGGCGGTGCTCAAGCGCGTGATCGTGCGCAACGTCGCGTCCTCGGGCTACGCGGTGCTGAACGCGGCCGACCCGAACGTCGCGCTGATGGCGGTGGCCTGCCCCGGGCAGATCTGCTACTTCACCGCCGACCGCCACCACCCGGTGATGGCGGCGCACCGCGCGCAGGGCAAGCGCGTGGTCTACGTCGAGGGGGGTTCGATCGTCGCCGCGCAGGGCTCATGGCGCGAGCGGCTGCCGCTGGCGCAGATGCCGCTGACGCGCGGCGGCGCCATCGGCTTCCAGGTGGAAAACGCAATGGCCGCCATCGGCGCGGCCTGGTGCGCCGGGCTGGACTGGGATGCGATCCGCCGCGGGCTGGAGAGCTTCGACAGCGACGCCGCCACCACGCCCGGGCGCTTCAACGTGATGGACTACCGCGGCGCGACGCTGATCGCCGACTACGGCCACAACCCGGACGCGATGCGTGCGCTGGTCGGCGCGGTGCAGGCGATGCCGGCCAAGCGCCGCTCGGTGGTGATCAGCGGCGCCGGCGACCGCCGCGACAAGGACCTGCGCGACCAGACGCTGATCCTCGGTGCCGCCTTCGACGACGTGATCCTGTACCAGGACGCGGCGCAGCGCGGCCGTGCCGACGGCGAGGTGCTGGCGCTGCTGCGCGACGGCCTGAACGGTGCGGCGCGTACCACGCGCATCGACGAGATCCACGGCGAGTTCGCCGCCATCGACACCGCGCTGCAGCGGCTGCAGCCAGGGGACCTGTGCCTGGTGCTGGTCGACCAGGTGCAGCAGGCGCTGCAGCACCTGGAGCAGCGCATCGCGCAGGCCTGAGTTGGGCCGGGCCTGGTTCGCGCGCCGCGCCGCCTCAGCCCGCGAACAGTCTGCGCGCCGCCGCCGAGCCCGCCGCCAGGTCGTGCGACTCGAGCGTCTGGTACAGCTTGGCCAGGTCCTTGCCGATGGCGTCGAAGGCCTGCAAGGTGATCGGCCGGCCGGCGTCGTCCAGCAGCACGGCGTCCATGTCTTCGGCCAGGGCGTGGGCGATCCGGTGCCAGCTCGGGAAGGGGTCGAGCGCGGCTTCGGTCTGCGGCACGTCCAGGCTGAGGATGACTTCGCGCAGCGGCGCCGCCTGGGCCTCGTCGGCCAGCGCGGCCTGCGCATCGAACTCCAACACCAGCTGCGGCGGCGCACCCTCGTCCAGCGCCGGCAGCACCAGCCGCCCGGGCACCGCGCCCAGCAACAACCCGTGGCGGCCGGCGCACTGCAGCACGTAGCCCACCGACCAGGCCACCGAGCGCGCCACCAGCCGCACCGCCAGCTGCGCATCGAGCGGGCCGGCCAGCGCGTCGAGCTCGCGCGCGCGTGCGACCACCTGCAGCATGTCGGGGAAGTCGGCCATTGCGCCCACGCCCTCGGCGAAGGTCTGCAGCTTTTGCACGAACTCCGAATATTCGATCTCGTTGAGCGCGCCGCTGCGGTTGGCCAGCTGCACGCCGGCTTGCAACTCGCCGTAGCGTTGGCCGGCTGCGGGCTGTTCCCACTCGCCGCTGTCCAGGTTCAGGCCTTCGATGTGGAAGGGTTTGGTGCCGGCACGCCGCGTCGCCGGCCACTGCGACAGCACCAGCTCGCCGCTGACCGGCGCTTCCAGCGACAGCGGCACGATGGCATCGATCAGCGCGTCCAGCCGCGCCGGCGGGCGGGCGCCCGGCGCGCGGCGCGGCGCCGCTTCACCGGCCTGCGGCGCAGCGGCCTGGGCGCCGTGCGCCTGCGCTGCATCGCCCAGCGCCGGCTCGACGCGCTGCGCCGCCGGCAAGGCCGGTTCGGCCTGGCGCGGACCGGCGCGGCGTGTCTTCCACCAGCCATGCAGCAGCAGCGCCAGCAGCACGACGGCACCCAGGATGGCCAGCGCGGCGGTCAGGCTCATCACGCGGCCTCGGCCATGCCCAGCGCGGCTTCCATGTCGACCGCGACGATGCGCGACACGCCCTGCTCCTGCATCGTCACGCCCACCAGTTGTTCGGCCATTTCCATCGCGATCTTGTTGTGGCTGATGAACAGGAACTGCGTGCCCTTGCTCATCTCGGTGACCAGCTTGCAGTAGCGTTCGGTGTTGGCGTCGTCCAGCGGCGCGTCGACCTCGTCGAGCAGGCAAAACGGCGCCGGGTTGAGCTGGAAGATGGCAAACACCAGCGCGATCGCGGTCAGCGCCTTCTCGCCGCCCGACAGCAAGTGGATGGTCGAATTCTTCTTGCCCGGCGGCTGCGCCATCACCTGCACGCCGGAGTCGAGAATCTCGTCGCCGGTCATCACCAGCCGCGCGCTGCCGCCGCCGAACAGGCTGGGGAACATGCGGCCGAAGTGTTCGTTGACCTGGTTGAAGGTCTGGCCCAGCAGCTCGCGCGTTTCCAGGTCGATCTTGCGGATCGCGTCTTCCAGCGTGTTCATCGCCTCGAGCAGGTCGGCGTTTTGCGCGTCGAGGAAGGTCTTGCGCTCGCGCGCGGCCGTCAATTCTTCCAGCGCGGCCAGGTTGACCGCACCCAGCGCGGCCAGCTCGCGGTTGAGCCGGTCGACCTCGCCTTGCAGCCCCCACAGCTTGACGCCGTCGCGTTCGATGCTCTGGGCCAAGGCCTGCAGATCGGCCTGCGCCGCCTGCAACTGCTCCATGAACTGCGCGCCGCCCAGCTGTGCCGCCTGCTGCTCGAGCTGCAGCTGGGTCAGGCCTTCGCGCATCGGCTCGAGGCTGCGTTCCAGCGTCAGCCGCTGCTCGTCGGCGCTGCGCAAATGCGCGCTGAGTTCGTCGTACTGGCTGCGCGCCGCGGCCAGCGCCTGTTCGCGCTGCAGCCTCGCGGCCAGCGCGTCCTGCAGCCCGGCTTGCGCGGCCGCATCGTCCAGCCCGGCCAGTTCGCCGGCGATGGCCGCGGCAGCCTGATCGTTGGCCGCGATCTGCTCGCGCGCGGTGGCGATCGCGCGCTGCAGCTCGCCTTGGCGCGCCAGCAGGCTGCGCGACTGGAAGGCCGCCTCCTGCGTCTGGCGCTCGAGTGCGCGCTGCTGCTCGCGCGCCGCGTCGAGCCGGCGCTGCGCGGCGATGACTGCGTCGTCGAGATCGCTGTGGCGCTGCTGTGCATCGGCCAGCTGCAGGTCCAGCTCCTCGAAGCGCGCTTCGCCTAAGGCTCGGCGCTCGCGCAGGCCGTCGAGCTGGGCGCCGAGCTCGTCCAGCTCGGCGTCGAGCTGGCTGCGCCGCGTCTGCCCGGCTTCGGCTTGCTGTTGCAGGCGCAACCACTCCACCTGGGCCTGGTGCGCGCGCGTCTGGGCTTCGGCCACTTCGCGGCGCAGGCTGGCCAGCCGCAAGGAGGCTTCGGTGTAGGCCGCTTCGATGCGCACGCCGGCGCTGCGCGCCTCGTCGGCGATCAACGCTTGCGCACGCGACTGGCGCTCGAGGTTCTCGATCTCCTGCGCGCGTGCCAGCATGCCGGCCTGTTCGGAGTCGGGCGCGTAGAAGCTCACCGCGTGCGACGACACCGCGTGGCCTTCGCGCGACATCACGACTTCGCCGTGCGTCAGCCGGCCGCGCGCGGCCAGCGCGTCGTCCAGGCTCGGCGCGGTGTAAACGCCCTCGAGCCAGTCGTCGAGCAGCGCCTGCAGCCCGGCGTCGTTCAGCCGCAGCAGCGCGGACAAGCGCGGCAGCGTGCGGTGCGTGTCGGCGTGCGCGGCCGCACCCGGCGAATAGAACGCCAGCCGGGCGGGCGGTGCGTCGGCGGCGAAGGCGCGCACGGTTTCCAGCCGGCCGACCTGCAGCGCATTCAGCCGTTCGCGCAGCGCGGCCTCGAGCGCGGTTTCCCAGCCCGGCTCGATGTGCACCTGCGTCCACAGGCCTTGCAGGCCGTCCAGCCCGTGCTTGGCCAGCCAGGGCCCGAGCCGGCCGCTGCGTTGCACCTTGTCCTGCAGCGCGCGCAAGGCTTCCAGCCGCGCCGTCAGTTCGGCCTGGCGCGCGCTTTCGCCGGCCGCGGCCTGCGCCTGCGTGCGCCGCTGCTCGTCGAGCATCTGCACCTGCTCGCCCAGTTCGTGCAGCTGCGCCTCGGCCAGTTCGTGGTTCTGCGACAAGGCCGCGCTGTCGTGCTGCAGCTGCTGCAGCCGCTGCGCATCGGGCAGCGCCAGCTGCTGGCGTTCAGCGCCCAGGCGCTCGCTGCGCTGCCGTGCCTGGCGCAGCTGTTCGTCCAGGCTGCGGCTCTCGGCGGCCAGCACCTGGATCTGCTGCTGCACCTGCACCACCTCGGCGCGCTGCTGGTTGCTGCGCTGCTGCGCGTCGCGCAGCGCGTCTTCCAGCGCCGGCAGTTGCTGGGCCTGTTCCTCGGCCCTCGCGCTGTGCAGTTCGGCTTGTTCGCCGGCCGCGCGCAGCGACTCGGCGATGCGCTCGCCTTCGGCATCGGCATCGGCCTGGCGCGCCACCCATTGTTCGTTCTGCGCGCGCAGCTCGTTGCGCCGCGACATCGCACGCTCGCGCGCCTCGACCACGTAGCGGATGCGCTCTTCGAGCCGGCTGACTTCGAGCGCGGCGTCGGCCAGCTCGCCCTGACGCTGGTGCAAGGTGTCGCCGGCGGCGTAGTGGGTCTGGCGCACGGCTTCCAGCTCGGCTTCCAGCTGGCGCAGCTCGGCCACACGCGCTTCCAGCGCGTTGGCGGCTTGCAGCAGCGCCGCATGCGCGCGCTGCTCCTCGGCTTCGGCGTCGCGGTGCTTCAGGAACCAGAACTGGTGCAGCTTGCGCGTGCCCTGCTCCTGCAGTTGCCGGTATTGCTGCGCCACTTCGGCCTGCTTTTCCAGCTTGTCGAGGTTGGCGTTCAGTTCGCGCAGGATGTCTTCGACGCGCGTCAGGTTCTCGCGCGTGTCCTTCAGGCGGTTCTCGGTCTCGCGGCGGCGCTCCTTGTACTTGGACACGCCGGCAGCTTCTTCGAGGAACAGCCGCAGCTCCTCGGGGCGCGACTCGATGATGCGGCTGATGGTGCCCTGGCCGATGATCGCGTAGGCGCGCGGGCCCAGCCCGGTGCCCAGGAACACGTCCTGCACGTCGCGGCGGCGCACCGGCTGGTTGTTGATGTAGTAGCTCGAGCCGCCGTCGCGCGTGAGCACGCGCTTGACCGCGATCTCGCCGAACTGGTTCCACGGCCCGCCGGCGCGCGCGTCGCTGTTGTCGAACACCAGCTCCACGCTGGCGCGCCCGGCCGGCTTGCGCTGGCCCGAGCCGTTGAAGATCACGTCCTGCATCGACTCGCCGCGCAGCTCGCTGGCCTTGCTCTCGCCCAGCACCCAGCGCACCGCGTCCATGATGTTGGACTTGCCGCAGCCGTTGGG
>CAYZGL010000189.1:0-8444 GCA_964477985.1 uncultured Rubrivivax sp. | reverse complement strand
GCCGCATCAATGCGCCTTGGCGCAAAGCGGCCGAAGGCCGCTTTGCGCCGGCAGCGGCTGCCGAGACGCTTGCGATGGCGCTTCAGACGTCGACTTCGATGGCGTCGCCGTGCAGCTCCATCAACTCGCGCCGCGCGGCGGCCTCGCCCTTGCCCATCAGCTTGGTCAGCGAGCGCACCGTGGCGTCGAAGCCGGCTTCGCCATAGGCCACCGGCAGCAGCCGGCGCGTGTCGGGGTTCAGCGTGGTTTCCCACAGCTGCTCGGCGTTCATCTCGCCCAGGCCCTTGAAGCGGCTGATGCTCCAGCTGCCTTCGCGCGCGCCTTCCTTGCGCAGCTTGTCCAGCGTGGCTTCGAGCTCGCCCTCGTCCAGCGCATAGATCTTGGCCGCCGGCTTCTTGCCGCGTGCCGGCGCGTCCACGCGGAACAGCGGCGGGCGCGCCACATGCACGTGGCCGCGCTCGATCAGCTTGGGGAAGTGGCGCAGGAAGAGTGTGAGCAGCAGCACCTGGATGTGCGAGCCGTCGACATCGGCGTCGCTGAGGATGCACACCTTGCCGTAGCGCAGGCCGCTGAAGTCGGGCGCGTCGTTCGGGCCGTGCGGGTCCACGCCCACCGCCACCGCGATGTCGTGGATCTCGTTGTTGGCAAACAGGCGGTCGCGCTCGACCTCCCATGAATTGAGCACCTTGCCGCGCAGCGGCAGGATCGCCTGCGTTTCCTTGTCGCGGCCCATCTTGGCGCTGCCGCCGGCCGAATCGCCTTCGACCAGGAAGACTTCGTTCAGCTTCAGGTCGCGGCTTTCGCAGTCGGTGAGCTTGCCGGGCAGCACGGCCACGCCCGATCCCTTGCGCTTTTCCACCTTCTGGCTGGCGCGCTGGCGCGTCTGCGCCTGGCGGATCACCAGCTCGGCCAGCTTCTTGCCGTGCTCGACATGCTGGTTCAGCCACAGCTCGAGCGCCGGCTTGACGTAGTTGGAGACCAGCCGCAAGGCGTCGCGGCTGTTCAAGCGCTCCTTGATCTGGCCCTGGAACTGCGGGTCCAGCACCTTGGCCGACAGTACGAAGCTGGCGCGCGAGAACACGTCTTCGGGCATCAGCTTCACGCCCTTGGGCGCCAACGCGTGCAGCTCGATGAAGCCCTTGATGGCACCGAACAGCCCGTCCTTCAGCCCGGCCTCGTGCGTGCCGCCGGCCACCGTGGGGATCAGGTTGACGTAGCTCTCGCGCAGCGTCGCGCCTTCGTCGGTGAAGGCCGCTACCCAAGCGGCGCCTTCGCCTTCGGCGACGTTCTCGGCCTCCTGCCCGGTGGCGTACTGCTCGCCCTCGAACAGCGGGATCAGCGGCTCGGCCGCGAGACTCTGGTTCAGGTAGTCGCGCAGGCCGCCCTTGTAGAGCCAGCTTTGCACGACGTCGGCCCCCGGCCGCTTCGCGTCCGCCCCCCGCGGGGGCTCGCCGCCGTCTTGGGGCGGCCCGGCGACGGCAGCGCTGCCGCCCTTGTCCTGCGTCAGCGTCACCGTCACGCCGGGCATCAGCACCGCCTTGCTGCGCAGCAGGTGCACGAGTTCGGCGCGCGGCAGCTCGGCGCTGTCGAAGTACTTCGGGTCGGGCCACACGCGCACGCTCGTGCCTTGCTTGCGCTCGCCGGCCGCCGCCTTGCGCACCGCCAGCGGCTCGGCCACGTCGCCGCCGGCAAAGGCCAGCGTCGCCACCTGGCCGTCGCGCCACACCGTGACTTCGAGCCGCCGGGCCAAGGCGTTGGTGACGCTGACGCCCACGCCGTGCAGCCCGCCGGAGAAGCTGTAGGCGCCGCCCGCGCCCTTGTCGAACTTGCCGCCGGCGTGCAGCCGCGTGAACACGATCTCGACCACCGGCACCTGCTCGTCGGGGTGCAAGCCGAAAGGGATGCCGCGCCCGTCGTCGTCGACGCTGACCGAGCCGTCGCCGTGCAGCGTCAGTGCGATGCGCTTGCCGAAGCCGGCCAGCGCCTCGTCGGCGGCGTTGTCGATCACCTCCTGCACGATGTGCAGCGGGTTGTCGGTGCGCGTGTACATGCCCGGGCGCTGCTTGACGGGCTCGAGGCCCTTCAGCACGCGGATCGAGGCTTCGGCGTAGGTGCCTTGCTTGCTGGCCATGGGGCGGCGATTCTAGGCAGGCCCGGCAGCGGGTCGGCCATGCCAAACCGCTGCATTCAGCCAACCCTGACCAAACCCTGACCAGAAGGAATCGCCCATGAGCCGCGTCATCAACATGCTCGACGCCAAGACGTCCTTGTCGAAGCTCGTGCAGGCGCTGGAAAGCGGCGCCGAGAGCGAGTTCATCATCGCGCGCAACGGCCGGCCCGCGGCACGGCTGGTGCCGCTGGCCAGCAGCCGCAGCGATCGCAGCCAGCGCATCGGCGTGGCCAAGGGGCGCTTCACCGTTCCCGACGACATCGACCACTCAAACGCCGAAGTGCGCGAACTGTTCGAGGGTTCGTGAGCCGTGCGCATCCTGCCGAATACGCACATCGCGCTGTGGGCGGTGACCGGCAGCAGGCGGCTGACGCGCAAGGCGCGCGAGCGGATCCTCGCAGCGGATGAGCTGCACATCAGTGCGGCAACGCTGTGGGAGATCGCGACCAAGCACGCATGGAGCCGGGGCGACATGCCGGTGTCTTCGGCGCAGGCGCTGCAGGCCTTCCGGGATGCCGGCTATGCCTTGCTGGCGGTCAGGCCGCAGCACGCGGTTCGGGTGGAGGGCTTGCCCAGCGTCCACAGCGACCCCTTCGATCGGCTGCTGGTCGCGCAGGCGCAGTGCGAACCCCTGACGCTGTTGACGAGCGCCAGCCTGGTGGGGCAGTACGGCAGCGGCGTGATGCGGGTTTGATCGCAGCGGCTGCAGCGCGGCCGGCTCGCTCGAGTTGCCACAGGAGATTGAGCGGGCGGGGCTCCTGCCTGGCATCGTGGCCGCCGCTCTCCCGCGTGCTCTGCACGCTTCCTGCGGTCGTTACGGTTGTCGAAATTTCTTACAACCGCCTGCCAAACCGGCCCAAAAGAGACGGCCACTGATGACAACACCTTGATTTTCAACGACTCTTTTTGATGGGCATGACTCGTGCTTGCACTCTCCTCGCAAGCTGAAATTATTAGATCCATCACCAGGAGCGCAGCATGATCAAGTCCAGGTTCGCGGCGGCACTGGCCGCAGGGGTGCTGGCGGTGCCCATGGCAGCGTCGGCCGCAGTCGTGACCCAGTTGATCCACTTCGACGATGCCAACAACGGCTGGAAGTGGTACAGCACCGCGGATCGCAACTTTCTGTTCGATCCGACGAACCTGCAGTCCTCTACGCAGTGCGCCGACTCGACCAATGGCGGCAACGGCAGCTGCGTGATCGAAGGCACTCAGGGCGTGCTGCCGCTGATGACTCGTCCTACGACCGGGACCACCCTCCAAGGATCGGCAAGCTCGAACCCGGATCCTTCCGGCCCGAACCTGTCGTTCACGTTGGATTCGTTCTATTTCCTTCTGACCGGCAACGGGACGGGCTCGTCGAATGCCATCACCGTCACGGGAGGCACGGGCCAGACACCGGGTCTGAGCGTGGTTCACACCTATACCTTCGCACTGGGCACGAACTGGGACGGTGCCCCTGCGCCAGACGTCACGTTCTACGAGGGCGCCAACGCCGGCAGCGCAGCCGGCAACTTGGTGAAAGACACTGGCTACATCGCCAGTTTCAGCACCCTGTTCCAAAACGTCACCTGGATCCAGTTCTCGGCACCGACCACGGCCGAGGTGCGGCTCGACTGCGTGGTCGCCACCTTCGATGGTTCGACGACGGAACCCCTCAAACCCGGTACCACTTGCGGCATCGGTGGCAGCAACGGCACGTCGGGTGCCAGCGGTGCGAACGGAACCGTTCCGGCCCCCGGATCGGGGTCGCTGGTTCTGGTGGCGCTGGGCCTGATGGGCGCGGCCTTCTGGAAGCGCAAGGCGGGCGCCGCGCAGGCCTGACTTCCAGGCTAGTCTTCAAAGACCCCGCTTTGCGGGGTCTTTGTTTTTGGGAGCAACGGATGGCGATCCCGCAAGGCGACGTCGAGGCCCGTTCAGACCCGTCAGGCGCGGCCGCGCCACGGGTCTTCGCACCCTTGCCGGTCACGCAGGCCGAGCGCCTGAAAGCCGCGCTCGCCGCGGTTGGCGTGGTGGTGCTGGCCTGCACGGCCTACCTGCTGGGGCCGGACCCGGCCGGCATGCGCGACAGGCTGTACGGCTCCCAGGCTTTTTCGTTCACCGGCAGCCGCTTCTTGATCGCAGCGTGCACGTTCTACGCCGTGCTGCTGGCGCCGTACTGCTGGTGTTTCGTGGATCCGGCAGCGTCGAAGCCGCTGCGCTGCCTGCGCGTGGCGCTGCGCTTTGCGCGCTCGCCGCGTGCCCTTCTGGCCCAACCACTCGACCGCGAGGACCGCGTCGCCGTACTGTCCACACTGCTGAAGATGTTCTTCGCACCCTTGATGGTGCTGCAGTTGATGGTCTTCTGCGTCGGCGCCTGGCTCAACGGCTTGGCCCTGCTGCACGGCACCGCAGGCGACGGCGGCTTTCGCACCCTGTTCGACCGCTATGGTTTCTGGCTTTCGATGCAGATCATCCTGTTCATCGACGTGCTGATCTTCACCTTCGGCTACCTGGTCGAGTCACCGCGGCTGCACAACCGCATCCGCTCGGTGGACCCCAGCCTGTTCGGCTGGCTGGTGGTGCTGCTGTGCTACCCGCCCTTCAACATCGCCACCGGCTGGATGTTCGGCCCGGCGGTCACCGAATTCCCGCAGTTCAGCAACACCACCACGCATGTCGTGATGAACGTGCTGCTGCTGCTGTTGATGGCCGTCTATGCGTCGGCATCGGTGGCGATGGGCTGGAAGGCGAGCAACCTCACCTATCGCGGCATGGTGACACGCGGGCCCTACGCCGTGGTGCGGCACCCGGCCTACACCTGCAAGAACCTGGCCTGGTGGATCGGCGCGCTGCCTGCGATTGCGGCCGCCTTCGAGCGCTCGATTGCGGCCGGCCTGTGGGTCATCGCCTCGGTGGTGGCGACGAGCATGCTGTATGCGCTGCGCGCACTCACCGAGGAGGACCACCTGCGCAAGGTGAGCGGCGGCGAATACGCCGCCTATGCCGCACGCGTGCGCTGGCGCTTCGTTCCCGGCATCTACTGATCCGCCCAGCCCGCGCCCCGCCCGCGCGCGCCGGGCCGGGGTCGAGCGCGATGCCGTGGGCGCTGCGCTCGCCGGCTCCGGCGCGTTACTTGGCGGCCGTGGCGGTCACCGTGGCGCCGGCCGACGCGCTGTTGCCGGCCGCGTCGGTGGCCACCACCGTGATGGTGTGGGCGCCGGCACTGACCTTGTTGAGGTTCCAGCTGTACGACAGCGAGCCGCCGGTGACCGTGGTCATCAGCTTGTTGTCGATGTACAGCGCCTGCTTCAGGCCGCTGGCACCCATGTTGTCGCTGGCGGTCGAGGCGATGCTCAAGGTGCCCTTCTTGTTGACGGTGGTGCTGGCCGTCGGGCTGGTCAGGCTCACGCTGGGCGGCGTGGTATCGGTGGTCGCCACCGAGCTGTTGGCAACATTGACCGCCACCGACGTCGAAGACGCTGCATTGCCGGCGGCGTCGTAGGCCCGCGCCTGCAGCGTCGCCATGCCGTTGGCGACCTTGGTGGAATCCCAGCTGAATGCATACGGCGGCGCGGTGTCGGTGGCCAGCAACGAACCATTGACGCGCAGTTCCACCCTGGCGACGCCGACGTTGTCGCTCGCCGACACGCTCACCGGCACCACGCCGCTGACGCTGGCGTTGGCGGTGGGCGAGTCGATGGCCACGGTCGGCGCTTGCGTATCGGTGGTGGACACCGCCACCGCCGCGGCCGCCACCGCGGCGCCGGCATTCACGCGGCCATAACCGAAGTATTTGTCCCATCCGGCCGTGCCCAGGTCGTCCACATTGGCGTACAGCAGCTTTTCGATCTCGGCGTTGGTCAGCTTGGGGTTCGCCGCCATCATCAGCGCCACCGTGCCGGCCACGATGGGAGCGGAGAAGGATGTGCCATAGCCCAGGGTGTAGGTCCCGTTGAGCCCCGTGGTGTAGACGTCCCGGCCCGGCGCCGAGATCGTCACGTAGCTGCCGTAGCTGGAGAAGCTGGCCAGCGTGTCGTTCGATTCGGTCGCCGACACCGCGATGACATTGGCGTTGAGCGCGTAACCCGGGTCGGCACCGCTGTTGCCCGCGGCGATCACGACCAGGCCGTTCTTGCTCTTCATGTAGGCGGCGGCATTCATCACCGCCGAGCTGGGCAGCAAGGTCTCGAAGCTCAGATTGATGACGCGCACACCGCTGTCGGCCGCATAGTTGATGGCCGACGCGATCTCGCTCCAGTAGCCGTAGCCCGTGGTGTCCGTCACGCGCAGCGGCATGATCCTGGCGCCGCCCGCCACCCCCGCAACGCCTTGGCCGTTGTTCAGCGTGGCCGCTGCCGCGCCGGACACCCAGGTGCCGTGTCCAGTGACCGGGCTGGTGTCGGTGTTGCCGTCGTGGAAGTTGTAGCCGGCCACCAAGCGGTCGGCCAGGTCGGGGTGGGTGGCCTCGACGCCGGTATCGGCGACGGCGATGGTGACGCCGGCGCCGGTCGCCAGATCCCAGGCCGCCGGCGCATTGATCCTGGTCGTGTGCCACTGGCTTCCCAGGTAGGGGTCGTTGGGCACAAAGGCGGCATTCACCGCCTGATCGAGCTCGGCGAACTTCAGGTGCGGGTGGCGGGCCAGCCTTGCGGCAACCGCCTTCTCGGAGGCGTTGCCGGGAAGCTCGACCACGTACAGGCCGCTCGCCGTCAGCTTGCGCGCCTTGCCGCCATCAGGGGCGACGATCTTGCCGAGTTCGGCTTCGGATAGGCCCGGATTCGGCATCACCAGCACCCGGCCCTTGGCCCACGGGCCCGCGGCCGAACGCTCCGGCGGCGCGGCGCTGGCACCTCCGGGAGCCGGCAGCATCGCTGCGGCCAACGCGACCGCAGCCATGGCGAATTTACCGTGTGCCTGCAGCGGCAGGCTGGCGCGGGTGGCGATGTTGTTCTGCATGGGTGGGTTCCTGTGTTGCAGGCGCTTGCCGCCAGACCCGGGAACTGCACACCCATGCCGCCTCGGGACAGAGTGCCCGTTTGCGCTGCCGCGACCCGAGCACTCGCCTGAAGCCCGCTCGCACCATCGGCTGGTGCGTCGCGGCTGACATTCACTGGCAGTCCTGCCGTCCTGAGGCTCGCGCCCGTTAGACCGTTGACTTTGCGTCCCCCGCTTTCGCAGGGTTTGCCCTTTTCAGCGCCGCCAATGTAGTGCAGCCGGGGGCCTGAATTCCGCCTCGGATACGGCCCGCAACAGTCCTTACCGCGCAGCCCCGCTTTCACGGGGGCAAGGTGTTACCGAGCGGGCCGCTGCCCGTGGTGCGCACGCATCAAGGCGCGCCCGCGCCCGGGCGCTCAGCCGCGGCCGTAGCGCGCCATGCCGAGCGCGGACACGTCGATCGCCGGGTCGCGCCCGCCGATCAGGTCGGCGATGACGCGCGCGGTGCCGGCAGCCATGGTCCAGCCCAAGGTGCCGTGGCCGGTGGCCAGCAGCAGGTTGGGCAGCGGCGTGGGCCCGACGATCGGCGTGCCGTCAGGCGTCATCGGCCGCAGCCCGCACCAGAACGTGGCCTGCGACACATCGCCGCCCTTGGGGAACAGGTCGGTCACCACGTGCTCGAGCGTGGCGCGGCGCGCCTCGCGCAGCTTCAGGCTGTAGCCGGCCAGCTCGGCGGTGCCGCCGACGCGGATGCGATCGCCCAGCCGCGTGACCGCCACCTTGTGCGTCTCGTCCATGATGGTCGACTCGGGTGCACCCTTGGCATCGGTGATCGGCACGGTGATCGAATAACCCTTGACCGGGTACACCGGGATGCGCAGGCCCAGCGGCCGCAGCAGCAGCGGCGAGTAGCTGCCCAGCGCCAGCACGTAGCGGTCGGCCTGCATCGACCCCGCATCGGTGCGCACGCCGCTGATCCGGCCGCCTTGCTGTTCCAGCGCGTGAATCTGCGTGTTCCAGCGAAAACGCGCGCCCAGGCCCTGCGCCATCTGGGCCAGACGGTTGCTGAACTTGAAGCAGTCGCCGGTCTCGTCGCCGGGCAGGCGCAACGCACCGACGAATTTGTCGCGCGTCAGCGCCAGCGCGGGTTCGACCCTGACGAAGCCGGCGCGGTCCAGCACCTCGTAGGGCACGCCGTACTGCTTCAGCACCGCCACGTCGCCGCCGATGCCGTCGAGCTGCTTTTGCGTGCGAAACAGCTGCAGCGTGCCCTGCGCGCGATCGTCGTAGGCGATGCCGGTGTCGGCGCGCAGCGCCTTCATGCAGTCGCGGCTGTATTCGGCGATCGGCACCATGC
>CAYZGL010000188.1:0-8621 GCA_964477985.1 uncultured Rubrivivax sp. | reverse complement strand
GGGAGCGGTGCATAGCGCCCAAGGCGCAAAGCGGCCGAAGGCCGCTTTGCGCCGGGAGCGCCGCCCGGTTCCATGCGCTCGCCCACCCATCCCCGCGATACGCCATCGGCTCACTTCTTGACCGCCTCGCCGCGCGCCTTGTCGCGCTCCTGCTGGGCTTCCACCATCAGCTTGTACGAGGTGTAGTACTTGTAGATGTTGCGCACGTAGGTGGTGGTCTCGATGCCGATCTTCTCGGCCGTGACCATCTCGACGTTGTTGAACCACTTGTCCGGGTTCAGGCCGCGCTTTTCGGCCTCCTTGCGCATCTTCGCGATGTTGCCCGGCCCGGCGTTGTACGAGGCGAAGGCGAACAGCGCACGGTTGGGCGCGTCGAACTTCGCATCCTTGAAGTAGCGCGTCATCAGCTGGTCCATGTACTTGGCGCCGGCGTGGATGTTGGCTTCGGTGACGCGGATGTCGCCGACCTTCAGCTCGGCGCCGGTGGCCGGCATGATCTGCATCACGCCGATCGCGCCGACATGGCTCTTGGCCTGCTGGTCGAGTTGCGATTCCTGGTAGCCCTGCGCGGCCAGCATCACCGGGTCGAAGCCGTACTTGGGCCCGTACTTCTGGAACAGCGCCAGCGTCTGCTCGAAGCGCTGCACATCGGCGCTGGCGCCCGCGTCCTTCAGCGCCTTGACGCGCAGGCCCTGCTGCTGGCGCAGGTAGTCGAGCACGCCCTGGCGCTTCAGGTGGTTGGCATAGAAGTCCTCGAGCTCGGCGGCGAGCTTGGGGCTGTTCTTGCGCATCGCCCAGCCGACCATGCCGCCGTCGCGCAACACCGCGGCCTCGTTCAACGTGACCTTGGGCAGCACATGCGCCCACATGCGCGCCTTCCAGTCGTCGACCACGATGTACTCGACCAGGCCGACCTCGAGCATCTCCATCAGGTCCTCGTCCTCGAGTTCGTCGGGCACGACCACCAGTTTGACCGGCGCCTTGCCGTCCTTGGCCAGACGCTGGTTCAACGCCACCAGGCTTTCGTGGTAGCTCGACGCCGCGCGCACGTGCACGGTCTTGCCCGACAGCGCCTCGGCCGTGGCCAGCGGCTGCGACTTCGGGCCACTGAGCACGATCTCGCGGTTGGGTTTGGCATCGGCCGGCGCAGCGAAGTCGACCAGTTGCCGGCGTGCGTCCGTCGCGGTCAGGTTGCCCGCGGCGATGTCGCCCAGGCCGGCGGCGACGTCGCTGAGCAGTTCGTCGCGCGGGGTCGGAATCAGGTACAGCGTGAGCGGGCGCTTGCCCAACTGCTTGGCGTACTTCTTGTTCAGGTACTGCTCGAAAGCGCGCGCGGCCTCGGCGCTGATGCCGCGCTCGCGGCCCTTGTCGTTGTAATACAGCGTGCGGCTGTAGGGCACCAGCACGCGGATCATGCGGCGCTCGAACATGCCGTCGAAATCGCCCTTCCACTCGCGCGTTTCGGTGGGCAGCGCGCGCAGCGCGGCGGGCGCCGAAGCGGCTGGCGCCGAGGCCGCCGGTGCCTGCGCCCAGGCCGTGGCGCTGCACAGCAAGGCCAAGGCGGCGGCGAAGGCGCGCAGTATCGAAGGCTTCATCGTCGTGCTCCGGTAGCCGTGTGCGTGCCGAGGGCGCCGGCACAGCCGCATGATCGCGCCGCCGGCAGCGGCCTGCAACCGGCCGCAGCGCGGCGGTCCGGGCGACCCCGACCGGCGCTGAACGCAGCGTGGCCGCCGGCGCAAGGCCCCCCTTGGCGGCGCCGGCAGCGGCCGCGCGCGCGCCTTGCGTCCGAACGCGGGCGGGCGGGCGGGCGAGCGGGCATCAGGCCGGCGGCGCGCTGGGCAACGGCTCGCGGCCCAGGATCATGTCCGAGGCCTTCTCGGCGATCATGATGGTCGGCGCGTTGGTGTTGCCCGACACCACCCGCGGCATCACCGACGCGTCCACCACCCGCAAGCGCTCGACGCCATGGACGCGCAACCGCGCGTCGACCACGGCGCCCGGCCCGTTGCCCATGGCGCAGCTGCCGGCGGCGTGGTGGTCCATCGTCAGCGTGCGCCGGATGTGCGCGTCCAGTGCCGCGTCGTCGTCCATGTCGCGCACCGGCAGGTCGGGCGCCACGCCGAACTCGGCGAAGGCCGGCTGCCGGTAGATCCGCACCGCGGTGCGCAGCGCCGCGCGCAGCCGCGCCACATCGCTGGGCTCGGCCAGGTAGTTGGCGTCGACGATCGGCAGCGCCAGCGGGTCGGCCGATGCCAGGCGGACCTCGCCGCGGCTTTCTGGCACGCACAGTTCCATGCGGTTGACCATGCCGTGCTCGCGCAGCGGCTCGGCCGTGATCGGGTCCAGCCGGATCGGCACGAACTGGTACTTGATGTCGGCAATGGCCTGCCCGGGCAGCGAGCGCACCATGCCGACCGCCTCGATCGAGCATTCGGCCATGAAGCCGCGCCGGCGAACGATGCCGTCGAAGGCGGCCACCGCCGCGTGCAACGGGTTCAGCAGCCTGGCGTGCGAGATCGGCGCGCTGCAGCGGGCATGGGCCGTGACGCTGGCGTGATCGTGCAGGTTGCGCCCCACCCCCGGCAGATCCGCCTGCGGGTTGATGCCCAGCGCGCGCAGGCGCTGGCCATCGCCGATGCCCGACAGCAGCAACAGCTGCGGCGACTGGAACGCGCCGGCCGCGAGGATCACCTCGCCGGCCTGCAGCCGCATCGGCTGCTTGCCATGGCACAGCTCGATGCCGATGGCGCGGCCGCGCTGCAGCACGATGCGCGTGACCAGCGCATCGGTCATCACCTGCAGGTTCTTGCGTGTGGTCGCCGGGCGCAGGTAGGCCGTTGCCGTGCTGCAGCGCCGGCCGCGCCAGACGGTGGACTCGGCCGGCCCGAAGCCCTCGCGCTGCGCGCCGTTGATGTCCGGGTTGTAGGCAAAGCCCGCCTCGACCGCCGCGCCGATGAAGGCCCGCGCCAGCGGGTGTCCGACACGGGAGCGCTGCACCTGCAGCGGCCCGCCGCTGCCGTGCCAGGTGTCGCCGCCGTCCGCGTGGTTTTCGGCGCGTTTGAAGTACGGCAGCACCTCGCGGTAGCTCCAGCCGGTGTTGCCCAGCGCGGCCCAGCCGTCGTAGTCGGCCGCCGCGCCGCGGCAGTACAGCATGCCGTTGGTCGAACTCGACCCACCCAGCACCTTGCCGCGCAGGTCGCGCAGCACACGGCCGTCCACATGCCGCTGCGGCGCGGTCGGGTACACCCACGAGAACTTGCCGGGGCGGTACATCGCCGCGAACAAGCCCGGCACGTGGATCAACGGGCTGCGGTCCACCGGGCCCGCCTCGACCAGCAATACGCGCAGCCCCGTCTCGCCGCTGAGCCGGTTGGCGAGCACGCAGCCGGCCGAGCCGGCACCCACGATGATGAAGTCGAAATGGCGGTCGGCACGCTGCATGAGGGTGATTCTGCTGCGGCGGGCACGGCCCGCAGCGCGGCGCGGAAGGCCGCCGGCCGGCTTCGGTCGGCCTGCGTGCAGCGGCGGCCGGCACGAAGCGATGCGCCGGCACGAAGCGATGCGCCGGGCCGATGCCAGCTGCGCAGTGCGCCGATGCCGCGCGAGCTTATGCTTGCCGACGGCCGAGGCCTGCCACGGCTCTTTGGCCGCGGCGCAGCCGGCCAAGGCGCGAGCCTCGGGCTGCATGCCGCGCACCCTGACCCACCCCGAGGAGTCTGCCGATGAATCCGCCCCTGCCCGATGCCGCGCTCGACCAGCTGTTCCGCGGCGCGCGCACCTACAACCAGTTCGCCGCGCGCGCCGTCGACGACGCCACGCTGCGCAGCCTGTACGAGCTGTACCGCTGGGGGCCGACGGCGATGAATGCGCAGCCCGGGCGCGTCGTCTTCGTGCGCAGCGCCGCGGCCAAGGCCAGGCTGAAGCCGGCGCTGGCGCCGGGCAACGTCGACAAGACCATGGCCGCGCCGGTGACGGCCATCGCCGCCTACGACCCCATGTTCCACGAGCACCTGCCGACGCAATACCCGGCCAATCCGGCGGCGCGGGACATGTTCGCCGGCAACGCCGCCCTCGCGCTGGACACCGCGACGCGCAACGGCACGCTGCAAGGCGCCTACCTGATCCTCGCCGCGCGCGCGCTGGGCCTGGACACCGGCCCGATGAGCGGCTTCAACGCCGCGCTGCTGAACGAGGCCTTCTTCCCCGACGGGCGCTGGCGGGCGAACTTCCTCGTCAACCTCGGCTGGGGCGATCCGGCCGGCGTGCGCCCGCGCGGGCCGCGCCTGGCCTTCGACGATGCGGTGCGCATCGAATAAGGTCGCCTGCGCGCTGCGGCCACCGCGGCGCGCGATCCGCCCTGCCACTGGACGACGCCGCATGGACCTTGCCTGCGATCAACCGTGTGAGCGCCGCCGGCCGTTGGGAGCCCGGGCCATGGCGTGGGCGCTTGGTCTGGCGCTGCTGGGGGGGTGCGGTTCGCTGCCGCGCCACGCGGCGCCGGCGCAAAGCGCGCTGGAAGGCCGCATCCCGCACTTCCCCGAGGTGCGCGCCTGGGCCGGCCAGCCCAATTCGGCGCTGGAGCAGGATCTGGCGGCATCGTTCGCGCAAGAGTCGCCGCAGGAGTTCCCGCGCGGTCCGGACGGTGCCGTGCACTATGCGCACCTGGCGCTGTCCGGCGGCGGCGCCAACGGCGCCTTCGGCTCGGGCTTCCTCAACGGCTGGACCGGCACCGGCACGCGCCCGGTGTTCAAGATCGTCACCGGCGTGTCCACCGGCGCGCTGATGGCGCCCTTCGCCTTCGTCGGCCCACCCTATGACCAGGCGCTGAAGGAGTTCTACACGACCACCAGCTCGCGCGACATCTTCCTGCTGGGCTCCACCCTCGGCCTGCTGTGGCAGGCGCTGGTCGGCGAGGCGCTGGCCGATACGCGGCCGCTGCAGGCGATGATCGTGCACCACGTCGACGCCGAACTGCTGCAGCGCGTGGCCGAGGCGCACCAGCGCGGGCGGCGGCTGTACATAGGCACCACCAACCTCGACGCACCGCGCTTCGTGGTCTGGAACATGGGCCTGATCGCCAGCAGCGGCCACCCCGACGCCTTGGCGCTGTTCCGCAAGGTGATGCTGGCCTCGGCGTCGATCCCGGTGGCGTTCCCGCCGGTGTTCTTCGACGTCGAGCTGGCGCCGGGCGGAGCGCGCTACGACGAGATGCATGTCGACGGCGGCGTCGGCGCGCGCGTGTTCCTCAACGGCGGCGTGTTCCGCGGCTCGATCATCCGCGAGCGCGGCGGCCTGGGCGGGCTGGGCCTGGAGGACATCTACGTGATCCACAACGGCCAGTTGATCCCGCAGCCCGACCCGATCGCGCGCTCGCTGCCGGCGATCGCCGGGCGCGTGATCGACGCCACCGGGCGCGCCGTGGCCATCGGCGACCTGTTCCGCATCCAGAGCTATGCGCTGCAAGAAGGCGGCAGCTTCCGCTGGATCACCATCCCCGAGGACGTGAACATGATCGGCGACGAGGTCTTCGACCCTGTGCAGATGCAACTGCTGTACGACCTCGGCCACCGCATGGCGCTGCAGGAACCGCGCTGGCTGACGCAACTGCCGGGGCGGCGGCCCGATCCCTGAGAGTGCCCCCAGACCTGCCGCTTCGCGCCAGGCCCCCCGAGGGGGATGAGTCAACTTGGGAGCGGCCCGGCGTTGACTCATGAGCGCCCCCAGACCTGCCGCTTCGCGCCAGGCCCCCCGAGGGGGATGAGTCAACTTGGGAGCGGCCCGGCGTTGACTCATGAGCCCGTGAGCATTGCGCGCCGCCGGCGCGGTGCTCATCCGCGGCGGCGTGCAGTGGATGGCCACCTGCGGCGGGACGTGCACCAGGCCTTCCACTCGGCCGAGGGCGCGGCACGCCGCGGCGCTTTCGACAGGGTGCCGCCGTGGGTCCACCGGCCGGCTGCACACCAGGCAGCGCCCGCAGCCTGCCAGGCGATCGGCGACTTCGACGGCGGGCGCACGCGCCAGGCCTGCGCCGGGGGCTGCGGCTTCAAGCCTCGTGCGGTCGGGCCGGCGGCAGCAGCGCGGTGATCTCGCGCGCCATGCGCTCGGCCGCGCCGCGGTGCGCGCCGGCGAAGACCAGCGCACGCTGCACCCAAGCGCCGCGCTGCGGGTCCCGCGCCAGCGCCAGCGCGCGCTGCACCCCTTCGCCGACATGGGCCACACGCAGCGACGCGCCGGCCGCCAGCGACAGCTCGGCGGCTTCGGCGAAGTTGAAGGTGTGCGGCCCCATCACCAGCGGGCAACCGCAGGCGGCGGCTTCGATCAGGTTCTGCCCGCCCAGCGGCGCGAAGCTGCCGCCGAGCAGCGCCACGTCGGCCGCGGCGTAGTACAGCGGCATCTCGCCCATCGAATCGCCCAGCCAGACATCGGCCTGCAGCGCATCGCCGCCGGGCTGTTGCGTCCATTGGCTGCGGCGGCGCAGCGTCAGGCCGTGCTGCGCGATCAGCGCGGCCACCTCGTCGAAGCGCTGCGGATGCCGCGGCACCAGCAGCAACAGCGGCCGCGGCGCGGCCGCGGCGGTCAACGCCGCCCAGCACTGCAGCAGCGGGCCTTCCTCGCCTTCGCGCGTGGCCGCGGCCAGCAGCACCGGCCGGCCCAGCCGCTCGCGCCAGGCGCGCCCCTGCGCCAGCAGCTCGGGCCTGGGGTCGACGTCGAACTTCAGGTTGCCGCACACCGCGACCGCAGCACCGGCGAAGCCGCGCAGCCGCCGCGCGTCGTCCTCGGTCTGCGCCAGCACGCGCGCCAGCGTGCGCGCCGCCGGGCGGATCAAGGCCGCGGTGCGCTCGCCGCGCCGTTCGCTCTTGGCACTCAGCCGCGCGTTGGCCAGCACCATCGGCACACCGGCCGCCGCGGCGCCATGCAGCAGGTTGGGCCAGATCTCGGTTTCCATCAGCACGCCGATGGCCGGCCGGTGCTGGCGCAGGAAGCGGCGCACCGCACCCGGCGTATCCCACGGCAGCCAGCATTGCGCATCGCCGTCGCGCAGCAACGCGGCACCGGCTTCGCGCCCGGTGGCGGTACCGTGGGTGAGCAGCAGCCGCAAGCCGGGACGCTGGCGGCGCAGCGCGTCGACCAGCGCGCTGGCGGCGCGCGTCTCGCCCAACGACACCGCATGCAGCCACAGCGCGCCGCTTGCCGCCGGCCTGTCGCCGAAGCCCAGCCGCTCGCCCAGCGCGTGGCGATACAGCGGCTCGTGCCGGCCGCGCCACCACAGCCGCAACAGGTAGACCGGCAGCAGCGCGCGCAGCAGCGTCGAATAGGCCGCACGCGCCAGCCGGGCTTTCAATGGGCCGCCGTCTCGATGCGCGCGTCGGGCTTGACCGCGCGCAGCGCCGCCATGAACTGCGCCTGGATGCGCTGCAGCGCGCCTTCGGTGTCGCCTTCGAAACGCAACACCAGCACCGGCGTGGTGTTGGACGCGCGCACCAGACCGAAGCCGTCGGCGTATTCGGCGCGCAGCCCATCGATGGTCACGACCTCGGCGGCGCCGTCGAAGCGTGCCTGTGCACGCAGCTTGTCGATCACGCGGTGGTGTTCGCCCTCGGCACAGGGCACGTTCAGCTCGGGGGTGGAACAGCTGGTGGGCAATGCGTTCAGCACCGCGCTCGGGTCCTTGTGCTGCGACAGGATCTCCAGCAGCCGCGCCGCGGTGTAGGTGGCGTCGTCGAAGCCGTACCAGCGCTCGGCAAAGAAGATATGGCCGCTCATCTCGCCGGCCAGCGCGGCGCCGGTTTCCTTCAGCTTGGCCTTCATCAGCGAATGCCCGGTCATCCACATCAGCGGCACGCCGCCGGCGCGGCGGATGGCGGGTGCCAGGTGCATCGAGCACTTGACGTCGTACAGGATGGTCGCGCCGGGCTGGCGCTGCAGCGCGTCGCGGGCGAACAGCATCAGCTGGCGGTCGGGGAAGATGATCTGGCCGTCGCGCGTGACCACGCCGAGCCGGTCGCCGTCGCCGTCGAAGGCCAGCCCGAGTTCGGCACCGTGCTGGCGCACCGCGCTGATCAGCTCGGCCAGGTTCTCGGGCTTGCTCGGGTCGGGATGGTGGTTGGGGAAGTTGCCGTCGACCTCGCTGTACAGCTCGATCACCTCGTTGCCCAAGGCGCGCAGGATGCCCGGGGCGGTGGCGCCGGGGATGCCGTTGCCGCAGTCGACCACGATCTTCATGCGCCGGCGCTGGTGGATGTCGCCGGCGATGCGCGCGCGGTATTCGGCGGCGATGTCCATCGCCGCGCTGCGGCCCTGCCCTTGCGTATAGGCCTCGGCCTCGATGCGCCGGCGCAGGCCCTGGATGTCGGCACCGTGGATGGCGCGCCCGGCCAGCACCATCTTGAAGCCGTTGTAGTCCTTCGGGTTGTGGCTGCCGGTGACCTGGATGCCGCTCGAGCAGCCATGCTCGCCGCGTGTGGCCGCCACGTAGTACAGCATCGGCGTGGTCACCGCGCCCAGGTCGACCACGTCCAGCCCGGTGGACGCCAGCCCGCGGATCAGTGCGGCCGACAAGGCCGGGCCCGACAGCCGCCCGTCGCGGCCCACCGCCACCGCGCGCTCGCCGGCGGCCACCG
>CAYZGL010000187.1:0-8649 GCA_964477985.1 uncultured Rubrivivax sp. | reverse complement strand
GAGCTGCTCGACGAGCTGGCGCGCATCCGCGCCGAGCTGTCGCGGCGCAGCGCGCTGATGAACGAACGCGAGTCGCGCGACCAGGTCAGCGCGCTGCGCACGCTGCTGCAGGAGCGCTGCCAGCCCGGCTGGCTGCGCGCGCCCGGGCTGCAGTCGGCGATCGGCGCCACCTGGCTCGACCTGGGGCAGTTCGAGCCGGCGCGCCAGGCGCTGCTGGCCGCGGTGCAGGCCGAGGACCGCGACGGCACGGTGCCGATCCACGACCTGGAAAAGCTCGCCAACGTCGAAGCCCGCCTGGGCGAACGCCAGGCCAGCGCCGGCGCGGCGCCGGGCGACCCAAGCGGCATGGACGCCAAGGACGTCAAGGACGCCAAGGACGCCAAGGACGCCAAGGACGCCAACGCCGGGCGCACCGCGGCGGGGCAGGCCGCCCTACCAACCGCGCCGGCCGCGCCGGCTGGGCAGGCGCTGATCGAGCTGGCCATCGGCCGGCTGCAGACGCTGGACCGGCTCGTCGCCGCCGAAGGCGGCACGCTGCGCAACCCCGAGCGCAGCGCCTTGCTCGGCGGTGCCTACAAGCGGCTGGCCAGCGTGCAGGCGCGCGCTGTGCTGCTGGCCAAGGACGCCGCGCAGGGCGCGGCCGCCAGCGCGGCGATGCGCGACGCGCTGCAGCACAGCATCGCCGCCTACGGGCGCGACGAAGGCCACCCCGGCACCGGCCAGTTCGACGGTTATCTGGCGCTGAACCGGCTGGCGCTGCAGGCGCTGCTGCCGGGGCCACAGGCGGCCGAGGCGCCCGGCGCCGCCGCTGCGGCCGGCGCCATCGAGCTGGCGCGGCAGTGCCGGCGCGAAGCGCAGGCGCGTTATGCGCAGGACGCCGACCCGTGGAGCGCGGTCATGCAGTCCGAGGCCGCGCTGGTCGAAGCCATGCTCGACGGCAGCCTGGGCCGCGCCGACGAGGCCGGCCAGGCGGCCTTCGACGCGCTGGCCGCCAGCTACGAATCGACGCTGGTCAACCTGACGCTGCGCCCCGGCCAGCTGGACTCGGTGGTGACGCAGATGCAGTTGTTGTCGCGCTTCGGCGACGCGCTGTGGCGCGGCGGCGGCGACGCCGCGCTGTACCGCATGGCCAGCCGGCTGATCGAACTGGGGCAACGCATCCGCCCGGACAAGGCGCAGCGCAACGACCGGCCCGCGCCGCCGGCGGGCGCAACACGGGCCGAAGTTGCCGAATCAGCCGCAGCAGCCGCAGCAGCCGCAGCAGCCGCAGCATCCCCGGCGGCCGCAGCCCGCAGCGGCGCGGCCCCAGGCACGCCGCCCGCCAAGAAGCCCAGGAGCAAGCGCGCCCGGCCGGCGCCATGAAGCCGCACGCCTTCGTCGCCATGCCCTTCGGCCTCAAGCCGGGCGGCGACGGCGTGGCCATCGACTTCAACCGCATCTATGCCGAACTGCTGCGCCCGGCGCTGCAGGACGCCGGCTGCGAGGTCTTCCGCGCCGACGACGAGCAGCGCGCCGGTGACATCCGCACCGACCTGTTCCAGGAGCTGCTGGTGGCCGACCTGGTGGTCGCCGACCTGACGCTGGACAACCCCAACGTGTGGTACGAGCTGGGCGTGCGCCACGCGCTGCGCGCGCGCGGCGTGCTGCTGGTGCAAGGGCCGCGCGCGGCGCAGCCCTTCGACACCTACACCGAGCGCAAGCTGCACTACCGGCTGCAAGGCGGCGTGCCGGATCCGGCCTGCCTCGCCGCCGACCGCGCCGCGCTCGCGGCGATGGCGCGCGCCACGCTGGACGCACCCAGCCGGCGCAACACCAGCCCGGTGTACCAGCTGTTGCAGCACCTGAACGAGCCCGACTGGCACCAGCTGCTGCTGGCGCGGCAAAGCGAATTCAGCCAGGGCTACGAGGCCTGGCGCAGCCGCATGGAGGTGGCGCGCCAGCGCAGCCGCGCCGGCGACATCCTGGTGCTGGCCGACGAGACGCCCACGCGCGCGCTGTGGCTCGAGGCCAAGCGGCAGGCCGGCAACTGCCTGCTGCGGCTGCAGCATTTCGACCTCGCGCTCGAGCAGTTCGACGCCGCGCTGGCGGCCGCCCCCGACGACAAACCCAGCCTGCAACAGCGCGCGGTCTGCCTGGCGCAGTTGGGCCGCCACGAGCAGGCGCGCGAGCTGGTGCGCAGCCTGACCGAACGCCACCCGCGCGACGCCGGCGTCTGGGCGCTGGCCGGCGATGTCGAGAAGGTGCACTGGATCTCGCGCTGGCGCGACCCGGCGCTGGCGCCCGGGCCGCTGCGCGCCGCCGCCGCGGCCGAGCTGGCCTTTCTGGCCGAGGCGGTCACGCCGTACCGGCAGGCCTTCGTGGCCGACCCCTCGCAGCACCAGGCCGGCATCGGCGCGCTGACGCTGCAGCTGCTGCTGCAGCACCTGGGCGCCGAGGCCGACCCGGCGTGGGTCGACAACCTGGCCGCCGGCGTGCGTTGGGCCAGCCTGAGCGCGCAGCAGCGCGACCCCAAGGACTACGCCGCGCGCGCCAGCTTTGCGCAGCTGTGCCTGCTGTTCGAGCCGCTGGCGGCGGTGCAGCGCGAATACCGCAGCGCGGTCGCCGCCGCGCAGCGCGACCGCTTCGCGCTGCAGTCCACGCGCGACACGCTGCAACTGCTGCGCGAGCTGCAGTTCCGCCCCGACCCCACCGCCGCCGCGCTCGAGCTGGTGCAGCGCGAGATCGCGCGGCTGGACGCGCCCTTCCAGCCGCGCCAGGTGCTGCTGTTCTCCGGCCACATGGCCGACGCACCCGAGCGCGCCGTGCCGCGGCTGCCGGCGGCCAAGCTGCCGCAGGCGGCCGCCGCGCTGCAGCGCGCGCTCGACGCCTTGGGCGCCGGCAGCGGCGATCTGCTGCTGACCCAGGGTGCGGCCGGCGGCGACCTGCTGTGCGCCGAGGCCTGCCAGCAGCGCGGCGTGCGCGTGCAACTGCTGCTGCCGCTGCCCGAGCCCGAATTCGTGCAGCGCTCGCTGCTGCCGTGCGCGGGCGGCGAGGGCTGGCGCGAGCGTTACTTCGCGTTGAAGGCGCAACTGGCCGATGCCCCCCGCGTCATGCCCGACGAGCTGGGTCCGCCGCCCAAGGGCGCGAGCCCCTTCGAGCGCTGCAACCGCTGGCTGCTGTACAGCGCGCTGGCGCTGGGTCAGCACAAGCTGCGCTGCCTGTGCCTGTGGGACGGCGGCGGCGGCGACGGCCCCGGCGGCACCGCGCACATGTACGACGAAGTCAAACGCCGCACCGGCCGCGTCAGCTGGATCGACACGCGCCAGCTTTGACCTGGCCGGCGCCGCCCGCCCCTCGGGCCTGCATACGGTCAGCGCGACCTGTGCTCGAACCAGGGATCTACGGATTGGGCAGCTGCACCGCTTTGACCCATCGACGGATGGCCGCCTTCAAGCGGCGCTGCCCTGCGTCGTCCAGCGGCATCGCTTCCACCAAGCCCAGCACTTGCGCCGGTTTCACGTAGTGGTGGGCGAGCATCGCCGTGCAGAACTCGCGGTCCTTGTCGCGCCCGGCGGCGGCCTTCGACATGAACAGGTCGGGCAGGTCGAGGCAGTAACCCACGCGCTGGTTCGTCGCAGCGCTTTGCACCCTGTGAACACGATCGATCCAGCCTCGCGGCAGAGCACTGCCGTGTTCGGGCCCACGCCTTGCGCGTAGTAGCCGTAGGTCTGGTGAAACTGCGAGCCCTCGCCGATCGCGCCGTCGATCTTGTCGGCCAGCTCGGGGGCCTGCAGCGGATAGATGTCCGCCTCGGCCGACATCGTGAAGACCGCTGGCGGATGCGGGACCGGGCCCAGGATCGATTGGCTGCCGACGATGATGAACTCGTACTGATCGGTTACCGCCGCACTCGCGCGGATGATGTGTTCGAGCTCGTCGCGGGTCATGCCGGCAGCTGCGTTTCTCAAGTCGTCGCCGGGCCGCCCCAAGTTTCCTTGACCCCCGCGGGTGGGCCGAGCCCGGACGAAGAACAGTCCACTGCGGACTGTTCTTCGCCTGGTGAGGGCCATCGGACCTGCAGGTCCGATGGCGGGCTGGGCGCAGCCCGGCCCTGGGGGCGCTCGGAACCGCCGAGCACGACCCCGGCTCGCAGCTTGCGCACCTGGTCCAGCACGCCCTGACGCACCGGCTCGGGCAGCACGGCGCTCAGTGGAGAGGCCTGGCGAAGCTCCTGCGCCCGGCGCGTGCGCGCCAGCACCTTGCGCCACTTCGCGTGACGAAGAATGTCCTGCCACTCGTGCCACAAGCCCATGGAGCGCGAGTCGCCCGATGCCAGCCAGCGGCCCAGCGTGTGCTGCGCCTGGACGACAAGTTCAGGGTTGGCGCGAACCCGTCGGACGGCCTCTTCGTGCAGTGCCAGACTTTGAAGATCCTGAACTTGATGTCGGGAGTCATCGGTCGATACCGTCACCTGCACGGTGGGGCGCGCGCGCTTGGACCGCGCCGCCGCGGTTCCCGACGGCCCGGGCTGCAACACGTCGCCCGCCAAGAGGGCCAACTCGCCGCCGATGCCCAGAACCGACATCACGCGCAGATAGGTCCCGATGGCCGGCCCCGGATCGCCTGATTCGACCGAGCCCAGCGTGGTGCGCGAGATGCCGGCACGCTTGGCCATCTCCACCGTGCCAAGGCCCTGAGACTTGCGCAGGCGCTTCAGCCGGTCGCCAAGCTGAAGCAGCAACTGGCGTTCGAGCACTGCGGTGCGGTCTGGGTCGTCCATTTGTCCAGAATGTTAGTCATAGCAACGATATTTGTCTATTAATGTGGACGCATCGAGTGCTTGGCCGGACGTGGCGGGCACCCGCGTGAGTCCGAAGGGCGTCGTGGGCGGCCTCACGGTCATGCCCGACGAGCTGGGAGCGCCGCCCAAGGGCGTCAGGCCCTTCGGGCGCTGCGCCAACGGCATGCCCGCTGCGCCTCGCGCCGCACGTGTCACATCCGCGTGACAGTTACAAACCCGTCCCGTATTCGAGGGGGGTGCCGCGCCAAGCCGTTGATTCACAAGGGCTCCTCGAACGGCAAGCCGCTGCACTGCCTGCCGGCCGGCCCGGCGGTGTCACGCCGGCGTGGCACTTCGCGGCGTTTTGGGCCATCGCGGCCGCCCCAAAGTACCGCAGCGCACCGGTCGACGTTCGATTTCCACTTTGTTTTCAAGGGCTTGGCGCAAGCGGCCGAAGCTGGCACCGTTTCTGCATCCTCGAGTGCGGGGCGGCGCGAGGTGCCTGTCCTTGTCTCATCAACCACCTGAGGAACGATCCATGAACAAAACACTGCTCGCGTCGGCGATCGGTCTGGCCTTCGGCATCGCCGGTACGGCCTGGGCGAATCCGACCAACAACGGCGCTGCCGAAGGCTCCGGCGGCACGCAAACGGCGACTGCCACGTCGACCCAGGGCAACGGCCCGAACATCAACGAGGCGACGCACGTCAAGCAGGACAACTCGTCCAACAGCTCGACCAACGATTCCAACAACAACAACAGCAAGAACATCAGCAAGGCCGACAGTTCGACGAACACCAAGACCATCGATTCGAACAACTCCGACAGTTCGACGAAGAACAAGAACTCGAACAACAACAACATGGGCAAGGACGCCTCGACGAAGGCGAAGGACTACGGTGTCGCGGCCACCAACGGCAACGCGACGTCCAACTTCACCAACGCCTTCAACACCAACAAGGCGGTGGCGGTCAGCAAGCTCGAAGGCACGGTGACCAAGGTCATGGTGCACGGCCTGGGCAACACCGCCACCAACAACGGCAACGCCGATGGCGCCATGGGCGGCAATGGCGGCAAGGGCTACGGCGGCGCGAGCAGCAGTTCCGCCAGCGGCGGCACGGCGACCGGCGGCAACGGTGGCGCCGGCGGCGGTGGCGCCGGCGGCAGCAACGGCAACGCCATTGGCGGCGCCGGCGGCAGCGGTGGCGCGAGCAACGGCGGTTCCGGCGGTTATGCGTCCACCGGCAGCTCGAGCGCCGGCAACACGACGGCAGGGCCGACGACCAATGGCAGCGCCCAGAACGGCGACGTGAGCGCAGGAAACGCCCGCAACGGCAGCGCCACGGCGGGTGACGGCGGCAAGGGCGGCAGCAACTACGGCACCAAGGGCGCCAACGGTGGCGACTCCATGGCTGCGGGCGGCAGCACCATGTCTGCTGGTGGACTGTCCGGCGCCGGCAGCCTCCAAGGCACCGGCAAGGCGGTCGCGGTTTCCGAGACCGAAGGCGGCAAGACCGTTAATTCGTCCGACAAGACCCGGGGCGGCGACGCTGGCGCGGGCAACCTGTCGGCGGGCGGGCTGGCGGCGTCGGGCCAGAAGTCGGGCACGATGACCGGCTCGGGTGCCAGCGGCGACGGCGCGGGTGCGTTGTCGGCCAGCGCGGCGCTCGGCAAGACCAAGTCCGAAGGCGGCGCGGGCGGTTCGGGTGGCTCGGGCGGCACGGGCGGCACGGGCGGCATGGGCGGCACCGGCGGTGCAGGCGCCACGCCCGGCGGCACCGGCGGCACCGGCGGCACCGGCGGCGTGGGTGGCGTGGGCGGCTCCGGCGGTTATGGTGGCGCCGGCGGCGGCTCGGGCAGCGGCAATGGCGCCATGGCCGGCAACTCGCAGGCCACGGGCGGCGCGGGCTCGGGCTCCAGCTCGGCCACCGGCGGCGCGTCGAGCAACAGTGCCAGCAACACCGGCGGCGCGGCCACGGGTACCGCAGGCGCAACCGGCGGTGCGGCGTCCAGCACGGCCAACGGCACGGGCGGTGCAACCACCGGCGGCAACGGCACGGCCACCAGCGGCAACAACACCGCGTCGAACAGCTCGACCGGCGGCGCGGCCAGCGGAACGGGTGGCGCGGGCAGCTCGACCGGCGGCGCGGGCGGCTCGGTGGCGGCTAACGGCGGCGCTGGCGGCGCTGGTGGCGCTGCCACCAACGGCTCGGCCTCGACCTCGGCCAGCAACGGCAATGCGACCAACGGCGGTGCCTCCAGCACGGCGGGCAACAGCACGGGTGGCACCAACACGGCCACGGCCGGAAATGGTGCCGCCGCGCAAGGCGGTGCGGGCGCGGTGGGCGCGGCCGGTACGAACACCGCAGGCAACGGTGCGGCGGCCGCAGGCGGCACCGGCAACGGCGGCACGCAGACCACCACGGCCAATGGCGGCACGGGCGGCGTCGGCAACGGCGCGGTCGGTGGTGCGGGCGGCAATGGCGGCACCAACACCGTCAGCGCTGGCACCTTCGACATGGGCAACACCATGAACGGTACTGCGCAGTCGGCGGCTGGCATTTTGGCCATCGTGCAGAACACCGGCATCGGTGCGCTGGCTCAGCAGAGCATCAACGTTCAGGCCAACATGAACCTCGGCAAGTAAGAGGGTGAAAGGGTGCCGGGAAGGCCACGAACCTTCCCGGCACCCCGGTCTTTCAATCGCACAAGCCAGGAGCCACCATGAGCACCCTCATGCGTTGCGTCGCGTTCGGTCTGGTCACACTCGGCGGCTTGCAGTCGGCCGCGGTGTTCGCCGGCGCGGAAGACAGAGACGGCAACCCGATCTATTTTGAACACGGCGCCAAGCAAAGCGACGTGCAGCGGCCCAATCCGCTGGGCATCAAACCGGTCGAACCCAAGGCCTTGGACATCCGGCGCGGCGGCACCGACGTCGCCAACGAGATGATGCTCAAGGGCGTGGTCGCCGACAACCGCGCGAGCAACCTCACCACCGGCAGCAACGCCATCACCGAAGGTTCGTTCTCGGGCATGGTCGGCATCCCGGTCGTGGTGCAGAACACCGGCAATGGCGTACTGATCCAGAACGCCACCATCATCAATCTGCAGGTGAAGTGACGGTCCGCGCCCCATGAAGCTCGCGCCGCTGCTGCTTGCCTTGCTGGGCCTGTGCCCGGCGGCTTCGTGCCTGGCCGATTCGGTGGACATCCCGTATGACATGGGGGGCACCTTCTCGCTGCCGGTCACCAGCATGAAGGGCGCGCGTTTTCGCGCGATGATCCGTCAGCAATACGACTTCAGCTGCGGCTCGGCGGCGTTGTCCACGCTGCTGACCTATCACTACGGCTACAAGGTCAGCGAGGAACAGATCTTCGCGGAGATGTACGCGAAGGGCGATCAACCCAAGATCCGCCAGGAGGGTTTCTCGCTGTTCGACATGAAGCGCTACCTCGAGAACCACGGCTTCCAGGCCGACGGCTTCGAGGCATCGCTGGACAAGCTCGAAGCCGCCGGCATTCCGGCCATCGTGCTGATCAACGAAAACGGCTACAACCACTTCGTCGTCGTCAAGGGCCTGCGCGACGGGCGCGTGCTGGTCGGCGACCCGTCGGGCGGCACGCGTGCCGTGTCGCTGCAGGCCTTCCAGGGGCTGTGGACCAACGGCATCCTGTTCGTCGTCAGCAACCACCAGGACCAGGCCAGGTTCAACGTGGCAGCCGAATGGAGCGCGCTGCCCAAGTCGCCGCTCGAGAGCGGCATCAGCCGCGAAGGCTTGTCGGCACTGGTGTTGCCGAAGGCCGGCCCGTCGGACTTCTGACGGCACAGCGCTCATGGCCAGGAGATCGGAAGAGCGTCGTGTAGGGAAAGAGTGTGAACGCTTGTGTAGA
>CAYZGL010000186.1:0-8819 GCA_964477985.1 uncultured Rubrivivax sp. | reverse complement strand
GCTGCCAGTAGTGCACGCCGATCACGCCGTAGATCCAGGCGGTGGACATGCAGCCTTCGGCCAGGATCATCTGGATCGTGTAGAACACGCGCGGGTCCAGCTCGTGGCCGCCCCAGCGCTTGGGCTGCAGCACGCGGAACAGCCCGGCGTCGTGGATCTCGCGCACCGAGTCGGGGTGCACGATGCCGTTGGCGTCGACGTCGGCCGCGCGCGCCGCGAGCTTGGGCACCAGCGCACGCGCCACGTCGACCAGCTCGGCCGCCTGCGGCGTGAGGTAATCGGTCTCGATCTGCATCATGCGGGCGATGGCGCGGGCGTCAGGGGCAGCGATCATGCACAGGATCCTTCGTAGGGTCGGTGTGGCATCGTTCCATCGCGGGCCAGCAGCGCAATCGTCCGATCGGACTAACGCTTTTTTGCCCGGGCCCGGCATGCCGCACGGCGCCTCGCCCAAGGCCGCCCGGGCCGATCGACAATGCGCTAGTCCGACTGAGGGATTCAGCGGCAAACCGCTGCGGCAAAGTGCGCGGCGAGATCGAAGGAGCATCGACGATGCAGCAGCCGACCGCATTCGACCCCAAGGATTTCCGCCAGGCGCTGGGCATGTTCGCCACCGGGGTGACGATCGTCACCGCGCGCGCCGGCGACGGCTCGCCGGTGGGCATCACCGCCAACAGCTTCAGCTCGGTGTCGCTGACGCCGCCGATGGTGCTGTGGAGCCTGGCGCGCAACGCACGCAGCCTGCCGGTGTTCGAAGCCGCCGAGCACTGGAACGTGCACATCCTGGCCGGCGACCAGGAGCCGCTGTCCAACCGCTTCGCGCGCGTCGGCGAAGACAAGTTCAGCGGCCTCGACCTGGACGCCGGCGTATCCGGCGCGCCGCTGCTGCCCGGGTGCAGCGCGCGCTTCCAGTGCCGCACCGCGTTTCGCTACGACGGCGGCGACCACATCATCTTCGTCGGCGAGGTCCTGTCCTACGACCGGCGCGGCACCGCGCCGCTGCTGTACGTCACCGGCGGCTACGCGATGGCGTCGCGCAAGGCCGGCGCGGTGTCGACCGACGCGTCGGCGCCGCTGGGCGATTCGCCCTACTCCGAAGACCTGCTGGGCTACCTGCTGGGCCGCGCGCACTACCAGTTCATGGGCGGCTTCAGGCCGGTGCTGAACGCGCGCGAGCTGTCCGACCCCGACTTCTTCGTGCTGTCGCTGCTGTCGGTGCGCGACGGCCTGAGCGCCGAGGAGATCGGCGCCCACATCGCCTACACCGGCGTGGACATCGGCGCGGTGGCGCTGCGCTCGCTGGTCGAGCGCGGCCTGCTCGAGCGCAGCCTCGCGCCCGACGCGCGCTACACGCTCAGCGAGGCCGGGCGCGACGCCATCCTGCACGTGCTGGCGGCGGCCAAGTCGGTCGAGGCCACGCTGATCGACCGGCTGGGCGAGGTCGAGTTCGCCGCCTTGCGCAACCTGCTGAAGCAGGCGGTGCTCGCTACCGACCCGGGGCTGCCCAAGCTGTGGAGCGCGCCGCCGCCGTAGCCGCCCGCGGCGCTCCATACGCCCGATGCGCTAGTCTCAAAGGACGATGTCCGGCCCCGACGCGCCGGGAACGATCGCCCGCGAGCCGAAACCGGCGGCTTCACTGCACCACGAACTGCAGCACGACCTGCATCTCGAACTGATTTACCTGCGGAGCAACGGATGGATTCCTACAAGATGTTCATCGACGGCCAGGCCGTCGATGCGATTTCGGGCAAGACGATGACCGTGGTCGACCCCGGCACCGGCGAGGCCTTCGCGCAAGTGCCGCTGGGTGACGAGCGCGATGTCGACGCCGCGGTCAAGGCGGCGCGCCGCGCCTTCGACAGCGGCATCTGGAGCGACAAGACGCCGCAAGAGCGCGCCGACATCGTGATCCGTTTCGCCGACCTGATCGAAGCCAATTCGGGCGCGATGGCGGTGGCCGATTCGCGCAGCAACGGCGGCATCGTCACCTGGATCGGCGGCGGGCTGTGGGTGGCGACGAACACCTTGCGCAACCTGGCCTGGTACGCGGCCAACAAGTTCGTGTGGCAGGAAGACGTGCCGGTGTCGGGCTCGGTCTACGCCTTCGGCTCGAACCAGATCCGCCGCGAGGCGATCGGCGTGTGCGCGGCAATCGCGCCGTGGAACGTGCCGCACATGATGGCGCTGTGGAAGATCGCGCACGCGCTGGTCATGGGCAACACCGTGGTGCTGAAACCGGCGTCGACGACGCCGCTGTCGGCGCTGATCATCGGCTCGCTGGCCAACCAGGCGGGCATCCCGCCGGGCGTGATCAACGTCGTCACCGGGCCGGGGGCTTCGGTGGGCGAGGCGCTGGCGCTGCACCCGCTGGTCGACAAGGTCTCGCTCACCGGCAGCAGCGAAGTCGGCAAGCGCATCATGGCACGCGCCGCCGACACGCTGAAGAAGGTGTCGCTGGAGCTCGGCGGCAAGTCGCCCAATATCGTGCTGGCCGACGCCGACCTGGACGTGGCGGTGGACGGCGCGGTGGCCGGCAACTTCCAGAACGCCGGGCAGGTGTGCATCTCGGGCTCGCGCGTGCTGGTGGCGCGTTCCATCCACGACGCGTTCGTGAACAAGCTCGAGCAGCGCGTGCGCAGCCTGCGCCTGGGATACCAGCTGATCCCCGGCACGCAGATGGGCCCGCTGGCCAGCGCCAAGCACCTGGAGGCGGTGCACGGCTACGTCGAGCTCGGCAAGAAGGAAGGCGCCAAGTTGCTGCTGGGCGGCAAGCGCGCGGCGGTGCCCGGCTTCGACCACGGCTGCTTCTACGAGCCCACCGTGTTCGTCGGCGTCAAGAACAGCATGCGCATCGCGCGCGAGGAGATCTTCGGCCCGGTGCTGGTGGTGATCCCCTTCGACGACGACGACGACGCCGTGGCACTGGCCAACGACACCGCCTACGGCTTGGCCGGCGCGGTGTGGTCGCGCGACGTGTCGCGCGCGCAGCGCCTGGCGCGGCGCGTGCATGCCGGCACGATGTGGGTCAACGACGTCGCGGTGCTGGCCGACTTCGTGCCCTTCGGCGGCTACAAGGAAAGCGGCATCGGCCGCGAGTTCGGCGACGAGGGCCTGCGCGCCTACACCCAGACCAAGGTCATCTACACCTCGAACGAGGCCACCTCGCACCGCGGCACCTTCGGCTCGGTGGTCACGCTGGGCCCCAACCCGTCGTTCCGCTTCCACCAGCCGACCAAGCTGGTGGTCGGTCCGAAGTCGGTGGCCAACCTGTACAACGAACTGCGGCTGCTGGGGGCCAAGCGCGCGGTGATCATCACCGACGCGGGGCTGGTCAAGGCCGGCGTGGTCGAGCAGGTGCGGCGTGCCGCCGGCGAACGCTGCGCCGGCGTGTTCGACGGCGTGGTGCCCGACCCGACCTACGAATGCGCGCAGGCCGCGCTCGACCGCTGCCGCGAGCTGGGCGCCGACAGCGTCATCAGCCTGGGCGGCGGCAGCTCCATCGACACCGCCAAGCTCACCGTGGTGGCACTCACCAACGGCGGCTCGGCGCTGCAGAACATGGGCTTGATGCGCCTGGAAGGCAAGCAGTTGCCGCACGTGTGCATCCCCACCACGCACGGCACCGGCAGCGAGGTCACGCTGGGCGCGGTCATCACCAACAGCCAGTTGCACAAGAAGTTCTTCCTCGCCGACGTCAACGTGATTCCCGATGTGGCGATCCTCGACCCGGTGCTCGTCACCGGGCTGCCCAAGTCGGTCACCGTCGGCACCGGCATGGACGCGCTGACGCATGCCATCGAAGGCCTGGTCACGCCGGGGGCCAACCCGATCACCACCGCGCTGGGCCTGCAGGCGGTGCGGCTGATCGCCGAGCACCTGCCCAAGGCGGTGGCCGACGGCAGCGATCTGGAAGCGCGCCAGGGCATGCTGGTGGCGTCGACGCTGGCCGGCATCACGCTCGGCCCGGGCCTGGGCATCGCCCACGCCTTCGCGCACACGGTGGGTTCGCTGTTCGGCGTGCACCACGGCACCGGCTGCGGCATCGGGCTGCTGCAGGCGATGCGCTTCAACCGCGAGCACGCCACCGCGCCGCTGGGCCAGGTGGCGCAGGCGCTGGGCGTGGACACACGCGGCATGGAGGCGCTGGCCGCCGCCGACGCTGCCGCCGACGCGGTCGAAGCGCTGATGAAGCGCGTCGGCGCAGCCACGCGCATCACCGATCTGGGCATCGAGCGCGACCAGGTGATGGCGCGCATCGGCGAGATCATCGCCGGCACCATGGGCGACATGAATTGCGGCAGCAACCCGCGCCCGGTGAACGACCCGAGCGCGGTCACGGCGCTGGTGATGGCGGCGGTCTGAGAGCGCTCGAAACGAGGATGAGCATGGACAACCCCCCGATCCCCGTCGGCCGCTATGTCGACATCGCGCCGGTGGCCGGCGCGCCGCAGCGTGTGCACTTCCACGACGTGGGCAGCGGCCCGGTGGTGATCTTCCTGCACGGTGCCGGCGGCGGCGCCAGCGGCTGGAGCAACTTCAAGGGCAACTACCCGGAGTTCGCGCGGGCCGGCTACCGCTGCATCGTGCCGGACCTGCTGGGCTTCGGGCTGTCGAGCAAGCCCGACATCCCGATGTACGACCTCGACTTCTACCTCGCCGGCGTCAAGGGCCTGGTCGACGCATTGGGGCTGAAGGACATCACCTTGCTGGGCAACTCGCTCGGCGGTGCGGTGGCGCTGGGTTATGCGCTGGCCTACCCCGGCGAGGTGCAGCGGCTGATCCTGATGGCCCCCGGCGGCGTCGAAGACTTGGAGACGTACCTGGCGATGCCCGGCATCGCCAACATGTTCGCCGTCTACCAGGCCGGCAAGAGCGGCCCCGAGGCGATGCGCGAAGTGATGCGGCTGCAGCTGTTCGACCCATCGCTGCTCACCGACGAAATCATCAACGAGCGCGCCCCGATCGCCGCGGCGCAGACCCAGGCCTCACGTTCGGTGATGAAGGTGCCCAACATGACCGAGCGGCTGCACGAGCTGCGCTGCCCGGTGTTCGGCTTCTGGGGCGTGAACGACCAGTTCAATCCGGTGGGCGGCGCGATGAAGATCGTCGACAACGCGCCCAACGCACGCATCGTGCTGGTCAACCGCTGCGGCCACTGGGTGCAGGTCGAGCACCGCCAGATGTTCAACCGCGGCTGTCTGGACTTCCTGGCGAACGGCTGATACCCGGCCGCAGGCGAGCACCCAGCACCACAAGCGGCTCCCGGGTGGCGGCGGTGGGCCTGCCGGTGCGTTGCGTTCGAACGCAACCCGGCATCAGCCGGCTGCGGCCGTGACCACCATCTCCACCTTCCACTGCGGCTTGGCCAGCTGCGCCAGCACGGTGGCGCGCGGCGGCGCGTGACCGGCCGGCAGCCAGGCTTCCCAGACCTCGTTCATCGCGGCGAAATCGGCCAGGTCGGCCAGGAAGATCTGGCACATCAGCAGCCGGGACTTGTCGCTGCCGGCGCGCGCCAGCAGCGCGTCGATGGCGGCCAGCACCTGGTGCGTCTGGCCGCGGATGTCCTGCGCCGCGTCCGCCGCCACTTGGCCAGCCAGATAACACACGCCGCCGTACACCGCCATTTCCGACAGGCGTGCGCCGACATCGAAGCGTTGGATCGTCATGAATGTCCTTTGCGTGGGTTCTTGTGGTGGCGCCGCGCCTTCGCTTCGTGCGCGGCGGCCGGCGGCGCGGCCGCCTTGGCGCCGGCCGCCTTGGCGCCGATGCGCGATTCGGTGCCGGCCAGCAGCTTGCGCATGTTCGGCTGGTGGCGCCACAGCAGCAGCACGCTCATCGCCGCCACCGCCAGCAGCGACGGCGACGTACCCCAGATCAGCAGTTGGTAGAACGGCGCGAACACCGCCGCCACGATCGAGGCCAGCGACGAATAGCGGAAGAAGAACGCGACGATCAGCCAGGTCAGCAGCGTGGCCGCCCCCAGCAAGGGATGCAGCGCCAGCAGCACACCGGCGGCGGTGGCCACGCCCTTGCCGCCCTTGAAGCCGAAGAACAGCGGCCACAGGTGGCCGACGAAGGCGCCCAGGCCGACGAAGGCCGCCGCGGTCTCGCCCAGGCCCCAGTGCGCGCCGTACACGCGCACCAGCAGCACCGGCACATAACCCTTCAGCGCATCGAAGGCCAGCGTCAGCACTGCGGCGGCGCGATTGCCCGAACGCAGCACGTTGGTCGCGCCGGGGTTGCCCGAGCCGTAGTGCCGCGGATCCTGCAGCCCCATGCCGCGGCTGACGATGACGGCAAACGACAACGAGCCGATCAGGTAGGCCAGCAGCACGGCCAGCACGGAGGGCAACATCGACATGCGCGGCAGTGTAGCCGCGGGCCGGCGCGCGCCCCCCAGCGCACCCCCCGGCGCGCGCGCCTGCCGCACGCGTGTGCCCTACGCGCCGGCTGCCTTGCCGCTACAGCGCGCAATGCACCGGCGCCGCCCCCAGCGCCGCGCTCAACACCGTCGGCGCCAGCCCCACCAGGTAGCCGCGCCGCCCGCCGTTGATCCAGATGCGCGGCAGCTCGAGCACGCTGGATTCGACGAGCACCGGCATCGGCTTGCGCGTGCCGAAAGGCGATGTGCCACCGACCAGGTAACCGCTGTGCCGCTGCGCCACATCGACGCGGCAAGGCGCGATGCTCTTGACGCCGAGTACGCGCGCCAGCGTCTTGGTACTGACTTCCCGATCGCCATGCATCAACACCAGCAGCGGCTGCGCCTTGTCATCCTGCATCACCAGCGTCTTGATCACCGCATGCTCGGGCACACCGAGCTGGCGCGCCGACTCGGCCGAGCCGCCATGCGCCACGTAGTCGTAAGGGTGCTCGCTGAATTCGATGCCGTGCCGGCGCAGCCACTGCGTGGCCGGCGTGAGGCTGACGTGCCGTTCCTTCTTCGCCATCGCTCAGCGCGGCATCCCGGCTGGCGCCACGGGCCGCACCCGCTCTAAGGCGGTGCCTCTACGCGGCCGCGGCAGGGCTCGGGGACAATGCCGCATGTCGACGCATCCGAGCGCGCAGCCGCGACCGGCATCGCCGCTCGCGCCGCGGCGGCGCTCCAGCCCGTGGTGGCTGCCGGTGTTGCTGCTGGTCGCGGCGCTGCACCTGCTGTTGCTGCAGATGGCGCAGCAGGCGTTGCAGCCAGCGCCCAGAGCGGCGGCGTACCCGGGTGCCGCGGCGCTGGTGCTGCTGCCGCCGGTGGTGGTGCCGCGCAAGGCGCTGCCGCCGCCGCTCGAAGAGCCCAAGCGCAGCGCGCGGCGCCGGCTGAAACCCGTGCCGCCGCCCCAACCCGAAGTGGCGCCGCCTGACGTCACCGAAGCTGCGGGCACCGCGGCAGCCGCTGCCGGCGGCGCAACGCCGGCAGCGCACCCGCACGGCACCCCAGCGGCCCAGGCCGCGCCCAGTGCCGGCGGCTCGCTGCTGGACAGCGACGCCGCGCGCAAGGCGGTGCGTGAGGCGGCGCGCCAGCCGTCGATGGCCGAACTGGGTGCCCAGGCCAGCGGGCAGAGTGCGCCGCTGTCCGAACAGCAGCGGCTGGGCCGCGAGATCGCGCGCGGCGCGATCGGCGACTGCCTGAAGGGCGAATATGCGGGCTCGGGCATGGGGCTGCTGAGCCTGCCGTTCTGGCTGATGGCCGAACTGCGCGACAAGTGCCGGCGCTGAGCGCGGGCCGAAGCCGTGCGGCGGCCGGGCGCGCGGCGTGCCGGGTCAGCGGAACTTGGACTGCGCGATGGTGTGCACGTCGGCCGGCAGCGTGCCCAGGTATTGCGCGATCGCCTTCAGCTCCTTGTTGCTGAACTGCTTGACCTGCGCCGCCATGATCGCGTTGCCGCGGCCGACCTTGGGGTTGCCTTCGGTCTTGTAGGCCTTCAGCGCGGCGAACAGGTAGTCGGGGTACTGGCCGGCGATCTTCGGGTAGGCGCCGTCGATCGGCTTGTTGAACTGCTCGCCGTGGCACGACGCGCACGCGCCCTTGGTCAACAACTCGGCGACCTCGGCCGGCGGCGCCGGCAGGCTGGCGCCGCCGGCGGCGGCCAGGTCGGCGCCTTGCTGCGAGTAGTAGGCCGCCAGGTCGGCAATGTCCTGCTCGCTCAGCGTCTGCGCCATCGCATGCATGGTCGGGTGCTTGCGTTCGCCCTTCTTGTAGGCCTCGAGCGCGGCGACCAGGTACTTGGCGTTCTGCCCCGAGATCGCCGGCACGCGATAGACCTCGGGAAAGCTGGCCTGGTAGCCGGTGATGCCGTGGCAGCCGGTGCAAGCCGCGTTGATCTTCGCGCCGCGCGCCGCATCACCGCTGGCCTCCTGCGCCTGGGCCGCGAAGCCAATGGTGGACAGGGCAAGCAGCAGGGTCAGCGCAGTCTTCATCGTCGGGCACCGGAACTGGACAAGGGGGTTGGGGCGACGGCAGCACGCACGAGGCGCGGCGCGGCCGAAGGCGGCGGATTATACGAACGCGACCGGCCCTTAGACCGACCCTTATACTGGCCCGAGCCCCTCGCGCGGCAGCCCCCCGACGGCCGAACCCGACCCGACATGCCAGCCTCCACGACGACCAAATTCCAAGGCACCGATACCTACATCGCCACGCAGGACCTGATGCTGGCGGTCAACGCCGCGGTCACGCTGAGGCGCCCGCTGCTGGTCAAGGGCGAACCCGGCACCGGCAAGACCATGCTCGCCGAGGAAGCCGCCAGCGCGATGAACATGCCGCTGCTGCAGTGGCACATCAAGAGCACCACCAAGGCGCAGCAGGGGCTGTACGAGTACGACGC
>CAYZGL010000185.1:0-8833 GCA_964477985.1 uncultured Rubrivivax sp. | reverse complement strand
CCGCCGGGCAGCGCGAAGGCGTTGACGCTGCGGTCGCGCACCAGGAAGACCTCGAAGGCGAGCTGCTGCGCGGTATCGGGCGTGATCTCGCCGCGCTGGCGCGCGGCGTCGACCAGCGGCAGCCACACGCGCTGCACGTAGTCCAGCAGCAGCGGGTCGTCGAGGTAGGCCGGGTCGCGGCGGACCTCGCACATGATCTGCTGGCCCAGCGTGCGCTCGGTGCTCAGGCTGAATTCCTCGCCCGCCGATTCGCCCAGCGCCGGCAGGCGCACCTGCGCTTGCGCCAGTTGCAGCGGCGGCAGGCACAGCGTGGCCGCCAGGAACAGCGCGCCTGCGCGCGTGCGGATTCGGCTTGGCTTCGAGGGCATTGCGGCGGGGTCGGCGGGCGCGGTGGCCGGATGACGGCAAAAGGGGCGCCGCTATCATGACACCGGCATGTTGCCGGCTCGTGTTTGGACCTGGATACGCCGATGAGTTCCGCGCTCACCCACTTCGACACCCAGGGCCAGGCGCACATGGTCGACGTCGCGGCCAAGGCCGAAACGCACCGTGTGGCACGCGCCAGCGGCGTGATCCGCATGAAGCCGGCCACGCTGGCGCTGATCCAGGCCGGCCACGCCAAGAAGGGCGACGTGCTGGGCATCGCGCGCATCGCCGCGATCCAGGGCGCCAAGCGCACCGCCGAGCTGGTGCCGCTGTGCCACCCGCTGCCGATCACCCGCGTGGCGGTCGAGCTGGAGCTGGACGAGCCCGCCTGCCTGCTGCGCTGCACCGCGCAGGTGGAAACGCTGGGCCGCACCGGCGTCGAGATGGAAGCGCTGACTGCCGTGCAGGTGGGGCTGCTCACCGTCTACGACATGTGCAAGGCGGTGGACCGCGGCATGGTGATGGGCGACATCCGGCTGCTGCGCAAGAGCGGCGGCAAGTCGGGCGAATGGGTGGCCGAGGGCTGAGGGCTGAGCGCACCTGGCTTGGCCGGGCCCATCCGGCCGGTGGATCTCGTGCACGGGCGTGCGGCGGACCGGGTCGCGACGACGCGCGCCGCCACCGTCAACGCAGATAGTCGCGCCAGCCCGGCGGCCTGACCGGCGGCTCGCACTGGAACGGCCGCGCGGCGTCGGCCGACCCGGCCTCGTGCTCGACCTTGTCGCACGCGGCGAAGAACTCGTCGGCCTGCGGGTTGCGGAACTCGCGCAGCCGCTGCGCCAGCGCGCGTGCCTTGTCCAGCTCGCCGGCGCGCGCCAGCGCCTTGGCCCAGGCGATCATCAGCCGCGCATCCAGCAGGTAGTGCGGCGCCAAGGCGAAGGCGGGATCGAAGGCGTCGATGTCGTCGTCGAGCGTGGCCGCCGCGTAGGCCGCGTGGTGCGCGAACAGCACGCTGCGCTGGCCGCCGGCGATGCGTTGCGCCAGCGTGCTGCCGTCGTGCGGCGGCGCGAACACCCGCGCCACGCGCGCATAGTCCAGCACCGCCAGCGCGCTGCCCAGCGCCAGCAGCAGGCCGGCCGCGAACAGCGGCTGCCGCGCCCGGCCCGGCCCCGCGCCGTGTGCCGCCTGCGGCGCGCCCATGGCCGCCAGCGGCGGCGCCGGCCGGCCCAGCGCATAACCGAACAGCCACGCCGTGGGCAGCAGGAAGTAGGCGTACCACAGCGGGTACTCCAACAGGCTGTGCAGGCCGATCAGCAACAGCATCATCCAGGCGCTGCGCCGCGTCACCGCCCGTTCGGTGTCGGCGTCGCGGCCGGCCAGCCGCCAGGCGCGCCACAGCGCGGCCAGCAGCAAGGCCAGCACCGCGCCGCCCAGCGGCAGGCCCAGTTCCACCAGCAACTGCAGCGGCAGGTCGTGCGTGTGGTCGAAGAAGGCGGTCGGCCGCCCCGGGAACGGCGTCAGCGTCCACGCCAGGTTGAACTCGCCGAAGCCCACGCCGGCCCACGGCTGCTGGCGGATCAACGCCAGCGTGTTGGCCCAGATGCCGAAGCGCGATCCCGACAGGTCGGCCTCGGCCAGCCGGGCCTCGCCGCCGAAGGCGTGGTGGCTCAGCTGCGCCCAGGCGCTCAGGCCCAGCCAGCCCAGCAGATACAACACCGGCGCGGCCAGCAGCAGCCGGCGCGTGGGCCGCGCCAGCCGCGCGTCGAGCAGCCCCCACAGCGCCAGCAGGCCGATGCCGATCACCCCGGTGCGCGACGCCGTCAACACCACCGCGAAGCACAGCAGCGCGAACAGCGCCGCGCCCGCGCCGCGCCGCAGGCGGCGCAGCTCGAGCAGCGGCACGATGGCGATCGCCGCCCACAGCAGCAGGCTGCTCAGGTGGTTGGGCTGGCGCAGGTTGCCCACCGCGCGGCCCGGCAGCCCCGAGCGCGCGATCCAGCGGCCGTCGGCAAGCTGCGGCGCGAACACCTGCAGCGCACCGATGGCCGCATCGAGCACGCCGGCTGCCACCCAGCCGGCGCAGAACAGCGCGAACAGTTCGCTCGCACGCGGCGAGCCCTGCGCCGCCGCGCCACCCAGCAGCAGCACCACGCAGGCCAGCAGCAGCCCCAGGCCCGACAGCGCCAGCCCCGCCGGCAAGGCACCCGGCCCCCACGACCACAGCACCGCGGCGGCAAGCCCGCCCAGCGCCGCCAGCGGCAGCGCAGCGTCCAGCGCCGCGGCGCGCAACGGCCGCGGCGCCGGTGCCAGCAGCGCCGCCAGCGCGACGAAGCCGCCCCACAACAGCAGCGCCAACGCCTGGTTCAAGAAGGTGGGCGACGGCGGCACATTGACGGCCAGCAGCGACGGCGCGGCGGCGGCCAGCACGGCAGCGGCAAGGAGGATCCAGCGCTCGATAGTCGTCACGCAGCGGCCCGGGGTGCGAGGCGGGCGATGCTACGTGAGCCGCCGCTGCGGTCTGTCGCGGCGTCGTGCTCAGCGTTTGAGGCAGCCGAGCCGATGCGTCAGCGCGTCGGTCAAGTCGGTCAGCAAGGGGTCGGCCAGCGGCTGGTTCGACAGCGGCGCGGTGGGCATCGCATTCTCGGCGCGCTCGTTCAGCGCGATGGCCGGTGCGCCCGCGTCCATCGACGACAGGTACAGCAGCCCGTCATGGTCGAAGGCCTCGTACAGCGCGCGCGCCCATGCGCGCGCGCGCCCGCGCGGCCCCGAATGGATCGCCAGCGAAGCACCCATGCGCGTGGCGAAGCGCCCGGTCAGGTCCAGCAGTTTCAGGTCGCGCACGGGCGAGAACACGCACACGAAGGGGTCGTCGTCGACGCGGTTGACGACACGCGTGGCCTGGAACACCTCGGCCAGACAGGTGATGGCGCGCTGTGCGCCATAGAAGACCTTGGGCGATGGCAGGCACGGCGCGCCCGAAGCGTCGGGCAGATGGTGGTCGAAGCGCGCGTTGTGCGCCGGCCCCCACGCCCTGAAGGCGTTCCGCGCCACCGGGTGCGCACCGCTGGCGCAGTAGATGCGGGCCAGCGTGTCGCGGCCGGCGCGCAGCGTGGCCCAGTCAGGATGCAGGCCGCGCAACCGCTGCGCTGCGGGCGGGCTGCCCAGCTTGGCCACGCGCCAGTCCTTGCGCGATGGCGACCACCGGGGCGGTGTCGCCGCGGCGCAGCAGGAACGCACGCGGCGAGCAGGGCTCGCCGTGCTCGCCCGCCAGCTCGGGCGTCGGCGTCGCCAGCCAGGACAGCACCTCGAGCGCGTCGATGCCCTTGGGCAACGCGCGCAGCACCTGGGCCAGACCGGGGATTTCGACCCCCCGATGAAACTGCAGCTCCGGCAGCCGCGTCTCGCCGTTGGCCACCACCGCCAGCAGCGAGCCTTCGCGCACCCGCTGGCGTATGCGCGACGGGTCCTTGCCCAGCCGCCGCGCCGCCTCGGCGGTCGACCAGGCCGACTGGAAGACGTGGAAAAAGACGTTCAGCGCCTCGTGGCGTGCGGCCTCGGCATCGGCGGCAGTGCGGGCATCGGGCAGCATGCCCACGGCAGCCAGCGCGTCGCGCTCCGCGGTGCCCAGCGCATGCGACGGATCGAGCGTGGCCTGCTGCCGGAACTGGCCCGGGCTGACCGGGCGGCGCAAAAAGGTGTCCAGCGCCGCGTGCACACAGTCCTCGTCGCTGAGGTCGGCACGGCGCGCGCGTGTCGCACCGCTGCCGTGCAACAGGGTGGCGGCGCTGCTTTCGATGGACATTCCCGGCTTCTCCCACTGAGAGTTTGCGAGAGTCCAGCAGGGGACGGGATGCGCTGCTTCATCGCGGCGGCATCCCCGGCCGCGCAGCGCCCGCCAGGCCGGGCACCGGGACGCGGGCAGTGGGCAGTGGGCAGTGGGCCTGCGGCGCTCAGCGCGCGATCACGCCGCTTCCGAGCGCCGCTGCAGTCTTTCCATGCGTTCGATCAGACGGTCCAGCCTGTCGCTGAGGATTCGCGCTGCAACACCTGGGGGGCCCGGCCCCGACCGCCTGGGTCGGCATGGAGCCGGGCCGGCGGGCTGAACTCATTCCGACGTACGGGAGCGGCGTCATGACGGCAATCGAAATGCAACTGCTCGAACGGCTGAAGAAACTGCCGCCCAGCCAAGTGGTCGAAGTGGTGGACTTCGTAGAGCTTCGTGCATCCCGGCAGGAGCGTTCGGCGGCTGCCATGCGGCTCACGCAGGGTCTGGCTCGACTGGATGCGCTGGGCCTGCCGCCGCGCACGTCGTTGACCTGCGCAACCGGAATTGCTTCGCGAGCCCGCGGGCGGCGGGACCCCCATGCTCAGCGCGCGATCACGCCAGCTCCAGCCGCCGCTCCAGTCGTTCCATGCGCTCGATCAGACGGTCAAGCCTGACGCTGAGGATTGCCGTGTTCTCGTCGGCGTGCGCGAAATCGCGCCGCAGCCCCGCGAGGCCGGTTTCAACCTGACCCAGCCGGGTTCTGATCTCGCTGGTGTCCGTCTTTACGGCGGCGATTTCAGAACGCAGCGCCTCCAGGTGCTCGATGATGACGTTGGACGGCTCGTCGCTCATGGTGTCGAGCTTACTACGTTTGGTGTTCACCGAGACGGATCGAGGCGTGCAAGGAGGCAGGCGCGGGCAAGGCGCCGGAAGCGGGACGCAGCAGCAGGCCTTCGGGGGTGGTCTCGGCGATCAACTGGTCGTCGGCTTGCAGGCCGAGCGCCTGGCGCAGCTTGGCCGGCAACGTGACGACCCCGCGGCAGGTCAGGGTGACGGTGGCTTTCATGCGCGCAGATCAGCAGAAAGGCTGCAAAGCTGGATCGAGCGCACGCCGCCGCGCGACACATGCACACCCGGCTGCGGCGCCAACCGAATCGCAGCTTCGCCGCGGCGTACGGTTCGCGCTGCATCACCTGGGGGGCCCGGCCCCGACCGCCTGGGTCGGCATGGAGCCGGGCCGGCAGGCTGAACTCATTCCGACGTACGGGAGCGGCGTCATGACGGCAATCAAAATGCAACTGCTCGGTTCAGCGTGCGGCTTGCCCGGGCGGGCCTGGCGCCGGTAAGCCGGGTCAGCGGCCTGCGCAAGTTGGTCGTGGTGGTCGCGCCAGCGACAACGACGATCATGGGCTTGCCGCGGCACACGCCGGCCGCGCCGACCTGATCGCTTCGGGTGACAAGCGCCATCGGTTGCCGCTGGGCGCGCACGCGCATGAGGGCATTCCGATCATCACCGCACGCCAGGCCGTCGAGCTGGTCGAGGCAAGATGCAAGACCTGACCCCGTTTTGCTGGTGGACGCCGCGCGTGGCCAGCCGCTGTGGGACGACGGCCTGCGCGAGCAGATCTACCTGGGCGACGACGACTTCGTCGCACGCATGCTCGCGCTGGCCGAGCCGTCGCGCGCCGGCGCGATCGAGGTGCTGCGGGCGCAGCGCCGCGGCGTGTCGCCCGGGCTGCAGCAGTGGCTGCAGCACGGCCCCACGCGCGACCAGGCGATCTGGCGCGCCGATCGTGAATCGGGCCTACCGATGACCGCCATCGCGGCCGAGCTGGGGCTGTCGATCTCCCGGGTGAGCCGGGTCATCGCGCGCGAGGAGCTTACGGCGCGGGACGACAAGGTGGCAAAAGTCAAAACCTGACCTTTGCTTGAGCTTCCTTGCCTCTTCCCCTCTTCACGGCGCAAACATGGCCTGCAAGGCCTGCAGCGTCAGCGCCAACGTCGGGGCGCGCAGGGCCCCCAGGCGCTGGACCAGGCGCACGCGGTCCAGGGCGCGCATCTGGTCGAGCACGATCAAGCCCTGCTTGCCCTGAAAGGTGACCGCCACCCTGAACGCGGCCGGCCGCGAGCCGGTGGTCATCGGCGCCACGATCACGGTGCGAAGATGAGCGTTCATCTCGACCGGCGACACCACCACGCACGGGCGCGTCTTGCGTATCTCGCTGCCCAGCGTCGGGTCGAGCTGGGCCAGCCAGATGTCTCCGGCCTTCATCACCAGACCAGTTCGGCGTCGGCAGCGTTGCCGAATTCGGGCCAGACCGGCGCATCGTCACCGAGTTGCGCGAGGCGCCGTGCATCGTCGGCCCAGCCCTCGCGCGGGTTGCGCCGCACGGCGCGAATCTCGATGACGCCGTCGCGCACGCGCAGATCCGCCGTGCCCTGCAGGCCGAGCTGCGCCAGGATCGGCTTGGGAATCAAGACGCCCTGCGAGTTGCCCATCTTGCGAATCGCGACTTCCATGGCGGCGAGACTCCCTTGTCAACGTAAGCACAATGGTAGCACGGCGGTGCCCATGCGCGGGCTGCGCCCGCTCGGCCGGCGATCGGCGTTCGGTGCCGCCGTTGCCCGGCTGTTCGGCGTTGACCCGAGGCACCGCTGTCGGCAAGCGGGCCTGCGAATGACCGCCATCGCCGCCGAGCTGGGGCTGTCGGTCTCCCGGGTGAGCCGGGTCATCGCCCGGGAAGAGATCGCCGTGCAGGCCAGTCAGGCAAAAGGCAAGACCTGACCCCGTCTCTTGACCCCGCCTTTCGCTATGAAAGCTCGAGACGCCGCTCGATGCGCTGTATGCGCTCGAGCAAGCTGTCGAGGCTGACCTGTTGTCTTACGAAATCGCCGCGAATGTCGGCCGATTCGTGCTTCGCGCCCACGTTGGCGGTCTCGACGCTGGACAGACGCAGCTTCACGTCCCTGAACTCAGCGTGCATTTCGCTGCGCAACGATTGCACGTCCGAACGCAAGCCCTTCAAGTGCCCGATGATCGGATTGTCGATGCCTTCGTCCATGAGTCGCCTCCGCCCGGGATCCTACTCGGTTCGCTGCGCCACGGTCATCGTGGATCCGACTTCGGCCGGCATCGTCGTCGGGTCGGCATAGCGCACGCGCCGGGCCGAACTCGCACTCGGCCGCACGCCACTGGCGATGCCCGTCGTCGCCGTCGCCGACGCACTGTTCGGCGCCACCGCCCGCCCCCGGCCGGCCGCAGGAATGGCCGGTGACTTCGAGTTGTGCGCGAGTGAGGCGCTGTCGGCCGAGCGGCTGGACGTGCTGTCGCGGGCGAAGTTCAGCGTGCGGCTTGCCCGCGCGGGCCTGGCGCCGGTAAGCCTGGTCAGCGGCCTGCGCAAGTTGGCCGTGGTGGTCGCGGCACCGACAACGACAATCATGGGCTTGCCGCGGCACAGGCCGGCCGCGCCGACCTGATCGCTTCGGGCGACAAGCGCCATCTGTTGCCGCTGGGCGAGCATGAGGGCATTCCGATCGAGCGGGTCGAGGCAAGACGCAAGACCTGACCCCGTTGCCGCAAGTTGGCCGTGGTGGTCGCGGCACCGACAACGACGCCCATGGGCTTGCCGCCGCACAGGCCGGCCGCGCCGACCTGATCGCTTCGGGTGACAAGCGCCATCGGTTGCCGTTGGGCGCGCACGCGCATGAGGGCATTCCGATCATCACCGCACGCCAGGCCGTCGAGCTGGTCGAGGCAAGAGGCAAGAGGCAAGACCTGACCCCGGCTCCGTGCAGCCGGGCGGCTCTATTGGCTCAACGACGGCCATTGCCTGGAGGCATGCAACACACGCAGCATGCGCACCAAATCGCCGGCAACGTCATAAATCAGGATGTAGTTCGGGTGCGCGACCAGCTCGCGGGTGCCGGCGACACGACCGGGCCGGCCAAGACCGGGGTGGTCGACCAGGCGCCCAGCCCTCTGTTCGAACAACTCATCGAGGGCCAGGGCCGCGGTTGGGTTGTCGGCTTCGATGTAGTCATAGATCGCTTCGCGGTCCTGGATGGCTTCCGGTGTCCAGCGAAGTTCCATCATCCGGACACTTCGAGCCGGCGCCGCGTGGCAGCGCGGCGGCCTGCGAACTTGACTCCGACTTCGGCGGCCGGCACCAGGCGGCCGGCGTTGGCCGAATCCAGGCCGGCTTGCACCTGGCGGCGGAACCAGGCGTCATGCTCGGCCGCTTCCTGCTGCCGCAGCACGAACTCGCGCATGAAGTCGCGCAGAAGCTGCGCGCCAGTGCGGTCGCGGGCCTTCGCGGCCGCAGCGAACTCGTTCTTCAGGGCCTCATCAACCCGAAAGCTGAAGGTTGCTTCGCTCATGGTGTTGCCGTCTTGTGTTACGCCGTACGCACAAGGTAGCACATCGCCGGCGGTGCCGGAATCCTCCATCACCAGGCGTACGGCGCGCAGTCCCGAGCGCTGGATCCCAGACGGGACGTCGAGCGCCCGGGCAAAAGGCAAGACCTGACCCTTCCTTCGCCGACCTGATCGCTTCGGGCGACAAGCGCCATCCGTTGCCGCTGGGCGAGCATGAGGGAATTCCGATCGAACGAATCGAGGCAAGAGGCAAGACCTGACCCTGTTGCCGCATGAGGTGCCCATCGAATTTCGCCTTCCAGCGGGCCGCACTTATGCCGCGAGGGA
>CAYZGL010000184.1:0-8896 GCA_964477985.1 uncultured Rubrivivax sp. | reverse complement strand
ACCGCTACTTCAGCACCGACCGGCGCAAGTTCATCGTCGCCGACACGCCCGGCCATGAGCAGTACACGCGAAACATGATCACCGGCGCGTCGACTGCCGACACTGCGGTGATACTGGCCGATGCGCGCAAGGGCGTATTGACGCAGACCCGCAGGCACAGCGCTCTGGTCGGCCTGATCGGCATCCGCAAGGTCGTTCTCGCGGTCAACAAGATGGACCTGATCGGCTACGACGCGAAGGCCTTCGAACGCATCGTCGACGAGTACCTCGCCTTCGCGCAGCGCATCGGCATCGAAGACGTCACCGCGATCCCGTTGTCGGCGCTGGTCGGCGACAACATGCTCGAGCCCAGCCCGAATACGCCGTGGTATCACGGCCCGACACTGATGGCCTGTCTCGAGAGCGTCGAGATGGACGAGACGCAGCAGCAGCGCGGGCCGCTGCGCCTGCCTGTGCAATGGGTCAATCGGCCCGACCATCACTTCCGCGGCTTTGCCGGCGCGATCGCAGGCGGGGTGGTCAAGCCCGCAGACCGCATCCGCGTTTTGCCCTCGGGACGCGAAACGAAGGTGGCGCGGGTGATCGGCCCCGACGGCGATCTGCCGTTCGCGGTCGCGGGCCAGTCGGTGACGCTGACGCTGGCCGACGAAATCGACGTCTCGCGCGGCGACGTCCTCGCCAGCGCGGACAGCCCGCCCGAGGTCGCCGACCAGTTCGAGGCGACGCTGGTGTGGATGGCCGACGAGCCGATGTACCCCGGCCGGCCGTACCTGCTGAAGATCGGCGCGCGCACGGTCAACGCGACGATCACCGAGCCGAAGTATCGAGTGAACGTCAACACGCTCGAGCACCTGGCGGCCAAGAAGCTCGACCTGAACGAGATCGGCGTCGTCAACCTGTCGCTGGACCGGCCGATCGCCTTCGATCCCTATCGCAACAACCGCGAGATGGGCGGTTTCATCCTGATCGATCGGATGAGCAACGCCACCGTCGGCGCCGGCATGCTGCACTTCGCGCTGCGCCGCGCGCACAACATCCACCTGCAGCATGTCGACGTCGACAAGGCGGCACGCGCCGAGTCCAAGGGGCAGCAGCCCTGCGTGATCTGGTTGACCGGCCTGTCGGGCGCAGGCAAGAGCACGATCGCCAACCTGGTCGAAAAGCGCCTGTACGCGCTGGGCCGCCACACCTACCTGCTCGACGGCGACAACGTGCGACACGGGCTGAATCGCGATCTGGGCTTCACCGAGGCCGACCGCGTGGAGAATATCCGCCGTATCGCCGAGGTCGCACGACTGATGGTCGACGCCGGGCTGATCGTGATCACCGCGTTCATCTCGCCGTTCCGCGCCGAGCGCCAGATGGCACGCTCACTGGTCGCGCACGGCGAGTTCATCGAAGTGCATGTGGACACGCCGCTCGAAGTCGCCGAAGAGCGCGACGTCAAGGGGCTGTACAAGAAGGCACGCCGCGGCGAGTTGAAGAACTTCACCGGCATCGACTCGCCCTACGAACCGCCCGAGCAACCCGAACTGCGCATCGACACGACAGTCACGCCGGCCGACGCGGCCGCCGAGCGGGTCGTGCACCGGCTGCAAGAGCTCGGCATCGTGCGCTGACAGCCGAACGATGGACTTCGCCCATGCCGCGGCCGGCCTTGGCGTCGGTTTCCTGGTCGGGCTGACCGGGGTCGGCGGCGGCGCGCTGATGACGCCGCTGCTCGTGCTGGTGTTCGGCCAGGCGCCGGCGGTGGCGGTCGGCACCGACCTGTGGTTCGCGGCAATCACCAAGATCGCCGGCGGCGGCCTGCACCACGGCCGCGGCAACGTCGACTGGCAGGTGCTGCGCCGGCTTTGCCTGGGCAGCCTGCCAGCGGCCGTGCTGACCCTCGTCTGGCTGAAATTCGCCGGCGGACCGCAGGTTAAAGAGGGTCTGATCCTGAATGCGCTGGGCGCGATGATCGTGCTCACCGCCTTGGCGATGCTGCTGCGCAAACAGGTGCAGGCGCTCGGCCGGTCGCTGCGGCTCGGTGCCGCCGAGCGCTTCAAGCATTGGCAGCCGGCGTTGACCGTCGCCGCCGGCGCCATACTCGGCGTGCTGGTCACGCTGACCTCCGTCGGCGCCGGCGCACTCGGAGCGGTGATGCTCTCTTACCTGTATCCATTGCGGATGACGCCACGCCGGCTGGTGGCAACCGACCTGGTCCACGCGGTGCCGCTGACGATGGTGGCCGGCAGCGGCCACCTGTGGATGGGCCACGTCGATGGCGGCCTGCTCGCGGCGCTGCTGATCGGTTCGATCCCGGGCGTGCTGCTCGGCGCGCACTTCAGCGACCGTGCGCCCGAACGGTTCGTCCGCCCGGCGATCGCGGTGGTGCTCGTCGCCGTGGGCTTCAAGCTGGTGGCGGCCTGACCCCTCGCTGCCAGGATTCGCTCACGCCCTGCCGCGTGTCAGCCCACACCGCCGTGCCCCCGCATTCTCGCGGCCGTATCGCCGCGGCCGCGCTGCTGTACGCGCTGTTCGTCGTCTACGGCTCGCTGATTCCTTTCGACTGGCGCCCGCAGGCCACCGCCGACGCGCTCGCCGCGTTCGAGGCGATCCCGTACCTGGAACTCGGCGTCGCGTCGCGCGCCGACTGGGTGGCGAACATCCTGCTGTACATCCCGCTGTCGTTCCTCTGGAGCGCGGCGCTGGCCATCGGCCGCCGGCCGTGGGTGGCAGCGATCAGCGCGTCGGTGGTCGCGATCGGCTGCGTTGCACTGGCGTTCGCGATCGAGTTCGCGCAGCTGTACTTTCCGCCGCGCACCGTCTCGCAGAACGACCTGATCGCCGAGACCATCGGCACGGCGCTGGGCATCGCGCTGTGGTTCGCCGCGGGGCCGAAGTTGTTCGCGCTGTGGCGGGGCTTCCTGCGCGGCGGCACGGGTGCGCACCGCTCCTTTCTCGCGCTGTTCGTGCTTGCTTACCTCGCACTGTCGTTCTTCCCCTATGACCTGCTGGTCTCGTCGGCCGAGTTGCGCGACAAGCTGGCCAATCCGGACGTCGCCACCTGGGGCGTCGCAGGCTCGTGCGGCGGCGCGCTGGCGTGCTCGGTCAAGCTCGGCACCGAGCTGCTGCTCGCGATGCCGATCGGCGCGCTGCTGGCGTGGGCAGTGCCTTCGCTGCGTGTGCCGGCCGCCTTCCTCGTCGGCCTGGCGCTCGGCTTGGTCATCGAGGGCGGCCAACTGCTGCTCGCGTCGGGCGTGAGCCAAGGGGTGTCGCTGCTGACGCGCGCACTGGGCGTCGCGTGGGGTCTGGCGCTGCAGCACACGCTGCGCTTCGAGCTGATCGAACGCCACGCACGTGCGTTGCGCGCCGCGGTGCTGGCGGCAACGCCGCTGTACCTGGCGGTACTCGCAGGCCTCAACGGATTCGCGGGCCGGCTCGAGCCGACCTGGGCGGCGGCCGAGAAGCTGCGCGCCACAAGGTTCATGCCGTTCTACTACCACTACTTCACCACCGAGACCGCGGCGATGTGGAGCCTGCTCGCGAACGCGGCCGCCTACGCACCGGTCGGCATCGGCTTGTGGCTGCTGCGGCCGCGGGCGGCGCGCGCCGGCCTGGCCGCAGTGGCCGCAGCCGCGGTCGCGCTGGCGATCGAGACGCTGAAGTTGTTCGTTGCCGGCGCCAAGCCCGATCCGACCAATGTGCTGATCGCCGCGGCCGGTGCCGCGCTGGTGCATGCGGCGCTGGTCAGGCTCGCCGCGCGCACCGCTGCGCCCAGGGCGGCGTGCGGTGCGGCGGCGCCGCCGGCGGCCGCAAGCCCTGCGCGCGGCGCGCGCGCCATGCATCACCGCCAGCGCGCAGCGCGCCGGCTGGCCTGGGCTGGCGCGGTCACTGCGGCCACGCTGATCGGCATCGGCGCGCTGCGCGCCACGCCGCATGCGGAGAAGCCGGCCGACGAATCGGCGCTGCCGCAGTTGCCGCCGGGCGAGGCGCTGCCGCCGGCCGACCTGCCGGGCTTCAGGCGCGCGCATCCGCGGCTGCCCCACCCGAGCGCCGAGGACATCGCGCGCCTGCAGCGCGACGGCGGCGCCTACCTCGGCGAGATGCGGCGCCTGGCCGCGGTGGCTTCGCCCGACGCCTACAGCGTCCAGGCACGCACGGTGCTCGAGTTCATCGAGCCCGGCAGCCAGGATCTGGCCAGGCTGCACACGCAGCTGATGTCGACCCGGTTCGAATGGCGCGGCCACGACCAGGTGCGCCCGCTGGTCGTGGCCTACGACTGGCTTTACGAGCGTTGGAGCCCGATGCAGCGCGAGCTGCTGCGCGGCAAGCTCGCCGAGGGCTGCGCCTACCTGGTGCACGTCATCCGCAGCGAGCGGCTGTCGCCGTACAACGTGTACCTGTACAACGCGCCGTTCCAGGCGCTGGTCGCGTGCTCGCTGGCGCTGTACAGCGACGATGCGCGCGCCGACCCGGTCATGGCGTTCACGGCCGACCTGTGGAAGAACCGCGTGCTGCCGGTGTGGCGCCAGGTGATGGGCCGCCACGGCGGCTGGCACGAGGGCGGCGAATATGTCGGCATCGGCATCGGCGGCGCGATCTGGGAAGTGCCGGCGATGTGGCGCAGCGCCACCGGCGAAGACCTGTTCGCCGGCGAGCCCGGCATCCGCGGCTTTCTCGACTTCCTGATCCACCGCACGCGCCCCGACGGCACACACCTGCGCATCGGCGACGGGTCGTGGTTTGATCGCGCCGTGCCTGCACGCATCCCGCTGGCGATCGAATACCGCGACGCGGCCGCGTACACGATGGGCCCGCCCGACGCCTTCGCACCCACTGCGTGGCCCTGGGGCCCGCTGCCGCTGCCCTGGCTGATCGACCCTGCCGCGTTGTCGCGAAAACCGCTGGCCAGGCTCTTCGACGGCATCGGCTGGGTCATCGCGCGCAGCGCGTGGACGCCCGAGGCGACGATGGTGTCGTTCAAGGCCGGCGACAACTTCTGGTCGCACACGCACCTCGACCAGGGCAGCTTCACCATCTACCAAGGCGGCGCGCTCGCACTCGACAGCGGCGCCAACTACGGGCCGGACTACGGATCGGACCACCATCTGAACTACAGCTACCAGACGATCGCGCACAACACGATCACCGTCACCGACCCGGCCGACAAGCTGCCGTTGCCCGCCAAACCGCAGGAACGACCGCGCCCGATCGCCAACGACGGCGGACAACGCCGCGTCGGTTCCGGCTGGGGCATCGAGCCGGCGCCGCTCGATCTGGACGAGTGGCTGGCCAAGCGTGAGCTGTACCACACCGGCCGCATCGAGCGCTTCGAGGACAGGGACGGCATCGCGCTGGCGGTGGCCGACATCACGCCGGCCTATACCAACGCGCTGTCGGGCCGCGGCACCTTCTCGCAACGCACGCGCCGCGTGGAACGCGCATGGCGCGTATTCGCCTACGACCGGATCGACGACGTGGTCGTCGTTTACGACGACGTGGTCGCGTCGAAGGCGGCGTTTCGCAAGCGCTGGCTGCTGCACACCGCGAACCGGCCGCAGATCGACGGCCGCAGCTTCGTCGCCGAAGTGGCGCCACGTCAGGGCCCGGGCCGCGACGGCGGGCGCCTCGAAGGGCGCGTGCTGCTGCCGCAGGCGGCGATGCTGCTGCCGGTCGGCGGCCGCGGCTTCGAGTTCTTCGTCGACGACGTCAACTACGACGAACACGGCAAGCTCTTGCCGACGATCGAACAGTCTCCTGCGCACCGCACCGAGCCCGGGCGCTGGCGGCTCGAACTCATGCCGCAGAGCGACCAGGCGGCCGACCGCTTCCTGGTGGTGCTGCTGCCGCGCCGCCTGGGCGACCCGGCGCCGCATCGCGTCAGCCTGATCGAGGAAGCGGGGCGCGTCGCCGCCGAGGTCTCGGGGCCGCAGCGAACGGTGCGCTATTGGTTCCGCGAGGGCGAGCTCGGCGCACAGGTCGAGATCGTGCCGCGCTGACACGGCACAAACGATCGACTTGTGCACGGGCTCGTTTCGCAAGCCGGCTTCCGCCGCGCGAAGGGCCGCTAGCATGGCGTCCCTGACGCCGCCTGCCAGCCTGTGCCGCGCGACATGAACCCCAGCATCCGACAGGACGATTCCGCCACTTCGCAGCGCCCCGCAGCCGGCCTGGCGCTCGGCAATCCGCGCTTCACCGACGCGCGGCTGGCGCGCATCGCGGCCGAGCACGGCCCCGCCGCCGCATGGCGCGCTGCACTGGCCGAGGCCGGGGCCTCGGCGGCAGCCGCCGCCGCAGTGGCCGCGGCGGTCGGCGGTGATTTCGCGGTCGGGCTGAGCGACGCCGGCGGGCACGGCCTGCTCGCCGTGGACCGTTTCGCGATGCGCACGCTGTGCTGGCGCATCGTCGACGGCAAGCTGCACTTCGCCGAGCGTGCCGACGAACTGGCCGCGCTGGCACCGCGCGCCGAGATCGACCCGCAGGCGATCTACGACTACCTGTACTTCCACGTCGTCCCCTCGCCGCGCACCATCTTCCAGGGCGTGCATCGCCTGCCGCCGGCGCACCTCGCCTGGTTCGAGGACGGACGCATTACGCTGCTGCCGTACTGGACGCCACGCTTCGAAGAGCCGGCACGCGGCGACTTCGAGTCTTTGGCGGGGGCCTTCAAGCAGCGGCTGCGCGAGGCCGTGGCCGCGCAGCTCGACGGCAGCAAACCCGCGTGTTTCCTCAGCGGCGGCACCGACAGCTCGACGGTGGCCGGCATGATCGGCGAAGTGGCCGGCCGAGCGGCCGCCACCTACTCGATCGGCTTCGAGGCCGAGGGCTACGACGAGATGCAGTTCGCGCGCATCGCCGCCAGGCGCTTCGGCACCGAGCACCACGAGTACTACGTGACGCCCGAAGACCTGGTGCGCAGCATCCCGCAGGTGGCGGCGCACTGCGACCAGCCCTTCGGCAACAGCTCGGTGCTGCCGGCCTACCACTGCGCGGTGATGGCGCGCAAGCACGGCGTCACGCGGCTGCTGGCCGGCGACGGCGGCGACGAACTCTTCGGCGGCAACAGCCGCTACGCCAAGCAGCGCATCTTCGGCTGGTACGGCCACGTGCCCGCGCCGCTGCGCAGCGCGCTGATGGAGCCGCTGCTCGAGCGCACCCCCATCGGCAGCCTGCCGCTGGCGCGCAAGGGCCGCAGCTACGTACAGCAGGCCAAGGTGCCGCTGCCCGACCGCATGCAGATGTACAACCTGCTGCTGCGCCTGGGCCCCGAGAACATCTTCGCGCCCGAGTTCCTGGCGCGCGTCGACCCCGCCGACCCGCTGCGCCAGCAGCGCGCCGTGTGGCAGCAGGCGCAGGGAGCCGGTGCGCTCAACCGCACCCTGGCCTACGACTGGCGCTACACGCTGGCCGAAGCCGACCTGCCCAAGGTGCGCGGCAGTACCGCGCTGGCCGGCGTCGCGGTCGGCTTCCCGTTCCTCGAGCAGGCGCTGGTCGACTTCTCGCTGGGGTTGCCCACCGAGTACAAGCTCAAGGGGCTGAAGCTGCGCTGGTTCTTCAAGGAAGCGCTGCGCGGCTTCCTGCCCGACGAGATCCTCGCCAAGAAAAAGCAGGGCTTCGGGCTGCCCTTCGGCGTGTGGGCCACGCGGCACGCGGGCCTGAAGGCCTTTGCCACCGATTCGCTGCACGCGTTGGCCGGGCGCGGCATCGTGCGCGCGGCATTCGCGCGGCAACTCGTCGACGAACTGCTGCCGCAGCATCCGGGGTACTACGGCGACATGGTGTGGATCTTGATGATGTTGGAGCAGTGGCTGCGGCAGCAGCCGCGGCCCGCCTGAACCTGCGCGCATCGGCCTGGCCTGACGATCCGCCGGCGGCTTCCCGGACTCGCCGCCGCGGCACGTGCACGCCGCGATGCCGGCACGGGCCGAACTATGATGGCTCACCGCGGCCCACCCGCCGGTTCGCCGCAAGGCCTTGAACCCAGGAGCTTGTGCATGACCCGTGGCCCGACCAGTGCCCCAACCATGGCGATCAAAGCGCTTGCCGCAACCATCTTGATCGGCGCCAGTGCCGCCGGCTGGGCACAGGCACCCGACCCCTACCTTGGGCGAGACGAATGGCACCCCACCGAAGCCGAAATCGCACAGCTGCCGCCGTACTGTCAGGCCGATCTGCGGCCGCAGAGTTTCCCGGGGCCGGGCACCAAGGCCTATGGATGCGGCGAATGGTTCAACCACTTCTGCCCGGCATTGGCGGCGCTCAACCGCGCGGCGAATCCGCTGCTGCCGATGAAGGCGCGCCAGGGCAACCTGCAAGCCGCCGATGGCCACCTGCAGTACACCCGCGCCCACCTGGCCCCGGCGTGCCGGCTGGCGCCGAGCGTGCAGGCCGCCGAGCAGCGCGCCAAGATGCTGCACATCGTTGTCAAGTGACCGCTGTCCCCTTGCGGGCGGGCACACAGTGATGCTTCGCACAGTGCCCGCCGCTGTGCGGCGGGAAGTTCGCCTCACGCTGCTAGGATGCCCCGCCTGCCAAGGCTCCGCCCGCGTCCGCAAGCGTCGCCGTGCCCCAACCCCATGCTCCGCGTTGCCCAGAACCTCTACGACTACCGCGAACTGGTCGCCACGCTGGCGTGGAAGAACATCGCGCTGCGCTACAAGCAGGCCTACCTGGGGATCGCCTGGGCGGTCATCAAACCGGTGACGCTGATGCTGATCTTCACGCTGGTGAGGAGCTTCGTCGGCATCGACAGCGGCAGCGTGCCCTATCCGGTGCTGACCTTCGCCGCGCTGATGCCGTGGATCTTCTTCCAGGAATCGGCCAGCGAGGGTGTCAACAGCGTGGTGGGCAACACTCCGCTGATCAAGAAGATCTACTTCCCGCGCGAGATCTTCCCGATCACCAGCGTCAC
>CAYZGL010000183.1:0-8903 GCA_964477985.1 uncultured Rubrivivax sp. | reverse complement strand
GTCGGAGAACACCACGCCCCAGCCGAAGGTGTCGTAGGGCTTGTTGCGCTCGACCACGGTGATGTCGTGGCGCGCATCGAGCTGCTTCATCAACAACCCGAAGTACAGGCCCGCGGGGCCGCCGCCGACGCAGACGATCTTCATCGATCGAGCGCTCCATCCGTCACTGGCAATGGGTGGTAGTTTTTAACTCAACTCTTCAGGTGTCAAGCATTTCCGGATCCGAATCGACCCGGATGTCCGGGGGTGCGGGATCGCAGCGGCGCTGCCATAGTGCGGGCGATGCAGACGCTGAACTGGATCGACGACGACGATCCGCTGCCGCCCACGAGCCTGGCGCTGGGGCCACGCAGCGAAGCGCCGGGCCTGCTGGCCGCCGGCGGCGGCCTGGCGCCGCAGCGGCTGGAGCAGGCCTACCGCAGCGGCGTGTTCCCCTGGTTCAGCCAGGGCCAGCCGGTGCTGTGGTGGAGTCCGGACCCGCGCATGGTGCTGCCGCTGTCGCGCTTCAAGGTCTCCAGGAGCCTGGCCAGGACCTTGCGCCGCTTCGTCGCCGACCCGGCCTGCGAAGTGCGCTTCGACAGCGCCTTCGCCCGCGTGATCGACGCCTGCGCGCACACGCCGCGCCACGCGCAGCAAGGCACCTGGATCGTGCCGGCGATGGTCGCCGCCTACCGCCGCTGGCACCGCCTGGGCCGGGTGCACAGCGTCGAGACCTGGGTCGACGGGCGGCTGGTCGGCGGCCTGTACTGCGTGGCGATCGGCCGCATGGTGTTCGGCGAGTCGATGTTCGCCTGGGCCAGCGACGCGTCGAAGATCGCGCTGGCGGCGCTGGTGGCGTTTTGCCGCACGCACGGCGTGGCGCTGATCGACTGCCAGCAAAACACCGCGCACCTCGCGTCGCTGGGCGCGTGCGAGATGGCGCGCCAGCCCTTCGAGCAGCATGTGTGCCGCGCCTCGGGGCAGGCCGACATCGCCGCGTGGACCTATGATGGTTCGATGTGGCTGCAGCTGGAGGCGCTGCGCCACACCCCCGGCAGGAATGGCGCGTGACGCACCCGAAGGAACTCCCACTGTCGTCGTTGCAGTTCTATGCGACGGCCCCCTACCCCTGCAGTTACCTGCCGCAGCGCCAGGCGCGCTCGCAGGTGGCCACGCCCAGCCACCTGATCAACGCCGACGTCTATTCGGGCCTGGTGGCCAGCGGCTTCAGGCGCAGCGGCATGTTCACCTACCGGCCCTATTGCGACGGCTGCCGCGCCTGCGTGCCGCTGCGCGTGCCGGTGGCCGGCTTCACGCCGTCGCGCAGCCAGCGCCGCGCCTGGAAGGCGCACGCCCACCTGAAGGCACGGGTGCTGCGCCTGGGTTACCTGCCCGAGCACTACCAGCTGTACCTGCGCTACCAGGCCGGGCGCCACAGCGGCGGCGGCATGGACCACGACAGCGTCGACCAGTACACCCAGTTCCTGCTGCAAAGCCGGGTCAATTCGCGGCTGGTCGAGTTCCGTGAACCGCGCGCCGACGGCAGCACCGGCGCGCTGAAGATGGTGTCGATCCTGGACGTGCTGAACGACGGCCTGTCGGCGGTGTACACCTTCTACGAGCCCGAGGACGACGCCAGCTACGGCACCTACAGCGTGCTGTGGCAGATCGAGCAGACCAAGGCGCTGAAACTGCGCCATGTGTACCTGGGCTACTGGATCGAGCGCAGCCCGAAGATGGCCTACAAGTCGCAGTTCCGCCCGCACCAGTTGCTGATCGACGGCCAGTGGCGCTCGCCCGGCGCAGCCGCGGCCCAGCCGGCCACGCCAGCCGCCGCGTGAGCGCCGGTGCGCACCACGCACCGCGGCAGCCCCGCGCGCCGATCAGGCCTTCAAAAACTCGGCCCCGGCGCCCAGCCAGCGCTGCACGTGCGCCTGCGCCGCCTGCGCATGCTGCAGCAGCAGCCGCGGCGCCACCGCGCGCGCGTGCTGCAGCAGCCGGCTGTCCTCGGCCAGGTCGGCAAAGCGCAGCAGCGCATCGCCCGACTGGCGCGCGCCCATGAACTCACCGGGGCCGCGCAGCTCGAGGTCGCGCCGCGCGATCTCGAAGCCGTCCTGCGTGTCGAGCATCGCCTTCAGCCTGGCCTTGCCCGACGCGCCCAGCGGCGCGGCATACAGCAGCACGCACACGCTGGCCGCACTGCCGCGGCCGACGCGGCCGCGCAGCTGGTGCAGCTGGCTCAAGCCGAAGCGCTCGGCATGCTCCACCACCATCAGGCTGGCGTTGGGCACGTCCACGCCGACTTCGATCACCGTGGTGGCCACCAGCAGCTGCAATTCACCGGCGACGAATTGCGCCATCACCTGCGCCTTGTCGGCGGCCTTCATGCGCCCGTGCAGCAACCCGACGCGGTGCTCGCGCAGCGCCGCGCTCAACTCCTCGAAGGTCTGCGTGGCGTGGCGCAGCTCGGCCATGGCGCCGGGCCCGCGCGCGGCATCGGCAAGGCCGGCGCGCGCTGCGTCGGCCTGCGCCCGCGCGGGCGGCGCCGCGCCGTCGGCCGCGGGCTCGTCGATCAGCGGGCACACCCAGTAGGCCTGCCGCCCCTGCGCCAGCTCGTCGCGCACGCGCGCCACCACCTGCTCGCGGCGGGTGTCGGCGAAGACCTTGGTCAGCACCGGCGTGCGCCCCGGCGGCAGCTCGTCGATGGTGCTGAGTTCCAGGTCGGCGAAGTAGCTCATCGCCAGCGTGCGCGGGATCGGCGTGGCGCTCATCATCAGCAGGTGCGGCTCCAGGCCGGCCGCAGCGTCGGCCAGCTTGCGCCGCAGCGCCAGACGCTGCAGCACGCCGAAGCGGTGCTGCTCGTCGACGATGGCCAGCCCCAGCCGCGCGAAATGCACGTCGTGCTGGATCACCGCATGGGTGCCCACCACCAGCATCGCCTCGGCGCTGGCCACGCGTTCGACCATCGCCGCGCGCGCCTTGCCCTTGCGGCTGCCGCTGAGCCAGGCCACACCCACGCCCAGCGGCGCCAGCCACTGCACCAGCTTGCGAAAGTGCTGTTCGGCCAGGATCTCGGTGGGCGCCATCAGCGCGCATTGCCAGCCCGAATCGATGGCCGTGGCCGCGGCCAGCGCCGCGACCACGGTCTTGCCCGAGCCGACGTCGCCCTGCAGCAGCCGGTGCATCGGCTGCGCACGCGCCAGGTCGGCGGCGATCTCGACGCCCACACGCTGCTGCGCCGCGGTCAGCGCGAACGGCAGTGCCGCCTGCAGCCGCTGGCGCAGCCCGCCGGCGGCGCGGCCGTGCAGCGGCGGTGCGCGCAGCTGCCGGCGCTGCGCGCGCGCATGGGCCTGCGACAGCTGCTGTGCCAGCAGCTCCTCGAACTTCAAGCGCTGCCAGGCCGGATGGCTGTGATCGGCCACGGCACCCAGCGCGGCGTGCGGCGGCGGGTGGTGCAGCAGCTCGAGCGCGTCGCGCAGGCTCGGCACGCCCGGCGGCAGCAGCTCGGGCGGCAAGACTTCCTGCAGCGGCGCGCGCGCCAGGGCACCGGCGATGGCCTTGCGCAGATAGGCCTGCGGCAGCTGCGCGCTGGCCGGGTAGACCGGGGTCAGCGCGCGCGGCAGCACACTGTGTTCGGCCACCGCCTTGACCGCCGGGTGCACCATCTCGCGGCCGAAAAAGCCCGTGCGCACCTCGCCGCGCACGCGCAGCCGCGTGCCCGGCGCCATGCTGCGCTGCTGCGACGGGTAGAAGTGCAGGAAGCGCAGCAACAGCTCGTCGCCGCCATCGATCAGCCGCACCACCAACTGGCGGCGCGGCCGCGCCTCGATGCGCACTTCGGCCACGATGCCTTCGGCCTGCGCCGGCTCGCCGTCGCGCAGCGCATGCAGCGGCGTCAGCCGGGTTTCGTCTTCATAGCGCAGCGGCAGGTGCAAGGCCAGGTCGAGATCGCTGCGCAGCCCGAGCCGGTCCATCGCGCGCGCCGGGCCGCTGGCGCTGCGCGGCGGCGAGGCCCCAGGCGAGGCCCTGGGCGATATCGATGGCGATATCGATGTCGGTGGCGATGGCGATAGGGGGGTGTCGGCCACGGCAGGCAGCGCGCAAGCGCGAGCGCGACTTTACACAGCGCCCTGCGGCGACCGGCGCTGGGCATACTCTGGCGGCCGGGCGCACCGGCGCACGCCCGCCGCCTGCACATGACCGCACCCACCTACACCGTCGCCGATTTCGACTTCGACCTGCCCGCCGAGCTGATCGCGCAGCACCCTGCCGCGCAGCGCAGCGGCTCGCGGCTGCTCGACGGGCGCGGCCGGGCGCCCTCGGACCATGTGTTTCGCGAACTGCCGCAACTGCTGCGCCGCGGCGACCTGCTGGTGTTCAACGACACGCGTGTGATCAAGGCGCGGCTGTTCGGCCACAAGCGGCACAGCGGCGGCGCGGTGCAGGCGCTGGTCGAGCGCGTGCTGCCGGGCAACGAGGTGCTGGCGCAACTGCGCGCCAGCAAGCCGCCCAAGCCGGGCACGGTGCTGCGTTTTGCCGAGGCCTTCGATGCCGAGGTGCTGGGGCGCGGCGGCGCCGGCGGCGCGATGTTCCACCTGCGCCTGCCGTCGGACCCCTTGGCGCTGCTGCAAGCACACGGCCATGTGCCGCTGCCGCCGTACATCACGCATGCCGATGCGGCCGACGACGAGGCGCGTTACCAGACGGTGTTCGCGCGCCGCCCGGGCGCGGTGGCCGCGCCGACCGCGGCGCTGCACTTCGACGAAGCGCTGCTGCAGGCGCTGCACGAGCGCGGCGTGCAGCGCACGACGCTGACGCTGCACGTCGGCGCCGGCACCTTCCAGCCGGTGCGCACCGAGTCGCTGGCCGAACACCGCATGCACAGCGAGTGGTACGAGGTGGGCGCCGGCGCGGTGCAGGCCATCGAGACCACGCGCGCCGCCGGTGGGCGCATCGTCGCGGTGGGCACCACCACGCTGCGCGCGCTGGAGTCGGCGGCGCGCGGCGGTGCGCTGCAGCCGGGCGCGGCCGAGACCGACATCTTCATCACGCCGGGCTTCGAGTTCCGCGTGGTCGATCAATTGCTGACCAACTTCCACCTGCCGCGCAGCACGCTGCTGATGCTGGTCAGCGCCTTCGCCGGCCACGAGCACGCGCGCGCGCTGTACCGCCACGCGGTCGAGGCCCGCTACCGCTTCTTCAGCTACGGCGACGCGATGCTGCTGGCGCGCTGAGCGCCGATGCCGAGCGCCGATGCCGAGCGTCTGTGCCGAACGCCTGTGCCGAGCGCCCCTGCCGAGCATCGACAGGCGGCGGCGACAATGCCGCCCCATGCTGAAGTTCGAACTGCTGCGCACCGAAGGCGCCGCGCGCCGCGGCCGCATGACGCTGCACCACGGTGTGGTCGACACGCCGATGTTCATGCCGGTGGGCACCTACGGCACGGTCAAGGGCGTGCTGCCGCAATCGCTGCTGGACATGGATGCGCAGATCATCCTGGGCAACACCTTCCACCTGTGGCTGCGCCCGGGGCTGGAGGTGATCGGCCAGTTCGGCGGGCTGCACCGCTTCGAGGGCTGGCCCAGGCCGATGCTCACCGACAGCGGCGGCTTCCAGGTGTGGAGCCTGGGCGGCGCCGACGGCAAGGGGCGCAAGATCAGCGAGCAAGGCGTGAAGTTCGCCTCGCCGGTCAACGGCGACAAGCTGTTCCTGACGCCCGAGCTGAGCATGCAGATCCAGACCGTGCTGAACAGCGACATCGTGATGCAACTGGACGAATGCACGCCCTACCAGAGCGCCGGCATGCTCACCAGCGAAGCGCAGGCGCGCCGCTCGATGGAACTGAGCCTGCGCTGGGCCCAGCGCAGCCTTGATGAGTTCCGGCGGCTGGGCAACCCGAATGCGCTGTTCGGCATCGTGCAAGGCGGCATGTTCGAGCACCTGCGCGAGGCCTCGGCGGCGGCGCTGGCCGCGATGGACCTGCCCGGCTACGCCATCGGCGGCGTCAGCGTCGGCGAGCCCAAGCCCGAGATGCAGCGCATCATGGCGCACACGCCGGCGCATCTGCCGGCGCACAAGCCGCGTTACCTGATGGGCGTGGGCACGCCGGAAGACCTGATTGAAGGCGTGGCGCGCGGCATCGACCTGTTCGACTGCGTGATGCCCACGCGCAACGCGCGCAACGGCCACCTGTTCACCCGCTTCGGTGACCTGCGCATCCGCAACGCACGCTACCGCAGCGACGAGCGGCCGATCGACCCCCGTTGCGGCTGCATGGCCTGCCGCGGCTTCTCGCGCGCCTATCTGCACCACCTGGACCGCTGCGGCGAGATGCTGGGCCCGATGCTGGCCAGCATCCACAACCTGCACTACTACCTGGATTTGATGCGCGAGGTGCGCAACGCGCTCGATGCCGGCGGCTTCGCCGCGATGGCCGCGCGCTTCGCGGCCGATCGTGCCGCGGGCGTCGACTGACGCGCGGCAGCGCCGTCCGCTCAGACCGCGTGCTGCTGCAGCAGGTGCTGCGCGCCGTCGTGCTGCCGCAGCGCCTGCACCAGCCAAGGCAGCACCGTTTGCAGCTGCGCGTGCAGCGTGTGCGGCGGGTTGATCACCAACACGCCGCTGCCGGCCAGGCCGAAGCCCTGCGCGTCGGGCTGCTGCAGGCTCAGCCGCGCGTGCAGCCAGCCCCCCGGCGCCAGCGCCTTCAGCCCCTGCACCAAGGCGGCGCCCCCCGGCTTGGTGACCAGCGGATACCACACCATGTACACACCGTCGGCGAAGCGGCGCAGCGCGTCGCCCAGCGCCTGCTGCACACGCGCGTAGTCGGCGTGGCCCTCGTAGCTGGGGTCCAGCAGCACCAGCGCCCGGCGCGTGGGCGGCGGCAGCTGCGCCTTCAGCGCGGCGAAGCCGTCGGCGCGCTGCAGCTGCACGCCGCGCGCAGCGCCCAGCAACGCGTGCAGGGCCTGGTGGTCGCTGGGGTGCAGCTCGAACAGCCGCAGCTGATCCTGCGGCCGCAGCGCCCGCGCGGCCAGCAGCGGCGAGCCCGGATAGCTGCGCAGCGCGCCATCGGGGTTCAGCGCGCGCACCTGCTGCAGGTAGTGCGCCACGGGCTCGGGCAGGCCTGCGAGCTCGAGCGGCCACAGCCGCCCGATCCCCTGGCGGAACTCGCCCTTCTTCAGCGCCTGCGGCGCATCCAGCGCATAGCGACCGGCACCGGCGTGCACGTCGACGATGCGCACGCCCTTGTCCTTCAACGCCATGTGCCGCAACAGCTGCAGCAGCACGACATGCTTGAGCACATCGGCGTGGTTGCCGGCGTGGAAGGCGTGGCGGTAAGCCAGCATCGGCTCGCGGCGGGCGTCAGCGCCGGCCGCGCCGCGCCTCGAACAGGTCGCGCAGGTTGACCTCGCGCGGGCCCGGCACCAAGGTGGCCTCGTCGCCGGCCTGGATGCGGCCGGTTTCGATCACGCTGAGGTAGGCACCGCAGTAGCCCGACTGCAGCATCAGCTTGCTCGCCTGGCTGAAGCCCATCGCGTCGTCGAACTTGCAGCAAGGGCGGCGCGGCTCGCTGATCGCCAGCGTGCAGTGCGGCCAGCGCAGGTAGTCGCCGATCCACATGTCGCCTTCGAGCAGGCCGTGCAGCGTCAGGTTCTCGCCCATCGCGCCGGGGCCGAGCACCTCGTCCCACGCCGCCACCCGCGCCTGGGCGCGCACCACCTGCCAGAACGCGTAGTGCTCGTGCGGGTAGGCGTACACCGATTTCGCCAGTCCGCCGTGCACGCTCGGGTCGGCCTGCTCGTCGCCGGCCAGGCCGAGCACGCGCACCTCCACCGCGCCATCGACCGCGCGCTTGGCGTAAGCCGTGGCGACATCACGCTCGCCGATGCGGCGCGGTGCGGCACGCGCCACGTTGACACTCAGCACCCGGATCATGTTGGTTTGCCGCCGTTGGGAATGCAAGGGAGAATGCTGCAGCGCAGCGCCATCGGCCCAGCCGACCGGCGAGCTCTTCGAAGCCGTGTTCGGCGAAGCCGCTTTGCGCAGCCGGCTGCACCACGGACGGGCCGCTTGCACCCCTTGGCCGCCCCTGGCCCGCCATTGTGGCGACAATTGCAGCCATCGCGCGCGAGCGCCGCGCGCCTGCGCATCCGTGCCCGCTGCCGGATGCCCGCCCGCATTTCTTGGCTAGACGAATGGAGTTGTCATGAATCACCCCGCCATGGAAGGCCAGCGCCTGAAGGTGCCGACCTATGTCAAGCACGCACGGCTGATCGCCTGGGTTGCCGAAATCGCCGCCTTGACCGAAGCCGCCGGCGTGGTCTGGTGCGACGGCTCGCAGCAGGAATACGACCGGCTGTGCGAGCAGCTGGTGGCCGCTGGCACCTTCAGGCGGCTGAACCAGGCCAAGCGCCCCGACAGCTACCTGGCCTGCAGCGACCCCGGCGACGTCGCCCGGGTCGAGGACCGCACCTTCATCTGCAGCCAGCGCCAGGAAGATGCCGGCCCGACCAACAACTGGGTGGCGCCACAACAGATGCGCGCGCTGCTGCAGACCGGCCAGGCCGACGGCACGCCGGCGCTGTTCCGCGGCGCGATGCGCGGGCGCACGCTGTACGTGGTGCCGTTCTCGATGGGGCCGCTGGGCTCGCACATCGCGCACATCGGCGTCGAGCTGTCCGACAGCCCCTACGTGGCGGTGAACATGCGCAAGATGACGCGCATGGGCCGCCCGGTGCTCGAGCTGCTGGGCAGCGACGGCCATTTCGTGCCCTGCGTGCACAGCGTGGGCGCACCGCTGGCGCCGGGCCAAAAGGACGTGCCGTGGCCGTGCAACAAGACCAAATACATCGTGCACTACCCCGAGACGCAGGAGATCTGGAGCTACGGCTCGGGCTACGGCGGCAACGCGCTGCTGGGCAAGAAGT
>CAYZGL010000182.1:0-8944 GCA_964477985.1 uncultured Rubrivivax sp. | reverse complement strand
ACCGACACCGACACCGACACCGACACCGACACCGACACCGACAGCGATACCGACGGCCGCGCCGACGATGGGCCGGCCTCACCGCGGCCGTTTTTTGCCGCGCCGCTGAGCGCGCCGGCGCCGGCCGCGCGCCAGCTCACGCTGGCGCAGCTGATCGCCTTCTTCCGCAACCCCTGCCGCGCGCTGCTGCGCCAGCGGCTGGGCATCGAGCTGGCGCGCGAAGCCGACGAATTGAGCGACGACGAAAGCTTCGTGGCCGACCGGCGCATACGCCGCGCGCTGTGGCGCCGGCTGCTGCCGCGGCTGCTGGCCACCGCGGCTGCGGCTTGCGCTGTCGAGGACGACGAGCTGCGCACGCTGGCGCGCGCCGACGGCGTGTGGCCCGACGGCGCACTCGGCGAAGCCGGGCTGCGCCACGAACTGCACTTGCTGCGCGGCTTCGCGGCGCGGCTGCGCACGCTGGCCAGCGAGCCGACGCTGCCGAGCGTGACGCTGACGCTGCCGCTGACGCTGCAAGGCGAACCCTGGCAGCTGCAGGCCGGCTTTGCCGACCTGCGCGCGTCGGGCCTGCTGCGCTGGGGCGACGACGCGCCGCGCGCCGTCGACCGGCTCGAGGCCTGGCTGCAGCACCTCGCGCTGTGCGCCGCCGCACCACCCGGCGTGGCACGGCGCACCCGCTGGCTGTGGCCGCAAGGTGAATTCGAGTTCACAGCCTGCGACGACGCACCGGCGCAGCTGGGCGCCTTGCTCGCGCTGGTGCGGCAAGGCCTGGCCGAGCCGCTGCACTTCTATGCGCGCAGCGCCTGGCTGTGCGTGGACAAGGGCCTGGCCGCGGCGCGTGGCGCCTGGCACGGCGCCAGCGCGCAAGGCGTGCCGGGCGAAGGCGACGACGCCGCGTACCGGCTGGCGCTGCGCGGCGTGGCCGAGCCGCTGGATGCGCAGTTCGAGCAGTTGGCGCAGCAGGTGTACGCGCCGCTGCGCCGCCACCTGCGCGAGGCCGAGGCATGAGCCCGCCGGGCCGCCCCAAGGGCGAATACCGCAGGGCGCAGCCCGAAGGTACCCCGATCAGCCCGCCGGGCCGCCCCAAGGGCGAAGACCGCAGGGCGCAGCCCGAAGGTACTTCCATGAACACGGCCGCCTTCGACGTCTTCGGCTGCGAGCTGCGCGGCACGCAGCTGATCGAAGCCTCGGCCGGCACCGGCAAGACCTGGAACCTGTGCGCGCTGGTCCTGCGGCTGCTGCTGGAGCGCGAGCTGGCGGTGGAGCAGATCCTGGTCGTCACCTTCACCAACGCCGCCACCGCCGAACTGCGCGAGCGTGTGCGCGCGCGCATCGCCGAGACGCTGGCGCGGCTGCGCGGCGCGGCCGTGCCCGGCGCCGACCCCTTCGCCGATCCCTTCGCCGATCCCTTCGCCGATCCCTTCGTCGACACCCTGCTGGCGCGGCTGCGCGGGCCGCTCGGGCGCAGCGACGCGCAGCTCACGGCGCGGCTCGAGCTGGCGCTGCACGGCTTCGACGCCGCGGCGATCCAGACCATCCACGGCTTTTGCCAGCGCGCGCTGGCCGAAGCGCCCTTCGTCAGCGGCATGCCGCTGCGCATGGACTTGCTGGCCGACGACGAGGCGCTGCGTTTGCAGGCGGTGCACGACTTCTGGCGCCGCCACGTCGCCGGCGCGGCGCTGTCGGGCGCGCTGGCCGCGCACCTGCTGCAAAACCAGTTCACGCCGCAGCGGCTGGCCGAGCTGCTGGCGCGCCATCTGGCCAAGCCTTGCTCGAGGCTGATCTGGCCCGACGAGCTCGATGCGCCCGACAGCCCCGATGCGCCGCGCGATGCGGCGGCGCTGCAAGCCGCCTTCGACGCCGCGCGCGCGCTGTGGCAGCGCGATCGCGCTGCCGTGCTCGCGATCGTCGCCGAGGCGCTGCCGCGGCTGCCGCGCAACCGCTACAGCCAGGCTGCAACGCAGCTCGCGGCGCGCTCGTGGGACGCGCTGCTGGCCGGCGAGCACGCACCCGACAGCCTGGCCGGGCTGGACAAGCTCGAGCTGCTGGGCAGCGCGCGGCTGCGGCCGAACCGCGGCTTAGCGCCGCCGGCCGAGCACGCCTTCTTCGCCGCCGCGCAGGGCTTGCTCGACTTGCTCGATGCGCGCCGCCAGGCGCTCGAGCGGCAGCGGCTGCGGCTGCTGCGCCGGTTCCTGCACGAGGCCGGCGCGCAGCTGCAGCGCACCAAACGCGAGCAGCGTGTGCTCGGCTTCGACGACATGCTGGGCAACCTGCACCAGCGCCTGGCCGCGCCGGGCGGCGCCGCGCTGGCGCGCGCGCTGCGCCAGCGCTTCGCGGCGGCGCTGGTCGACGAGTTCCAGGACACCGACCCGCTGCAGTACGCGATCTTCCGCGCGATCTACGGCGGCGGGGACGGCGGCGGGGACGGCGGCAGTGACGGCAGCAGTGACGGCAGCCGGGACGGCGGCGGCAGTGACGCGCCGCTGTTCCTGGTGGGCGACCCGAAGCAGGCGATCTACAGCTTCCGCCATGCCGACCTGCACACCTACCTGCGCGCGCGCGCCGATGCGCACGCCGCGTTCACGCTGAGCGACAACCAGCGCTCGACCGCCGAGCTGCTGCACGCGCTGAATGCGCTGTTCGGCGCCAACCCGCGCGCCTTCATGCTCGACGGGCTGCATTACCAGCCGGTGCGCTGCGGCGCCAAAGCGCGCACGCCGCTGCGCGAAGCCCCCACCCCGGCGCGCGCGGCGCTGCAGCTGTGGCAACTGCCGCGCGGCGCCGACGGCCAGCCGCTGCCGCGCGGCGAGGCCCGACGCGCGTCGCTGCAAGCCTGCGCGGCCGAGATCGCGCGGCTGCTGGGCAGCGGCGCACGGCTGGGCGAGCGCGCACTGGCCGCCGGCGACATCGCGGTGCTGGTGCGCAGCCACGCGCAGGGCGCGGCCGCGCGCGCGGCGCTGGCCGCGCTCGGCGTGGGCAGCGTCGAGCTGTCGCAGGCCAGCGTCTACGCCAGCCGCGATGCCGCCGAGCTGCAGTGCGTGCTCGCCGCGATGCTGCAGCCGCAGCGCGAAGGCCTGCTGCGCGCCGCGCTGGCCACCGAGGCGATGGGGCTGGACGCCGCCGCGCTGCACGCGCTGGGCGGCGACGAGGCCGCGCTGCCCGAGCGCATCGCGCGCTTCGCCGGCTACCGCGCCAGCTGGCTCGCGCACGGCGTGGGCCGCATGCTGCGCCAGTGGATGCGCGCCGAGGGCGTCGAGGCGCGGCTGCTGGCGCGGCCCGACGGCGAACGCCGGCTGACCAACCTGCGCCACCTGGCCGAATGCCTGCACGAAGCGGCCGGCGAACACGGCTGGCACGGCTCGCCCGAATCGCTGCTGCGCTGGCTGCAGGCGCAGCAGCGCGGCGCGCGCCACGACGAAGCGGCGCAGCTGCGGCTGGAATCCGACCGCAACCTGGTGCAGGTGGTGACGATCCACAAGTCCAAGGGGCTCGAGTACCCGCTGGTGTTCTGCCCGCTGCTGTGGGACGGCTGGCCCAGCCCGCGCCGCGGCGGCGAAGGCCTGGAGTACCACGACGAGGACGGGCGCGGCGTGATCGACTTTCGCGCACTGGACAAGCCGGCGCTGGATGCGGTGAAGCAGGGGCTGGAGCTGCAGGCCGCGGCCGAACAGCTGCGGCTGATCTACGTGGCACTGACGCGCGCGGTGCACCGCTGCACGCTGGTGGTCGGCCCCTACCTGGCCAAGGTGGGCGGCGGTGCACCCAGCGCCGCGCAAAGCGCGCGCGCGCTGCTGAACTGGCTGGCCGCCGGCGCCGGCATCGCGCCCGAGGATTGGCCGAAGAACAGCCTGTCGGCCGACACCATCGAGCAGGCCTGGGCCGCGCTGGCGCGCGGCCACGCGCCGCACGTGCGGCTGGACCCGCTGCCGCGCCAGCGCGGCACGGCGCTGGCGCCGCAGCGGCTGGCGCCGCAACGGCTGGCCGCGTTGCCCGCACCGCAGCCGTTGCCGCGCGCCTGGTGGATCGGCAGCTACAGCGCGCTGGCGCAGGGCGCGCGGCACGAAGCGGCGGCGCTGGACCACGACCAGCGCAGCGACACGTCCGACCGCGCCGACGGTGCCGACGGTGCCGACGGCGCCGACGGCGCCTGCAGTGCGGACAGCGCCGCGGCCGCCGGCGCGCCGCCGCCCGATGACGACGACGACATCGCGAACTTCCCGCGCGGCGCGGCGGCCGGCGAGTGCCTGCACGCGCTGTTCGAGCAGGCCGACTTCGGCGACGCCACACGCTGGGCCGACACCGCCGATGCGGTGCTGCAGCGCTTCGGCGCCGCGCTGCCCGACGGCGATGCGCCGGCGCGCCGGCGCATGCTGCTGCGCATGCTGCACGACGTGCTGCACACCCCGCTGCCGCAGGCGCCGCGCGGCGGGCCGGTGCACGGTCCGATTCACGGTCCGATTCACGGTCCGATTCACGGGCCGGTGCACGGCCCGGTTCACGGGGCGATGCACGGTGCGGCGCACGGCGGGGAGCACAGCGGGGAGCACGGCGGCACCGGCGACTTCTGCCTGGCCGAGCTGCCGCGCCAGCGTCGGCGGGTCGAGCTGGAGTTCCACCTCAGCGCGCGCCATCTGGACGCCGCGGCGCTGACGCGTTGCCTGCGGCGGCTGGGCTACGCGGCGCCGCAGTACGGCTTCGGCAGCCTGCAGGGCTACCTGCGCGGCTTCATCGACCTGGTGTTCGAGCACCGCGGCCGCTACCACCTGCTCGACTGGAAGTCCAACCACCTCGGCCGCTGCGCCGCCGACTACGCCGGCGCCGCGCTGCAGCGCGCGATGGACCAGCACGGCTACACCTTGCAGGCGCTGCTGTATGCGTTGGCGCTGCATCGCCATCTGGGCCAGCGCCTGCCCGGCTACCGCCACGAGCAGCATTTCGGCGGCGTGTATTACCTGTTCGTGCGCGGCGTGCGCCCGGGCTGGACGCTGGCCGGCGGCGAGCGCGCCGGCGTGCACCTGCAGCGCCCGGCGCTGCAGGTGCTGCGCACGCTGGATGCGCTGCTCGACGGCCGGGAGCCGGCGGCATGACCACCGCCGCACCCGGCGGCGACGAACTGCGCACGGCGCTGGCCGACGGCTTCGCGCTGCAGGTCGAACGCTGGGCACGCGCCTCGGGCGCGCCCGGCGACGCGGCCCGGCTGGCCGGGCGCGCCGCGCGGGCGTTGAGCCTGGCCATCGGCGACGGCCACGTGTGCGTGCCGCTGCACGAACTGGGCGAACTGAGCGAACTGAGCGAACTGGGCGAGCCGCGCGGGCCCAACGGCGCCGCGCTGCGCACCGCGCTGCTGGCCAGCGGCGTGGCCGGCAGCGTGCAGGCACCGGGCACGCATCCGCTGATCCTGGACGACGCCGGCCGGCTGTACCTGCACCGCCACTTCGACGCCGAGCGCCGCCTGGCGGCGCGGCTGGTGCGCGCCGCCGCGGCGCCGCCGCAGCCGCTGGGCGAAGCCACCGTGCAGCGGCTGCGTGCGCTGTTTCGCAGCGACGGCGGCGCGCACGGGCCCGAACCCGAACCCAAGACTGAAACCGAACCGGACTGGCAGATGATCGCCGCCGCGCTGGCGCTGCGCCGCCGGCTGCTGCTGATCAGCGGCGGGCCGGGCACCGGCAAGACCAGCACCATCGTCAAGCTGCTGGCCTGCCTGCTCGAGCAGCAGCCCGACGCGCGCATCGCGTTGGCCGCGCCCACCGGCAAGGCCGCCGCGCGCATGGCGCAGGCGCTGCGCGAGCGCGCCGCGCAGCTGCCGCCCGGCCTGCGCGAACGGCTGCCCACGCAGGCCAGCACCGTGCACCGGCTGCTCGGTGCGCGCCCGGGCGGCTTCGGCCACGATGCGGCGCGGCCGCTGCCGCTGGACGCGCTGGTGGTCGACGAAGCCTCGATGCTCGACCTGGCGCTGGCCACTCGGCTGCTCGAGGCGCTGCCCGACGGCGCACGGCTGATCCTGCTCGGCGACAAGGACCAGCTGGCGGCGGTGGAGTCGGGCGCGGTCTTCGCCGAGTTGAGCGCCGATGCGTCGCTGAGCCCGGCTTGCACCGCCGACCTGGCCGGGCTGTGCGCGCTGCCGGCCGCGGCGGTCGCGGCGGCGGCGCCCACCCCGCCGCCGCAGGCCGGCCCGCTGCGCGACAGCGTGGTGTGGCTGCAGCGCAGTTTCCGCTTCGGCGCCGACTCGGCCATCGCGCGCGCCGCGGCCCACGTGCGCGACGGCCGCGGCAGCGCGCTGCTGGCGCAGCTGCGCGAGGCCGGCGGCGACGGCGCGCTGCACTGGCTGGACGAGCCCGGCAGCGCCCTGGCGCCGCGCCTGCTGCGCTGCCTGCACCAGGGCTACGCCGAATACGGGCGTGTGCTGCGCGAGCAGCCGCGCGACGTGGCGGCGATCTGGCAGGCGTTCGAGCGCTTTCGCGTGCTGTGCGCGCTGCGCGAGGGCCCGCGCGGCGTGCTGGCGATCAACCGGCTGCTGGGCGACGCGTTGCGCAGCGCAGCGGCGGCCGGCGGCAGCTCGCCATGGTTTGCCGGGCGGCCGGTGATGGTGCTGCGCAACGACCCGCTGCGGGGTCTGTTCAACGGCGATATCGGCATCACGCTGCCCGACGCCGACGGCGCGCCGCAGGTGCACTTCGCCACGCCGCAGGGCTTTCGCGCGCTGCCGGCGGCACGGCTGCCGGTGCACGAAACCGCGTTCGCGATGACCGTGCACAAGGCGCAGGGTTCGGAGTTCGACACGGTGCTGGTGCTGCTGCCGGCGCAGCGCAGCCGGGTGCTGACGCGCGAACTGCTGTACACCGCGCTGACGCGCGCGCGCCAGCGCGTGTGGCTGGCCGCCGACGCCGCGGTGCTGGCTGCCGCCACCGCGCAGCCCACGTTGCGCCGCAGCGGCCTGCTGGCGCGGCTGCGCGAACAGGCGGCGGCCGAAGGCGGCGACGGCTGAGCGGGGCGCGCGCAGCGGCTGGCGCCGCCCGCGGCCTCAAGCCCTGCGCCTGCGCGGCCGAAATAGTGGCGCAGCCGCCGCAGGCGCGCCCGCATGCCACCCTCGCCCGCCCGCCGATGTCCACCGCCCTTCCCGCCGCCCTTCCCGCCGCCCTGTCCGCCGCCCTGTCCGCCAGTGCGCCCGCCAGCCTGCCGGCGGACCTGCCTGCCGCCGTGCCCGATGCGCCCGCCGCCGCTGCGGCGCCGCGGCGCGCCGGCTTCTTCGCCCACCACGGCATCTGGGCGCCAGGCGTGCGGCTGTTCCGCGACATCGGCTTCACGGCCAAGGCGGTGATCATCTCGCTGGCCTTCATGCTGCCGATGCTCGGCCTGCTCGGCTGGCTGCTGCAGGCGCAGACCGACCGTGCCGAGGCGACGCGGCTGCGCTCGCTGCGCCAGCCGGTGGCGCTGGCGCACGGATTGGCGGCGTGGGCGCATGCGCAGCAGCGCTCCGGCGTGCTGGCGCCGGCGCAGGCGCAGCAACTCGCGCAGCAGGCGCTGGCCGCGCTGCGCACGAACGGCGGCCACCCGGTGTGGGTGCGAACGGCCGACGCGGCGCGGCCGGCCGGCGCCGCGCCCGATGCGCCGCCCCATGCCCCACCCGATGGCGCACCCGATGGCGCACCCTTGGCGGGGGGCCCGGCGCCGGGCGATGCGCCGCCGGTGCAGCCCTACGGCGCGGGCTTCGTCAGCCACGCCGGGGCCGGCGGCCATGGCGAACAGGTGTCGTACATGCAGCGCTTCGAGCCCTGGGGCTGGACCCTCGGCGCCACCGCGTCGCTCGACGACCTGCAGTCCGGGCTGCTGCGCCAGCTGGCCTGGGCCGGCGGCGTGGTGGCGCTGGCGCAGCTGGTGGCCGGCTACCTGTTCCTGAGCTTTTATCGCGTGATGGACGGCGGGCTGCGCGAAACCAAGCGCCACATGCGCGCGATGACCGCCGGCGACCTGACGACCTCGCCGCGCGGCTGGGGCCGCGACGAAAGCGCGCAGGTGATGCAGGAGCTGGGCCGCGTGCAGGGCTCGCTGCGCGGCCTGGTGCGCAGCGTGCGCCAGTGCAGCGACGGCATCGTGCACGCCAGCGGCCGCATGGCCGGCGACGCCACCGACCTGTCGGCGCGCACCGAGCATGCGGCCGCCGCGCTGGTGGGCTCGAGCACGGCCATGGCGCGCATCGCCGCGCAGGTGGCGCAGGGCGTCACGCACACCGAGGAAGCGTCGAAGGTGGCGCGGCACAACGCCGAGCTGGCCACCGACGGCGAACGCGTGATGCGCGAGGTGGTGCAGACCATGGAAGGCATCCGCGGCGCCTCGGCGCGCATCGGCGAGATCGTCGGCACCATCGACGGCATCGCTTTCCAGACCAACATCCTGGCGCTGAACGCCGCGGTCGAGGCAGCGCGCGCCGGCGCGCAGGGCCGCGGCTTCGCGGTGGTGGCCAACGAGGTGCGCATGCTGGCGCAGCGCAGCGCCGCCGCGGCCAAGGAGATCAAGGAGCTGATCGGCGGCAGCGTGCAGCAGGTGCATTCCGGCACGGTGGTGGTGCGCAAGGCCGGCGCGGCGATGCAGGAGATCGTCGCCGCGTCGCAGCGCGTGAGCGAACTGCTCGGCGAGGTGGCCTGCGGCGCGCGCGAGCAAAGCCGCGGCATCGACCAGGTGGGCCAGGCGGTGCAGCAGCTCGACGGCATGACGCAGCAGAACGCCGCGCTGGTGGAACGCACCGCCGCGTCGGCGGCCGGCATGCGCGAACTGGCGCGCACGCTGGCCGAGGAAGTGGCGCGCTACCGCATGCCGGGCCCGGCCGCACGCGAGGCCGCCCCCGCCGGCTGAGCCACATCTGCGATCGAGCACACAACGGCCTGGACACCCGCTTTCGGCGCAAAGCGGCCTTCGGCCGCTTTGCGCCTTGGGCGCTATGCACCGC
>CAYZGL010000181.1:0-8945 GCA_964477985.1 uncultured Rubrivivax sp. | reverse complement strand
GGACCGGCAACCGCGTCACCTGCCGCGACTGGTTCCAGCTGTCGCTGAAGGAGGGGCTGACCGTCTTTCGCGACCAGGAATTCAGCATGGACATGGCCGGGGGTGCAGGCACCGCAACCGGGGCCCCGGCCCCGGTTTCGGCGCGCGCGGTCAAGCGCATCGAGGACGTGCTCAAGCTGCGCACCGTGCAGTTCCCCGAGGACGCCGGCAGCATGGCGCACCCGGTGCGCCCCGACGCCTACGCGGCGATCAACAACTTCTACACGCCCACCGTCTACGAAAAGGGCGCCGAAGTGGTGCGCATGATGCACACGCTGGTCGGGCGCGACGGTTTCGCGCGCGGCCTGGCGCTGTACTTCCAGCGCCACGACGGCCAGGCGGTGACCTGCGACGACTTCGCGCAGGCCATCGCCGATGCCAACCCGGGCTCGGCGCTGGCGCAGCAGCTCGAGCGCTTCAAGCAGTGGTACGCGCGCGCCGGCACGCCGCAGCTCGGCGCCAGCGGGCACTACGACGCCCAGACGCGGCGCTACACGCTGCAGTTGTCGCAGCGGCTGGGCACGGACGAGTCCGCAGCGCTGGTGATCCCAGTGCGCACCGCGCTGTTCGCGGCCGACGGCCGTGCGCTGCCGCTGCAGCTCGAAGGCGAGGCCGCCGCCGGCGGCGCCGAGCGGCTGCTGGTGCTCGACCAGCCGCAACGCAGCTTCACTTTCGTCGACGTGCCCGAGGCGCCGGTGCCCTCGCTGCTGCGCGGCTTCTCCGCGCCGGTGGCGTTGCACGACGAGCTGGACGACGCCGCGCTGCTGACGCTGCTGGCGCACGACACCGACCCGTTCAACCGCTGGGAAGCCGGCCAGCGCTTGAGCCTGCGCCGGCTGCTGGCGGCACTGCAGGCCGACGCACCCGCGGCGCCCGACCCGGCTTATGTGCAAGCGCTGCGCAGCGTGCTGCGCGATGCGGCGCTGGATGCGGCCTTCAAGTCGCTGGTGCTGCTGCTGCCCGGCGAAGGCTTCATCGCCGAACAACTGGCGCAGGCCGATCCGCAGCGCATCCACGCGGTGCGCGAACAGCTGCTGGACCGGCTGGCCGAGCAGTTGCACGCCGACTGGGCCTGGGCCTACGAGCAGCACGCGGTGCGCGAGGGTTATGCGCCGCAGCGCCAGCAGGCCGGCCGGCGTGCGCTGCGCGCGCGCGCGCTGGCGATGCTGTGCCGCCACGCGGTACGCAGCGGCGATGCGGTGTGGCCGGGCCGCGCCTACCAGCAGGTGAAGGACGCCGCCAACATGAGCGAGCGGCTGGCCGCATTGAACGCACTGGTGCACGCGAGGTCCGAGCTGGCCGACGCCGCGCTGCAGCGCTTTCATGCGCAGGCGCAGGGCAATGCGCTGGTGCTGGACAAATGGTTCGAGGTGCAGGCGCGCGCCAGCGAGGACCCGGCCCGCCCCGGTGCAGTGCTGGCCCGCGCCAAGGCGCTGCTGCAGCATGCGGACTTCTCGCTGCGCAACCCGAACCGCGTGCGCTCGCTGCTGGTGGCGCTGTGCCGCGACAACCCGGCCGCCTTCCACCGCGCCGATGCCTCGGGCTACGTGTTCTGGGCCGAGCGGCTGATCGAGCTGGACGCCATCAACCCCAGCGTCGCCGGCCGGCTGGCGCGGGTGATGGACCGCTGGGCCCATCTGGCCGAACCCTACCGCGCCGGCGCGCGCGAAGCCATCGCCCGCGTGGCCGCACGCAGCGAACTCAGCGCCGAAGTGCGCGAAATCGTCAACCGGGCCCTGACCACCCCATGAAGAAGATCAGCCTGACGCAATACCTGGTCGAGCAGCAGCGCGAGCACGGCCGCATCCCCGGGCAGCTGCGGCTGCTGATCGAGGTGGTGGCGCGCGCGTGCAAGCGCATCGCCATCGCGGTGAACAAGGGCGAGCTCAGCGGCGTGATCGGCAGCGCCGACACCGCCAACGTGCAAGGCGAGGTGCAAAAGAAGCTGGACATCATCAGCAACGAGGTGCTGATCGAGGCCAACGAATGGGGCGGCCACCTGGCGGCGATGGCCAGCGAGGAGATGGAATCGATCCACGTCGTGCCCAACCGCTACCCGCAGGGCGAATACCTGCTGCTGTACGACCCGCTGGACGGCTCGTCCAACATCGACGTCAACGTCAGCATCGGCACCATCTTCTCGGTGCTGCGCAAGGTGGGCCACCACCACGGCGTCAGCGAGAACGACTTTTTGCAGCCCGGGCGCTACCAGGCGGCGGCCGGCTACTGCGTCTACGGCCCGCAGACGCAGCTGGTGCTGACCGTGGGCAACGGCGTGGTGGTGTTCACGCTGGACCGCGAGCTGGGCTCGTGGGTGCTGACCGGGCAGGACCTGAAGATCCCCGAGGACACCCGGGAGTTCGCCATCAACATGTCGAACCTGCGCCACTGGGCGCCGCCGGTGCGCCGCTACATCGACGAATGCCTGGCCGGCAGCGCCGGGCCGCGCGCCAAGGACTTCAACATGCGCTGGGTGGCCAGCATGGTGGCCGACGTGCACCGCATCCTGTGCCGCGGCGGCGTGTTCATGTACCCGTGGGACGCACGCGACCCCAACAAGCCGGGCAAGCTGCGGCTGATGTACGAGGCCAACCCGATGGCCTTCCTGGTGGAGCAGGCCGGCGGTGCCGCCACCAACGGCCGCCAGCGCATCATGGATGTGATGCCGGCCAAGCTGCATGAGCGCGTCAGCGTGATCCTGGGCTCGAAGAACGAGGTCGATCGGGTCACCAGCTATCACACCGAGGCCGCGCCCGCGCCCTGACAGACCGCAGACAGCGGCGCGCGGCGCGGCGCTGCGGCGTTGCGGCGTTGCGGCGTTGCGCTATGGATCGCAGCGGCGGATGCGCTTGCCGTTCAGCACGGCGGGCAGCGTTTGCATCACGCGTGGATTGCCGTCGACCGTGACGTGCAGCCCGGCGGCGTCGCGGGTGAAGACGAAGTCCATCATCTCCCCCGGCGCCACCTCGCTGGTCAGTGCCGCCACGAACCCCTGCGGGGCGAAGGCACCGGCCGGCGCCGGCCTGGGCTTGCGCCCGGTCAGCAGCGCCTTGCCCTGGTCGCGCACCACCAGCGCGTCGTCCAGCACCTCCAACTGCGGCAGCAGCGGGTTGCCGCACTCGGGCGCGTAGACGCCGCCGAGGCTGCGCACCGGCGTGGACTCGGCCTGTGCCGCGACGGCGGCGGTGCCCACCGCGAGCAGGGCCGCAACGGCGGGCAGCCGACTCAGCCACCCGCGCGCGCCGGAAGGCTTTCTCGCCGTCCTCCTCATCGCCCTTGGCATCATGGATTGCAAAACGGCCACCGCGCTCAGCGCTCGAGCACCTTGTCCACCGGCGCCGGGCGCAGCCGATAGGCATCCGGCATGCGCGAGCCCAGCAGCGGGCGCAGGTACATGCGGAAGGCGTCGGTGACATCGGTGCCGCTGTCGGCGATGAAGGCATCGTCCATCACCCGCGTCTTGCCCGCCACCTCGGCCAGCGGCACCAATGCGTAGTCGGCCGAATAAAAGCCGGTGCGCCGGATCGCCACCGAGCCGTCGGCCCACACGCCGCGCTGGCCCCACATCGCGTACTGCACCGCCTTTTCGCCGACCTCGCGCGCCTCGCGCGCATCCACGTCCGACACGCAGCCGATGAAGCTGCGCTGCAGGTAGCCGAAGGTGTCGCCGCGCACGCGCTTGATGCCCAGCTGTGTCTTGATCTGCTCGCACAGCAGGTCGGCCAGCGCGCCGGTGCCCGACAGCTGCAGGTTGCCGTGCTGGTCGTGCTCGAGCCGCGGCTGCAGTTGCTCCAGCACCGGCCGCCCGGCGGCATCGTGGATGCCTTCGGACACCGCGACCACGCAGCGGCCATGGCGCTCGTGCACCGCCTTCACGTCGGCAACGAAACGCGCGATCTCGAAATCGCGCTCGGGCAGGTAGATCAGGTGCGGGCCGTCGTCGGGGAACTTCTTGCCCAGCGCCGACGCCGCGGTCAGGAAGCCGGCGTTGCGGCCCATCACCACCGCCACGTACACCCCGGGCAGCGCGGCGTTGTCCAGGTTGGCGCCGGCAAAGGCCTGCGCGACGAAGCGCGCCGCCGACGGATAGCCCGGCGTGTGGTCGTTGGCCACCAGGTCGTTGTCGATGGTCTTCGGGATGTGGATGCAGCGCAGCGCATAGCCGGCCGCTGCCGCCTGCTGGCTGACGATGTGCACCGTGTCGGCCGAGTCGTTGCCGCCGATGTAGAAGAAGTGGCCGATGCCGTGCGCGCGCAGCACCTCGAAGATCTGCCGGCAGTACTTCAGGTCGGGCTTGTCGCGCGTCGAGCCCAGCGCCGACCCCGGCGTGGCCGCCACCATCTCGAGGTTGTTGCTGGTTTCGCGCGTCAGGTCGATGAAGTTCTCGTCGACGATGCCGCGCACGCCGTGGTGCGCACCATAGATGCGATCGACGCCGCCGAAGCGCCGCGCCTCGAGCACCACGCCGGCCAGCGACTGGTTGATCACCGCGGTCGGGCCGCCGCCCTGGGCGACGAGGATCTTGCTGGCGGACATCGGCTACTCCTCGGGCTGGCATCGTCCCAGGCTGTGGGCCCAGCCATTTTGCGCGTTCGGCGCCGCTACAATGCGCGCTCTTCAAGCGCCGGTGTAGCTCAGTTGGTAGAGCAGCGCATTCGTAATGCGAAGGTCGGGAGTTCGACTCTTCTCACCGGCACCAACCACATCAAGGGCCTGCTCGCGAGCAGGCCCTGGCTTTTTGGGCCGCGTGGGCCACGGATGGGCTGATGCGGGCGCGTCCTCGGGTCCGCCGCGGCACCGAGCAGCGAGCTGCACTTCCTTTGCCCCGGTGTGGACCCCGGTGCGGCCAGTGTGCAGTGTGAGCAGGCCGGCAGCTCGAAGCCCGCGGGCGCGGCTGCCCCCTCTCGAGGAGGGGCCGGTGCAGCGCGGCGGCGCGCCTAGAATCCGACGCCGGAAATGGAGCCCCGCATGAAGCTGAAACCCGCGAGCTGTTGGATGTCGTCGCTGGCGTTGTCGATGGCGCTGGGGCTGTCGCCCGCGCTGCACGCGCAGTCCACCGCGCCGGCCGGCGCCGCGCCCACGGCCAATGCCCCGGCGCCGTTCAGCCAGGGCGAACTCGAGGCGATGGTCGCACCGATCGCGCTGTACCCCGACGCGCTGCTGTCGCAGATGCTGATGGCCTCGACCTATCCGCTCGAGATCGTCGAAGCCGCGCGCTGGCGCAAATCCAACCCCAACCTGAAGGACAAGGCGCTGGAAGATGCGCTGCAAAAGCAGAGCTGGGACGCCAGCGTGAAGTCGCTGACCGCCTTCCCCGACGTGCTCAGCCGCATGAACGAGGACCTGGCCTGGACGCAAAAGCTCGGCGACGCCTTCCTCGGTCAGCAGAAGGAACTGCTCGATGCGGTGCAGTCGCTGCGCGGCAAGGCGCAGACCGCCGGCAACCTGAAGAGCAACGAGCAGCAGACGGTCAAGACCGAGACGCAGGAAAACAAGCAGGTCATCATCATCGAGCCGGCCAACCCGCAGGTGGTGTACGTGCCGACCTACCAGCCCACCGTGGTCTACGGCAGCTGGGGCTACCCCGCCTATCCACCGTATTACCCGCCGTACTGGTATCCGGTGGCCACGCCCTTCGTCAACGGCTTCTTCTGGGGCGTGGGCATCGCCGCCGGTGCGGCGCTGTGGGGCAACATCGGCTGGGGCCACGGCGATGTCGACATCAACGTCAACCGCTACAACAACTTCAACCGCACCAACATCAGCAACAAGAACTGGCAGCACAACGTCGACCACCGCGGCGCGGTGCCCTACCGCGACAACGCCTCGCGTGAAAAGTTCCAGGCGCACGACCGGCAGGCGGCGCAGGCGCGCGATCAGTTCCGCGGCCGCGACGACGCCCTCGGCGGCCAGGGCCTGCAGGACCGGCAGGGGCTGCAGCAGGCGCGCGACAACCCGGCGGTGCGCGACGCAGCCGCCAACCGCGGCGGCGCGCAGGCCGGCACCCGCGACCTGGGCGGCGACCGCGGCGGCGCGCAAGCCGGGACGCGCGACCTCGGCGGTGATCGTGGCGGTGATCGTGGCGGTGATCGTGGCGGCGCCCAGGCTGGGTCGCGCGATCCGGGTGGCGCTGGCGCCAGCCATCGCGCCACACCCGCGCCCGCCGACCGCGGCGGTGCCTTTGCCGGCGGCAGCGGCGCCAGCACACGCGCCGCATCGGACCGCGGCCACTCCAGCATGGGCGGCGGTGGCAGTGCAAGGCCAGCGCCGGCAGCGCGGCCGTCGGGCGGCGGCGGCGCGGCACGCGGTGGCGGTGGCGGTGGCGGGCGCGGCGGCGCAGGCCGGCGATGAACCCGCGCTGCCGCTCCAAGGCCGCATCCCCCCACGCACAGGATCCCACGATGAACTCGAGCCTCATCCTTGCCGCCGTGCCGCGCAGCCGCGCCGGCCTGGTCAGCGCCGCGGCGCTGCTCGCGCTGGCCGGCTTTGCAGCCATGCCCGGCGATGCCACCGCGCAAGCCGCGACGCCGCCGGCCAAGGCGGCGCAGCCGCAGGCCATGGTCTTCGCCACGCCCGAGGCCGGCGTGGCCGCGCTGATGCAGGCGCTGCGCAGCGACGACCGCAAGACGCTGTCGCGCTTGTTCGGCCCGGGCGGCGAGCGCGTGGTCGACTCCGGCGACGCCGAAGCCGACCTCGAGGCGCGGCGCAAGTTCGTCGCCGCCTACGACGCCGCGCACGACATCCACCTGTACGGCGACGCCAAGGCCGTGCTCGGCGTCGGCAGCGACGACTGGCCGATGCCGATCCCGCTGGTCAAGCGCGGCGCGGGCTGGAGCTTCGACGCCAAGGCCGGCGCGAACGAACTGCTGGCGCGGCGCATCGGCCACAACGAGCTCGATGCGATCCAGGTGTGCCGGGCCTTCATCGACATGGAACGCGAGTACGCCGAAGCCGACCGCGACGGCGACGGCCTGCTCGAGTACGCCGACCGGCTGGTCTCGACCCCCGGCAAGCACGACGGCCTGTATTGGCCGACCCAGCCGGGCGAGGCAGCGAGCCCGGCCGGCCCACGCCTGGCCGAAGCCAGCCCGCAAAGGCTCGCGGCGAGCGCCGAGGCCAAACCCTTCCACGGCTACTATTTCCGCGTGCTCGGCGCGCAGGGCCCGCATGCGCCGGGCGGCGCGCGCGACTACCGCGTCGGCGGCCAGCTGATCGGCGGCGTCGCGCTGATCGCTTGGCCGGCGCGCTATCTGTCGTCGGGCGTGAAGACCTTCCTGTGCGGCCTGAGCGGCATCGTGTTCGAGCGCGACTTCGGCGCCAACACCGCAGCCGAGGTGGCGCAGATCAAGGCCTACGACCCGGGGCCCGGTTGGATGCCCGTCATCAAGTGAGGCCGACGCGCCGGGCCTGCGGCTCCAAGCAATCCCACCGATCTTCCAGAGGTTGACATGAGCGACAAGATCCGAACCGAGTTCTGGGGCCACCAGCTCGAAGGCGTGATGAAGGAGATCGCGCGCGAGGCCGCGATCTGCCAGGTCAGGCTGCTCGACCCCGGCGTGATCGAGGCCGTGCTGCACGACAACGCTTCGGTGTGCGGCAAGGACAACCCGAAGGCCTTCAAGAAGCTGCGCGAGCTGCTGATGATGGGTTTCGTGGTGCAGGGCAAGGCAGTCGACCGGCTCGGGCCGCTGGAGACCGAGGCGCTGGTCAAAACCATCCGCCAGCATTTGAGCGAGCGCCTCGGCGGCCGCCTCGGCGGGGCCGGCAGCGCCGGCTGAAGACACCGCTGCACGCGCCGCCTGCCGGGAACAACGCCTGCGCCGCGCGGCCGGCGTGGTCGGCCCCGTACCCCCGGCGCGCTGCTCGTTGCCCGACTCCGAAGCCGGCAACATGCCGGCCAAGAACCCGAGCTTTCTGGCGCCGGCTGCGTCGGCGTCGTGCTCGGCGCGAAGCGGCTGGCCGGGCCGGCGTCAGTACACCTCGGGCACCGTGCGCAGCGGGTGGTCGGACTCTTCGTAGCCGCCGCGCTTCTGCCGCTTGGGCAGTTCGAGCTTGTCGCGCGGCAGTTCCTCGTAGGGCACCTTGCCCAACAGGTGGCGGATGATGTTCAGCCGCACGTTCTTCTTGCGGTCCGACTGCGCGACGAACCACGGCGCGTGCTCGGTGTCGCTGGCGGCGAACATCGCGTCGCGCGCGCGCGAGTAGTCGTACCAGTGGCTGTACGACTTCAGGTCCATCGGCGACAGCTTCCAGATCTTGCGCCCGTCGTGGAAGCGCGCCTTCAGCCTGCGCGTCTGCTCGTCGGGGCTGACCTCGAGCCAGTACTTCAGCAGGATCACGCCCGAGTTGACGATCGCCTTTTCCACCAGCGGGATGCCGCGCAGGAACTCGTCGGCCTGCGCGTCGGTGCAAAAACCCATCACGCGCTCGACGCCGGCGCGGTTGTACCAGCTGCGGTCGAAGATCACCACCTCGCCGGCCGCCGGCAGGTGCGGCAAGTAGCGCTGCGCATACATCTGCGTCTTCTCGCGCTCGGTCGGCGCCGGCAGCGCGACCACGCGGAACACACGCGGGCTGACGCGCTCGGTGATCGCCTTGATGGTGCCGCCCTTGCCGGCGCCGTCGCGGCCCTCGAACACGATGCACACCTTCAGGCCCTTGTGCACCACCCACTGCTGCAGCTTGACCAGCTCGATGTGCAGCTTCTTCAGCTCCTTGGCGTAGGCCTTGTTCGACAGTTCTTGCTTCTCGGCCGGCTCGGGCAGCGTCGCGGGGGTGTCGTCGGCCGCTGCGGCGGCGGCTTCGAGGTCGCCGCCCTTGCGCTTCTTGTCCTTGCTCATTGGTGCGTCTCCGTCGGGGTTCAGGGGTTCGCTGCCGAGGCCGCGCGTGCGGCCGGCGCCGGCGCT
>CAYZGL010000180.1:0-9054 GCA_964477985.1 uncultured Rubrivivax sp. | reverse complement strand
GCCGCGACCCGATCTACCACTCCACCTACACCGGCAAGCCGCCCGACGAGCCGGCAGTGCTCGGCGTGGCGCTGAACGAGGTGTTCGTGCCGATCCTGCAAAAGCAGTTTCCCGAGATCGTCGACTTCTATCTGCCGCCCGAAGGCTGCAGCTACCGGCTGGCGGTGGTATCGATCCGCAAGGCCTACGCCGGCCACGCCAAGCGGGTGATGTTCGGCCTGTGGAGCTTCCTGCGCCAGTTCATGTACACCAAGTTCATCATCGTCACCGACGACGACGTGGACGTGCGCAATTGGAAAGAGGTGATCTGGGCCCTGACCACGCGCATGGACCCGGTGCGCGACACCACCTTGGTGGAACACACGCCGATCGACTATCTGGACTTCGCCTCGCCGGTCAGCGGCCTGGGCGGCAAGATGGGCCTGGACGCGACGAACAAGTGGCCGGGCGAGACCGCGCGCGAATGGGGCCGCCCGATCGCGATGGACGCGGCGGTCACGGCGCGCGTGTCCGATCTGCTGCAGCGGCTGTTGCCGGCGGGCTGAAACACCGCGGCCGAACCATTCACCCCCGATGAAGGGGTGAAAGCCTTGCCGCCGGCGCCGATCGGGCGTAGGCTTGCATCGCCTGCTTGCAGGTACCACTGTGGCGCAGTCTGCTGCGCGGCAGGAGCCCCGGGCCTCGATTGCCCGGAGCCCCGACGGCGGAAGGTTTCCGCCCGCCCCCTCGGCCGCAAGGCTCGAGGGGGTTCGTTTTTGGGCTCTTGCGTCGGCGCGGGCGGCCGTGTCGCGCGGGCGCCCGCCACCCAGCCCCCGGATCGCGCCGGCGCCGCGGCCAGCGGCACGCGGGGTGTCGGGCTGCAGCGCCGGCGGCGGCAGCCGCAGCGCCGTCAGCAGCGGCTCGAGCCCGGCCGCGCCGCCGGCCAGCCGCATCGATTCGTCCCGCACCGTGCGGCCTTGCTCGAGCGTTCCGTGCGTTGCTGCATGCCGCTACGATTGCGCTGGACCGCCACAGCATGACGGCGAAGGGACGGATGTGAAGATGTCGCGGGCCTTGCGGCTGTTGATGTGGGCGGCTGCAGCCTTGCTGCTGTCGTGGCTGCTGGGTTGGCTGGCGCTGCCACCGCTGCTGAAGTGGCAGCTCGAGACACGCGGTGCGGCGCTGCTCGGGCGCGAAGTGCGCGTCGGCGAGGTGCGCTTCGTGCCGATGACGCTGCAGCTCACCTTGCGCGACCTGTCGCTGGGTGCCGCCGCAGGCGCCGACGACGCCGAGCCGCAGTTGCACATCGATCGGCTGTTCGTCGACCTGGATGCGCGCTCGCTGCTGCGCTGGGCGCCGGTGGTGGCCGCGCTCGAGGTCGACGCGCCGCACCTGCGCCTGACGCGGCTGGGCGCAGGCCGTTACGACATCGACGACCTGCTGCAGCGCTTCGCGCCCAAGCCGGGCGAGCCGCCGAGCGAACCCGCACGCTTCGCCTTGTTCAACCTGCGCATCGCCGATGGCGAGTTCAGCTTCGACAACCGCCCGGTGCAGCGCAAGCATGTGCTGCGCCGGATCACGCTGGACCTGCCCTTCCTGTCCGACCTGCCCGACGACCTGCAGGTCAAGGTCGAGCCGCGGCTGGCCTTCGAATTCAACGGCAGCGAGTTCGACAACCGCGGCCGCACGACGCCCTTCGCCGAAGGCCGCGCTTCGGAGTTCGACATCCGCTTCGACGCGTTCGAGCTGGACCCGATGTGGGTCTACCTGCCGGCGGCGCTGCCGCTGCAGCCCACCGGCGGGCAGCTGTCGGCCGACCTGAAGCTGCGCTTCCACCAGCTGAAGGACGGTGCGCCGCGGGTCGATCTGCAGGGCCGGGTCGAGCTGCAGGAGCTGGCGTTGCAGCCGCCCGGCGAGCCGCCGCTGCTGGCTTGGCACAAGCTGAGCGTGCAGCTGGCCGAGGTGCGGCCGCTGCAGCGGCGCGTGGTGCTCGATGCATTGCAGGTCGATGGCCTGGCGCTGCAGCTGAAGCGCGAGCCGGATGGCCGGCTGCAGTTGCAGCGCCTGGCTGCCGCCACGCCCCCGCCTGCACCCGCAGCGGATGGCGCGGCGCCCGCCGCGCCGTGGCAGCTGCAGCTGGGCAGCCTGGAGCTGAAGGACGCACGCATCGACTGGGCGGACGCGTCGCTGCAGCCCGCGGCCGAGGCACAGCTGCACGGCATCGAGTTGCAGGTGCGGGACCTGCACTGGCCCTTCGACGCGGCCGCCGCGCTGCGCCTGGATGCGGCGCTGCGGGCGCAGGACCAGCAGCGCGGCCGGCTGCACGCCGAGGGCAGCTTCACCGACCAGCAGGCCAAGCTGGCGCTGCAACTGGCCGACATCGACGCGGCGCTGGCTGCGCCCTATCTGCGCCAGTTCCTGCGCCCGCAGGCCAGCGCGCGGCTGCAGGCGCAGGCCACGCTGGACTGGGCCGGCGGCGATGCGCCGCGGCTGCTGCTGGGCCTGCCATCGCTGCGCATCGATGACGTGAAACTCGCCGATGCGCCCGAGCGCGCGGGCGGCCCGGCGCTGCAGCTGGCGCAACTGCAGCTGGCCGAGCTGCAGGCCGACCTGCTGCAGCGCCGCGTGGACATCGGCAGCCTGAGCCTGCAGCGCCCCGAGGTCTCGATGTCGCGCGATGCCAAGGGCGAGCTCGACCTGCTGCAGTGGCGGCTGGCGCCGCCGCAGACCGGCGGCACGCAGGCTGGTGCGGCCGGTGCGGCCGATGCGGCCGATGCGGCCGACGCCGCCAAGGCCGCACCGCCGTGGCAGCTGTCGTTGCGCGACCTGCAGCTCGACGGCGGGCGGCTGCGCTTCGCCGATGCCGCCTTGCCCGCGGCTGCGCTGCAGGTGGCCGAGCTGCGCCTGCGCGCCCAGGGCCTGGCCTGGCCGCAGCGCGCGCCGCCGGACACGCAACTGGCGGCCGCGTTGACGGTGGGCACACAACGCAGCGCGGCGTCGCGGCTGGACTGGCGCGGCCGCGTCGGCATCGAGCCGCTGTCGGCGCAGGGACAGCTGCGGCTCGAGCGCTTGCCGGTGCACGTATTCGAGCCCTATTTCGGCAAGGCGCTGCCGGTGAAGCTGCAGCGTCTGGAGGCCGGCTTCCAGGGGCAGGTGGAACTGCAGCAGCAGCCGCAGGGGCCGCAGGCCAAGTTGCGCGGCGACGCGCTGCTGGCCGACCTGCAACTGCTGGGGCGCGACGAGCCGGCGTCCGAGTTGCTGACCTGGAACGCGCTGCAGCTCGGTGCGCTGGCGCTGACGCTGCAACCCGGTGCCAAGCCGCGCGTCGAGATCGGCGCGCTGAAGCTGGCGGACTTCTTCGCCCGGCTCGAGGTCAACGAGCAGGGCCGCTTGAACCTGCAGCGGGTGGCCGAAGCCCCTGCCCCGGCGGCATCGGCGGCCGCGGGATCGGCGGCCGCGCCGCCGCCCGCCGCGGCAGCGCCGGCCCCGTCGGCCGCCGCGCCGGTGGCCGCCGGCACACCGGACTCGGTGCTGAGCCGGCTGCCGGTGGAACTGCTGATCGAGTCGATGCAGTTCAGCAACGGCCGCATCGACTTCAGCGACCACTTCGTGCGCCCGAACTACCGCGCCGACCTGACCGAGCTGAACGGCCGCATCGGCCGCCTCGACAGCCGCTCGCGCGACATGGCCACGCTGCAGTTCGACGGGCGCGTGGCCGGCACCGGCACGCTGCAGATCAGCGGTGCGGTCAACCCCACGGTGATCCCGCCGGCGCTGGACATCCAGGCCAAGGCCACCGACATCGAGCTGCCGGGGCTCACGCCCTACGCATCGAAATACGCCGGCTACCCGATCGAGCGCGGCAAGCTCAGCATGGACGTGGCCTACAAGGTGGCCGCCGACGGCAAACTCGACGCCAACAACCGCATCATCGTCAACCAGCTCACGCTGGGCCCCAAGAGCGACAGCCCCGAGGCCACCCGCCTGCCGGTGCCGTTCCTGGTGGCGCTGCTGCAGGACAAGGACGGCGTGATCGACCTGGACCTGCCGCTGACCGGGTCGCTGGAAGACCCGCAGTTCAGCCTGGGCGCGCTGATCTGGAAAGTCATCACCAACCTGTTCAGCAAGGCCGCGAGTTCGCCGTTCTCGGTGCTGGGCGGCGGCAAGGACCTGAGCCAGGTCGACTTCCAGCCCGGCAGCGCGCAGACCACGGCAGCCGGCGCCGAGGTCATCGCCAAGGTGGCCAAGGCGCTGGCCGACCGGCCGCAGCTGAAGCTGGGCATCGTCGCCATGGCCGACCCTGCCGGCGAGGCCGAGGCGCTGCGCCGCGCCGCCTTCGAAGCGAAGCTGCACGACGCGCAGCGGCGCGAGCGTGCGCGCGGCGCGCTGGGCAGCGCCGAGCTCGACGCCGCCTTGCCGCCGCTGACGGCCGAGCAGCGCGCGCAACTGGTGCGGCAGGTCTATGCCGACACCAAGCTGCCCGACAAGCCGCGCAACTTCATCGGCCTGGCCAAGGACATCCCGCTGGCCGAGATGGAAGCGATGCTGGTGGCGTCGATGCCGGTGGACGACGCCGCCGCACGCGAACTGGCGCAGCAGCGCGGGCGCACCGTGCGCGACGCGCTGGTGGCCAAGGGGCTGGGCAGCGAGCGGCTGTTCCTGGGCGAAGCCAAACTGCACACGGCCGGCACGGACGGCACCGACAAGGCGCCCTGGGTGCCGCAGGCGCAGCTGACGCTGTCGGCCAACTGAGACGGGAGTCGAACATGGCGAGCCAAACCATCACGCTGGGCGGCGGCTGCTTCTGGTGCACCGAGGCCGTGTTCGAGCAGGTCGACGGCGTGCTGGCGGTCGAATCGGGCTACAGCAACGGCCACACGCGCCAGCCCAGCTACCCGCAGGTCTGCGCCGGCGACACCGGCCACGCCGAGGTGGTGCAGGTGCAGTTCGACGACCAGCGCATCGGGCTGCGCGAAATCCTCGAGATCTTCTTCACCGTGCACGACCCGACCACGCTGAACCGCCAGGGCGCGGACGTCGGCACGCAGTACCGCTCGGGCATCTACCTGCACGACGCGGCGCAGCGCGCGGTGGCACAAGCGGTGCTCGACGAAGCCAACGCGGCCCATGGCGGCCGCGTCGTCACCGAACTGTGCGCGCTGGACAACTACTCGCGCGCCGAGGACTATCACCAGCACTACTTCGCCAACAACCCGCACCAGGGCTACTGCGCAGCGGTGGTGGGCCCCAAGGTCGACAAGTTCCGCAAGACCTTCAAGGCGCGGCTGAAGCGTTGATCGGCGCGCACGGCTCAGTGCGAAGTGCTCGGCACGACCGGCTCGGCGTGCGCTGGCCCGGGTGCGCCGCTCAGGGCGCCAGCCGCTCGCGATGCCAGCCGCCGGCTTGCAGCCGGTAGCGCAGCCGGTCGTGCAGCCGGCTCTTGCGCCCCTGCCAGAACTCCCACGCATCCGGCGCAAGCCGGTAGCCGCCCCAATGCGGCGGACGCGGCGGGTTCATCGCATATTTCAGGCCGACCTTCGCCACCTGCGCGACCAGCACCGCGCGCGACGCGATCACCTGGCTTTGCGGCGAGGCCCACGCGCCGATGCGCGAGTCCAGCGGCCGGCTGGCGAAGTAGGCGTCCGACAGCTCGGGCTCGAGTTGGCCGACGCGGCCTTCGATGCGCACCACGCGCTCGAGCTCCACCCAGTGGAACTGCAGCGCGGCCTGCGGGTTGGCCGCCAGCTCGAGGCCCTTGCGGCTCTGGTAGTTGCTGTACCAGACGATGCCGCGCGCATCCAGGCCCTTGAGCAGCACGATGCGCGTGGACGGCCGGCCATCGGCGCCCACCGTGGCCAGCGTCATCGCGGTCGGTTCGGGCAGCTGCGCGTCCAGCGCCTGTTGCAGCCAGGTTTGGAATTGTTTCAAGGGGTCACCGGCCGAGGCCGCTTCGTCGAGCGCATCGCGCTCGTAGCTCTTGCGCAGATCGGCCAGTTTCTTGTCCATCGCCGCAGTATGCCGCGCGCATGGCGCGCCCGAAGGCGGTGAGCGCCGCGCCGCCGCAGCGCGTGCCTTACGTGTAAGGCCCTAAGTGAAGCTCCCAGTATCTGCGCCGCGGTGTCGCCCCCATTCTTCGCGCTCCGAGCGCGCCGCAGTGCGCGCCATCCCCACACTCACCACGAAAGGCGCAATGCATGCAGGCGCGTCCGACCGTCGTAGTGCTGGCCGCAGGCAAGGGCAGCCGCTTCAAGGGGCCCGCGCACAAGCTGGAACAAAGCCTGGGCGAGTGCAGCGTGCTCGCGCGCACGTTGCACAACGCGGTCGCCAGCCACCTTCCGGTGGCCGTGGTGACCACGCCGGCGCTGGCGGCGCTGGCCGCGGGTGTGGTCGGCGAACGCGATGTGATCGTGCTGCCGCCGCAGCAGGCCGAACGGGGCATGGGCGACTCGATCGCCGCGGGCATCGCCGCGCGTGCCGACGCGCCGGGCTGGCTGCTGCTGCCCGGCGACATGCCGATGGTGCGCTCGGCCACGCTGCTGGCCGTGGCCGCGGCGCTCGAGCACCATGCGGTGGCCTATGCGCAGTACCACGGCCGGCGCGGCCATCCGGTGGGCTTCGCCGCCGAGCTGTACTCCGAGCTGATGATGCTCAGCGGCGACGAAGGCGCGCGCCGCATCGTCGCGCGCTACCCGGCCATCGGCGTCGATGTCGAAGACCCCGGCGTGCTGCTCGACCTGGACACCGAGGCCGACCTCGCGGCCATGCGCGCGCTGCAGGCACAAGAGCCGCGCACGGCCGGCGGCGCGGCCTGAGCCCCGCTCAGGCCGCCGCCGCCGCGGCCAGTGCCTGCTGCAGCCGCGCGGCGCCGCTGCCGAAAGCGTAGGCATCCATGCCCAGGCTGCCGTGGGTCTGGCTGGCGTGCAGGCGCAGCGCCGCCGCGTCGCGCCCACCGGCACCGGCGGCGACGAACCAGGGCAGCAGGTGCTCGTCGCTGGGGTGCATGTCCACAGCATGCGGCGCGGCGCGCCGGTAGTCGAACAGCGCGTCCCAGTCGCGCGCCGCGCCGCGCTCGCGCATCCAGCCGCGAAAGGCCGCGCTCTCGGCGATCTCGGCGGCGTCGGGGTTGGCGCGCAGGCCACCGGCAAAGACACGGCGCAGGTTGTGCGTGATGCTGCCGCTGCCCATGACCAGCACGCCTTGCGCGGCCAACGGCGCCAGCGCGGCGCCAAACTCGAACAGCCGGCGCGGTCTCCAGTCGGGCACGAAGGCCAGCGGCAGCACCGGCACGTCGGCGGCCGGCCACATGTAGCGCAGCGGCGTCCAGATGCCGTGGTCCAGCCCGCCTTGCTCGATGCGCTGCACCTCGATGCCGGCGCCGCGCAGCAAGCCCTGCACCTGCGTGGCCAGCGCCGGCGCGCCCAGGGCGTCATAGCGCAGCGTGTAGAGCTCGTCGTCGAAACCGCCGAAGTCGTACACCGCCTGGTGGCGCGGCGCCGCCAGCAGCACCGGGGTGCGCGCCAGCGTGTGCGCCGACACCGCCAGCACGGCCTGCGGCCGGCCGAAGGCGGCATCGATCGCCGGACCGAGCCGCTGCATGAACGCGCCGGCCGCGCGCGGCTCGAGCGCGGTCATCGGCGAGCCGTGCGAGATGAAGATCGGGCTGAGCGGGTTCATGCCGGCATTGGAGCACCGCCGCCGCGGCCGCGCATTCGCCACCGGCGAACGCAGCGTTCAGCCCCGCGCCTGACACCGGCGGCGGCATCGGCTAAGGTGCCGGTCCATGCACGATTCCCCTGCGCGCAGCGCCGCCGCCGCGGCGGCTGGCCCCCACCCCGAGGCTCACACCGGGCCTGACGCCGCACCCTGGGCCGCGCAGCGCAGCCTGCGCCCACCCTCGATCGCCGCGCTCGCCTGGCGCCAGAGCCTGCGCGACCTGCGCGCCGGCGAGCTGCGGCTGCTGGCGCTGGCGGTGCTGCTGGCGGTGGCGGCGCTGAGCGCGGTGGGCTTCTTCGCCGACCGCATGAACCGCGGGCTGAGCCAGGGCGCGGCGGCGCTGCTCGGCGGCGACGCGGTGGTCGGCAGCGACCAGCCCGCGCCGCACGAGCTGCTGCAGCGCGCCGCCGCCGCGGGCTTGCGCACCGCCCGCAGCGCCGGCTTTCCGAGCATGGGGCGGGCACCGGACGAACTCGGCGGCGCCTCGCGGCTGGTGGCGGTCAAGGCGGTGAGCGAGAACTACCCGCTGCGCGGCGAACTGCGGCTGAAGGCGTCCGCCGGCGCACCCGAGCGCGACGTCGCCGGCGCACCGGCACGCGGCACGGTGTGGGTGGACCAGGCGCTGCTCGATGCGCTGCAGCTGCGTGTCGGCGACGATCTGTTGCTGGGTGATGCCGCGCTGCAGATCGGGCAGATCATCGTGCTCGAACCCGACCGCGGCATCGGCTTCATGAGCTTCGCGCCGCGCGTGCTGCTCAACCAGGCCGACCTGGACGCCACCGGGCTGATCCAGCCGGCCAGCCGCGTCGCCTACCGCCTGGCGCTGGCCGCACCGCCGGGGCGCGAGGCGGCGCTGCGCGACTTCGTCGCCTGGGCCGAACGGCGCATCGAGGCCGGCGCCTGGCGCGGCGTGCGCGTCGAATCGCTGGAGGGCGGCAACCCGCAGATGCGCCAGACGCTCGAGCGCGCGCACAAGTTCCTCAACCTGGTGGCGCTGCTGGCGGCGCTGCTGGCCGCGGTGGCGGTGGGCATCGCGGCGCGCGACTTCGCGCAGCGCCACCTCGACGACTGCGCAATGCAGCGGGTGCTGGGCCTGTCGCAGGCGCGCATCGCCGGGGCCTTCACGCTGCAGTTCGCCGGCGTCGGGCTGCTGGCCAGCGTGGCCGGCGTGCTGCTCGGCTTCGCGGTGCACTACGTGTTCGTCGTGCTGCTGGCCGGCCTGGCGCACTCGGCCATGCCGCCGCCGGGGCCCTGGCCTGCGCTGTTCGGGCTGGGTGTGGGCCTGACGCTGCTGCTGGGCTTCGGCTTGCCGCCGGTGCTGCAGCTGGCGCGCGTGCCGCCGCTGCGCGTGATGCGCCGCGA
>CAYZGL010000179.1:0-9150 GCA_964477985.1 uncultured Rubrivivax sp. | reverse complement strand
TTCGCCAGGCAGCGGCATGTGGATGTACTGCAGTTCGGCAAAGCCGAGGTAGCCGCCTTCAGACACAGCGCCGGCGGTATTGGGGCCAGCATGGCTGCCCAGCGGAACGGCCGGGCGGCCTTGCGCATCGATGGCATAGGAATAGAAATCGGCACACAGGCGCGACAGGCCTTGCTCGCTGCGGTCGTAGCGGCCCCGCTGCGCGGGCGAGACATCGCCGGTCAGCACATTGACGGCTTCGATGGCGGCGACACAATGGCCCTGGCCCATGATCCAGCCGCGTGTGCTGCCGGTGAGCGCGTTGGCCAGCAGGTAGCCGACGAAGGCCTGCACCATATTCAGCGAGCCGCCGGTGTGGCCTTCGGGCGTGGGCTTGAAGTCCTCGGCTGACAGCGCCGCGCCGGAAAGATCGATGCGGCGCGCATAGGTCATGTGCGCGACCACGTTCATGGCCACGCAGCTCAGGCGGTCGGCGGCGGCAAGCAGGGTGTAGGCCGTCGTCTCGTCGGCAACACGGCCCTCGACGATCAAACGGGTCACCAGGGTTTCCATGCGTTTGATGGTCTCGTCGCGATGGACGATGGGGCCGTGCCCGGCAAGCCAGCACTGGCGGATGGTGGAAGCGGTGGTCATGCGATTTCCCCTCTTTGATGTCGATGAATCCCTGCGTGGCTACAGAGTCAGTTGAGTTGAGCGCGCTCGGCCTGGCTGGGACATCACGCGCCGCCTATCAAATCCTGCGTATAGCGCGCTGTGATCCATTCCTCGTTGGTAGGCTCCACCGCGGCCAGCACCCGGCTGTCGGTGGTGGAGATAACCGGGGCATCGATGGCGTTGGCATCGGCATCCAGCTTGATGCCGATAAATGCCAGGTCGCGGCAGACGCGCTCGCGCACGAAGGCGTTGTGCTCACCGACACCGGCAGTGAACACGAGCAGATCCAGGCCGCCAATGACTGCGATCAGTGCGCCAATCTCCCGCACGATACGGCGCACGTAGAGCGCCAACGCGATGCGGGCGCGTTCGCCGACTTCGCCGGAATCGCTCTCGTGCTTCACCACCACGCGCGGCTCGGCCGAAATCCCGGAAACACCGAGCAGGCCGGACTGGTTGTAGAGCGTGCGGCCTACTTCTTCCAGTGAGAGCTTTTCGATCTCCATCAGGTAGAGCAGGGCGCCCGGATCGAGCGAGCCGGTACGGGTGCCCATCATCAGGCCGTCGAGCGCGGAAAATCCCATCGTGGTGGCGATGCTTTGCAGGTTCTGCATCGCGCACAGGCTGGCCCCGCTGCCGAGGTGCGCGACGATGGTGCGGCCGCGTGCCAGATCACCGTGGCGCTCGGGCAGGACGTGGCTCATGTAGTCGTATGAAAGGCCGTGAAAGCCGTAGCGGCGCAGACCGCGTTCCCAGGCCGAGTACGGCAGCGGCAGGATCTGCTCCACCTTCGGCGCCGTGCGGTGAAAGGCTGTATCGAAGCACGCTACCTGAACAATTCCGGGCCACTGCTCGAACAGCAAACTCATGGCCTTCAGGGGAAAGGGTTGGTGCAACGGCGCCAAAGGAATCAAGGCCCGCAGCTCCGCGATGGAGCCATCGGTCACCACGGTTGGCTCGAAGTACCTGCTGCCGCCATGGACGACACGATGCGCGATGGCCACAATGCGGCGGCCATCGAGTCGGGCCACGATGCGCGCTTGAATCAGCGCCAGAGCGGCGGTGTGAGGGTGTTCGTGATCCAGATGGATGCGCTGCTGTGCAGTGCCACTGTCGCTGTACTCAGGCGCGGGCCCAGCAATCCCTTGCACCTTGCCGTGCCAGAGCGGCTCGCGCGGCAACGGGCGCACCTGTGCATCGAACAAGGCGAACTTGATGCTTGAGGAGCCGCAATTGAGCACCAGGATGAGGCTCGGCTGGGAGTTGCTCATCGTGATGCCCCATACAAACCGGCCTGGGACAAATGCGTGTCAGCGACTCCCATAAAACTGTTCCACGAACGATTGTCGGAAGCTTTGGTGACAAGCGAGGCAGCTTTGTTGTGTCTTGGAGAATGCGGCGATAACGGCCTGGCCGTCGCCGCGCTTGGCGGCATCCCCCATGGCGCTCGCAGCGTCCTGGACCTGTCCATCGAAACCCCGGAATTTCCCGGCATCCGTGCCAAGCCAGCCAAGAATGCGCATCTTTTCGCCCAGAGGTGGCTCGGCATGCTTGGCGATTTTGGGCGCCAACTCGGCGACCAGTGTCCATTCCTCCTTGGAAATCGCACCGGTGACGGCTTGCATGTCAAGGCCAAGTCGCTCCATGACGCTGCGAAGCGCCATCGGCTTTGCAGCGTCAGCGGACTGCGCGCCCAGTCCCGTGGTGGCGGTGGCCAAGGCTACTGACAACGTGATCGTCAAAAGCTGTTGAGGGTTCAAGAGGTAACTCACGGGATTCTCCATGGAGGTTGTTGGTGAATGCTTCGCAGGCGGGCGCATGGCTTCGGGATTTCAAAATTCCATGCTCAACGCAATCGATCCGAAGGCGTGATGGCCGATCTGCTGGTCGAACTCGCGGGTTCTCCAGACGCGCATCACGGCAAGCCGCACGCCATGCCCGGCAACAATCCATTGGCTGCTGATGCCAATGGCTGCCTGAGCGACCCAGGGTCGTCGACTGACGTGATGGCTGTGCCGAAACAGATTCCCGTCGAGCGAGAAATCCCAGGCAACGGCTTTGGCCTCCAGATTCAGGAATGCATGCGCTCCGGGTTTGGGCGCCCGCGCTGATTGAGGCTCTGTTCTGCGCAGGTCGGAAACGCCCGAGGGCGGGCGATTCTCCGCGCCGGGCCGAATCGGATAGCTGCCGAAGTCGTTCGGAATGTTCCAGCCCGCACGCAATTCCATGCCGGTGCTGGCTGCGGTTTCGATGTTTCCGATCCGCAGGGCATAGCTGCCGATCACGTCGCCGCTCCACCCCGGCCGGACGGCACCCTCTGTGTACGACTTGAACTTGCGCTCCATCGCCATCTGGAACGCGGGTTCGTTGCGCAACTGGTTGTCCCAGCCGCGAAAACGATCGATGCCCCGCACCCGATGCACCAGATCCTGCGATTGCTCCGCCAACGACCAGGGGCCAATCACGCCCAGGGTCAGTTCGCGCACATCAAGTATTTCATAGCTGGCGGCCTGTGGGTGGACGCGGTGATTCCATGCCAAACCCAGGTACAGCAGGCCGGCGTACGGGCGATCGTCGGAAATCAGATCGGTGCGCGTCTTGTCCTCGGGCGTGTACATGGACTGGCCGAAGCGCACGACGATGTTTTGCGATGCCGATTGGGCGCCAGAGTCGCGCCAGAACTCGGGATCAGCCCAGCCGATGAAGCGGGTGTACCAGGCAATCGGTTGGGGCAGACACTCCGGGCGGAGCGCGCCTTGCAGATCGCGCGAAACCACGCTCAGCGCCACACCGTTGGTGTAGTTGCGGTCGGTGCCCGTGAACAAATCGTTCTCCAGGCGCAGGGTTCCACCTCTCCAGTGCAAGGCGTGCTCTGGCAGGCAGCGGGAAATACCATCCGAGGATGCGGGCTCCGCGCCACGGGCGGCAGTCGACCCGAGTACCGCGCACGCAATCAGCGGCGTGATACTGCGCATCGACCATTGCGCATTGGCCTTGGACAGCCGCGCGTGAAGGCTGCCGATGCGCATCATGATGGCGCGCCATCTGTTGCCCTATCGACGTAAAAGCGTTCCAAGGCACCCATGATTTCCTCGGCTTTGTCGACGCAGGTAAACAAGTCGAGATCGGACGGCGATACGTAGCCTTCGTCGAGCAGAAGATCGAAATCAACGGCTCGCCTCCAGAAGTCGCGACCGACAAGAACCACCGGAATCCGTTGCATCTTCCCGGTCTGGATCAGGGTCAGCACCTCGAACAGTTCGTCGAGCGTTCCATAGCCACCGGGGAAGGCCACCAGACCTTTCGCATGCAGCAAGAAATGCATTTTGCGCAGCGCGAAATAGTGGAACCGGAACGCCAGCTCCGGACACATGTAGGGGTTCGGCGCTTGTTCGTGCGGCAACGTGATGTTGAGGCCGATCGAGCGAGCCCCGGCATCGAAAGCACCGCGATTGGCTGCCTCCATGATGCCGGGGCCGCCACCGGTGATGACGACGAAATCGCATCGTCCCTCCTGCTGGAAACGAGCAGAGATCAGTTGAGCGAAGCGCTGTGCCTCTTCGTAATAGCGTGCCTGTTCCACGCGGCGACGGGCCAAGACTAGTTCCCGCCCAAGCGTCGAATTCCCTGGCATGGTGCCCGCTCGCTGCTCCAGCACAGCGAGCCGGTCGCGTGCAGTGGCAGCATCGCTTACGCGCGCACTGCCAAACACCACCACGGTCGAATGCACGCCTTGCTCACGCAAGATGCGTTCGGGCTTGAGCAGTTCGAGTTGGAGACGCAGCGGGCGCAGATCGTCCTGGCCAAGCAAATCGATGTCTTCATACGCAAGGCGGTATGTGGGTGAATCGAGGATGGCGCGCAGGCGCTCGTCAGGATCAGCGGGCGGTGTCATCGCTCGACCACCAGAAAATCCGGCCACGGAACGACCCGGCCGCGCTCGGGCACCGAGACCTGCCAGCCAAGCTGCTGTTGCAGGAGTTCCGCCAAAGCCTGCGCGGCGGACGGCTCCCCATGCACTACAAAGGTTTGCTCGGGGGCTTGCTTGAAGCCTCGGGCCCAGGCCATCAGGGCTGGTTGGTCGGCGTGCGCCGAGAGCCCATCGACACTGTGGATCGTCGCGCGCACCGGAATGTCGTCGCCGAAGATGCGCACGCGCGCCGCGCCATCGACCAGTTGGCGGCCCAGTGTTCCCTGCGCCTGAAAGCCGGAGAACAGGACGCTGCATTCCTTGCGCGGCAAATTGTGGCGCAGGTGGTGCCGGATGCGTCCCGCGTCGCACATGCCGCTGGCGGAAATGATGATCGCGCCCGAACGAATCTGGTTCAGCGCCATGGATTCGTCGGCGCTTTCCGTGAAATGCAGATACGGCAGGTTTTCGCCGCGCGCGTGCCACCCGGCCAAGCGCTTGGCCTGCTCGTCGAACAGCTCAAGGTGCTCGCGCGTGATGCGCGTGGCTTCCGTGGCCATCGGCGAATCAACGAATACCCTCGGTTGCCGCAGCCGCCCCTCGCTGGTGAGACGGTGCAGGTGGTACAGGACTTCCTGGGTTCGACCGACCGCGAAGGCCGGCACGATGACGTTGCCACCGCGTTCGAACAGGGTTTTCTCGACGATGCCGATCATCTCCTCTTCGGTTGCCGAAAAGTCCTTGTGCTGGCGGTTGCCATAGGTGGACTCGATGACGAGGATGTCGGCGTCCTCGATGGGTGTCGGGTCGCGCAATATCGGGCGTCCCGGCTGGCCAAGGTCGCCGCTGAATACCAGTTTTGTCGGGTAGCCGTACTCGGTGACCCAGACTTCGATGATGGCCGAACCGAGGATGTGCCCGGCATCGCGAAAGCGCGCGCGCACCCCGACCCGGGGCGCGAACTCCCGGTCGTATTCGATGCCTCGTACCTGCTGCAGGCATTCGCGCGCATCCTGCAGCGTGTACAGCGGCGGCAGCGGGTCCTTTCCGCGGAACCGCTTGGCACTGCGTTTTGCATCGCTCTCCTGGATGTGTGCACTGTCGGGCAGCATCACGCCCAGCAGATCAACCGTGGCGGGAGTGGTGTAGATGGCCCCTTTGAACCCGGCGCGGGTGAGTTTGGGCAATAGCCCGCTGTGGTCGATGTGGGCATGGGTCAGGAGCACGAAATCGATAGCTGCCGGGTCGAACGGAAATGGCTCGCGGTTGCGCGCCGCCGCCGCAGAGCCCCCTTGAACCATGCCGCAATCCACCAGGAAGCGCAGGCCCGCCGCCTCCACCAGGAAGCACGACCCGGTGACTTCGCGCGCAGCACCCAGAAATTTCAGTTTCATGGGATGCTCACTCGGGCTTCTTCTTTTGCATTGGACAGGTGTTCACGCCGAGCAGGCGATAGCCCGGACAGCGACCCGCCAGGCCGGTAATCAGCGGCATGATTCCGATGAGCCCCAGCCACCGCCATGGCGAATCCAGCCACAACGGCAAGCTGAGCAGGATCAGGCCGATGACGACGCGCGCGATGCGATCGAGGTTTCCTACGTTCGTTTGCATGGAGGCACTCCTTGATGGTGGGATAGAACGGGTTCGGGAAATCACGCCGACGGCTACATGGCCGCCGCGAAAATGGCACTGATTTCCTCGTGCGACGCCTGTATTGGATTGGTCAGTCCGCACGCGTCCTTGAGCGCATTGGTGGCCAGGGTGGGAAAGTCCTTGGCCTGAACGCCAAGCTGTGACAGCCCGTGGGGAATGCCGATGTCGGCGGACAATTGGCGAATCGCCAATAGGCACAGATCCGCGGCGGCCTCGTCGCCCAGGCCATCGGTCTTTTCCCCCATCGCGCGGGCGATGTCGGCGAGGCGTCCCGCAGCGACCTGCTTGTTGTAGGCCTGCACGTGCGGCAGCAGGACGGCGTTGCACACACCGTGCGGCAGGTCGTAGAAGCCGCCCAGTTGATGCGCCATGGCGTGCACGTAGCCCAGCGAGGCATTGTTGAAGGCCATGCCGGCGAGGAACTGCGCATAGGCCATCTGTTCGCGCGCTTCGACGTTTCGCCCGTCAGCCACCGCCTTGCGCAGCCATTGGCTTATCAATGCCACGGCCTTGAGTGCGCAGGCATCGGTGATCGGCGTGGCAATGGTTGAAACATAGGCCTCCACCGCGTGCGTAAGGGCATCCATGCCGGTGGCGGCGGTCAAGCTGGCGGGTTTGAGCAGCATCAGCTCGGGGTCGTTGACCGAGAGAATGGGCGTCGTGTGCTTGTCGACGATCGCCATCTTCACGTGGCGCGCCTCGTCGGTGATGATGCAAAAGCGCGTCATTTCGCTGGCCGTTCCAGCCGTGGTGTTGATCGCCACCAAGGGCAGCTGCGGCTTGGCCGACTGGTCAAGTCCCTCGTAGTCCTTGATCGTTCCGCCATTGGCAGCGACCAATGCGATTCCCTTGGCGCAGTCGTGCGGCGAACCGCCGCCGAGCGAGATGACGAAATCACAATCGTTGTCGCGCAGTTGCTTCAGCCCATCGGCCACGTTCTTGGTCGTCGGGTTGGGCTGCACTCCATGAAAAACCAGGGTATCCACGCCGTGGCTGGCAAGAAGGTCGCGCACGTTGCCGACCAGTCCGAGACGAACCAAGGGAAGGTCGGTCACGATCAGCGCTTTCCTGAAGCCATAGGACTGGATGGCCTTGGCTGCATCACGAAGACAGCCCGCGCCCATCAGGTTCACGGGCGGAATGAAAAAGGCGGTGGTGGTCATGGCTTGGCTCCTTCGGTTGGCCTGTTGATGATCAAGTGAGTAAGGGTTTCGCGTTCCGCGCTTTGGCTTGTGAGGTGTTCCGTCGCGGCGGCGCTTGCAGGCATGCCGGAGCGACTTGCACGAGGCGTGGGTGCGGCGGCGCCTGTAGGCGAATGGGCGGCGCTTGGCGTCATGTTGGATACCTCCCAGCCGCCCCCGAGCGCCTTGTACAGCGCCACCAATTGCACGGCGGCGCTGGTATGCGCACGTGCGGCCGCAGTCTCGGCTTCGTGCAGGCTGCGCTGGGCGGCCAGCAGCTCCACCAGTGCAACATCGCCCGCGGCGTAGCGAGCCTTGGCGTAGCCGTAGCTGGTTCGTGCCGCATCCAGGGCCATGGCACGGCGCTCCAACGTGTCCAGCCCGCCGTGGTAGTCGCCCAGCGCACGCTCGGCGTCACCCAGCGCCGCCAACACCGCCTGCTCATAGGCCAGCGCCGCCTGCTGCTCGGCGGCCTCGCGTGCCCGAATCTCGGCACGCACGCGGCCACCATCGAACAGACGCCAGGAAATCAGCGGCAGGATGGAAAAACGCGAGCTGGATGCATCGAACCAGTTGCCCGTGCTGAGCGCCTGAAACCCGCCGCCGACACCGATGGAGAGCTTGGGGAACAGCTCGGCCGTGGCCACGCCGATGTCGGCAGAACTCGCCGCCAGACGCCGTTCCGCGGCCAGCACGTCAGGGCGGCGGCGCAGAAGATCAGCACGTTCGCCCACCGGCAGGGCCCGCAGCGTGCACGGTGCCAAGGGGCCGTCGAGCAATGCCAGTTCACGCTCCGGTGGAGCGCCCAAGAGCACGCCCAGGCCCAGCACCGCGGCGCGCTGGCGGGCCTGGATGTCCGGCAGCAGTGCGTTGACGGCAGTCCACTGCGCATAAGCCGCCTCCACATCGGCGGCGGATGCGTCGCCCAATGCATGCCGCAGGCGCACCAGCTCCAAGGTCTGCTGCAGCGTATCCAGCGTGGCTTGTTGTGCATGCAGTTCGTATCCAGCACCAACGGCGGTGAACCAGGTGCGTGCGACCTCGGCCACGATGCGCATGCGCACACCCTGTGCTTCGACTTCGGTGGCTTGCAGGCGGGCGCTGGCGCCTTCCAGGGCGCGGCGCTTGGCGCCGAATAGATCGGCCTCCCAGGCCGCATCGAAGCCCGCATCGTAGATGGTCTGGGTGGCGTCCATGCCGGGAATCGAGCCCACGGGCAAGGGGCCGTTCTTGCTTTGCCCGCGTCGGTTCACGCTGGTGCCCGCGCTCACGGTGGGCATCTGGTCGCCAGCCACGCGGTCGCGCAGGGCGCGCGCCTCGTCGATGCGTGCCGCGGCTTGGCGCAGATCCAGGTTCTGTGCCAGTGCCGTGCCCATCAGGCGGTCAAGGATGGGGTCGTCCAACGCGGACCACCAGCGGGCCAGGTCCGCGGACTGCGATTCGCTCGCCAGAGGCAAGGTCCAACCGCTGCCGATGTCCACAGGAGGCGGCTCGCGGTAGTCGGGGCCCACGGCCGCACAGGCGGTCAGCAGCACGCAGGACAGGGCCAGCCCGAGCGGGCGCAAGCGCCTGGACGCCGGCGGTGCGGCTGGCGTGCGCGAGGAGAGGTGGCGGGTTTTGGTTTTCATTGCAGGCGTCCTCGGACGAATACGGTGGCCATCGTCAGCGTGGCGAGGGCGATGAGCGCCAGCGGCCAGAGGCTGGCGAGAATGTCACCGGGCGGCATGGCCTTGAGAAAGCTGCCTTCGACGA
>CAYZGL010000178.1:0-9185 GCA_964477985.1 uncultured Rubrivivax sp. | reverse complement strand
GCCGTCGCCGCCCAGCAGCTTGGCGGCCAGGCCCAGGCGCTTGAGCTGCTGGGCCAGGGGGCCACCCTGGGGGTCCATGCCGCCGAAGAAGACCAGGTCCGGGCCCTTGCCCTTGATGCTGGTGAGGATGGCGGTGAAATCCGTGGCTTTGTCGTTGGTGAACTCCCGGGCCACGATCTCGCCGCCAGCAGCCTTGACGGCCTTGTCGAACTCGTCGGCCAGGCCCTGGCCGTAGGCGGTGCGGTCGTCGATGATGGCGATGGTCTTGCCCTTCAGCTCGGACACCGCATACCTGCCGAGCGTGCCGCCCAGGTGCACGTCATCGGCCACCACGCGGAAGGCGGTGTTGTAGCCCTGGCGGGTGTACTTCGGGTTGGTCGCCGACGGCGAGATCTGCGGGATGCCCGCGGCGTTGTAGAGCTGCGAAGCCGGAATCGTGGTGCCCGAGTTCAGGTGGCCGATCACGCCTTGCACCTTGGCGTCGACCAGCTTTTGCGCCGCGGCCGTGCCCTGCTTCGGGTCGCTGGCGTCGTCTTCGGCCAGCAGTTCGAACTTGACCTTCTGGCCGCCGATCGTCACACCCTTGGCGTTCAGGTCGTCGATGGCCATGCGCGCGCCCATCTCGTTGTCCTTGCCCAGGTGGGCCCCCGTACCGCTGGTGGGGCCGACATGGCCGATCTTGACGACGATCGCTTCGCCGCCCGGCGCGGGCGCCGCAGGGGCCGCTGCCGGCGCCGGCGTGGCCGCGGCGGTGGCCGGCGCTTCCTCCTTCTTGCCGCAGGCTGCCAGCAGCACGGCGGCGGAGGCAACGATCGATAGGGTGAACTTGGTCATGAGGGGATTCCCACAAAAAAAGTGGCGCCGATGATAAAGGAGCGACAACCGCCGCCGGTATCAGGGTAGGCCCGTGTCGGCCGTCAGCGCGCGGCCCCCGCGTGGTGCTTGATCGGCCAGCCGCGCGCCTCGTATTCACGCCAGCGCAGCCGTGCGCGCTGGCGTGCCTCTGCGCTGGCGGCAACGATCTCGATGATGCGTTCGAAGGCATCGCCGCCAGGCGCCGCTGCGCCGTCGATATTGAGCAGCACCTGCGACGAAAGTTCCTGCGGCACGTGCTCGCAAAGCCAGATCGGCGTGCGCCGCAGCGCGGCGCCGGCCGCCTGGCCCTCACGCCAGCGACGGTGCGGCAGGAACTCCAGCGGCTCGAAGGTCCACATCTCGCGGTCGAGCGCGTCCAGCGTGGGCGCCGGTGCGCTCACCAGCACCGGCACACCTTGCCTGCAGGCCTTGCGCAGCAGCCGGCACGCGAAGTGCAGCGGTTGGGCCACACCGCTGTGGAACTCGACCTGCGGCATCGGCCTTCAGCCGGCGCGGCTCAGCACGAACTGCGTCAGCAAGGGCACCGGCCGCCCGGTGGCGCCCTTGGCCGCGCCCGACTTCCACGCGCTGCCGGCGATGTCCAGATGCGCCCAGGGGTACTTGGCGGTGAAGCGCTTCAGGAACATCGCCGCCGTGATCGCGCCGCCCGCGCGCGGGCCGACGTTGGCCATGTCGGCAAAACTGCTCTTCAAGGCCTCGTCGTATTCCTCGTCCAGCGGCAAACGCCAGCAAGGGTCGAGCGCTTGCTGGCCCGCGCTGTACAGCTGCTCGGCCAGCGCATCGTCGCTGCTGAACAGCCCGCTGCGGTGGTGCCCGAGCGCGATCACGCAAGCGCCGGTCAGCGTGGCGATGTCGACCACCGCCGCGGGTTTGAAGCGCTCGGCATAGCTCAGCGCGTCGCACAGGATCAGGCGGCCTTCGGCGTCGGTGTTCAGCACCTCCACCGTCTGGCCGGACAGGCTGGTGATCACGTCGCCGGGTTTGGTCGCTTTGCCGCCGGGCATGTTCTCGCACGCCGGGATCAGCCCGACCAGGTTGATCTTCGGCTTAAGCGCCGCCACCGCGCGCAAGGTGCCGAGCACGCTGGCGGCGCCGCCCATGTCGAACTTCATCTCGTCCATCTCGGCGGCAGGTTTGATCGAGATGCCGCCGGTGTCGAAGGTAATGCCCTTGCCCACCAGCACCACGGGCGCTGCGGACTTCGCCGCGCCGCGGTAGCGCAGCACGATGAACTTCAAGGGCTGCGCCGAGCCCTGCGCGACGGCGAGCAGGCAGCCCATGCCGAGCTGTTCGGCCTCCTTGCGGCCCAATACCTCGATCTGCAGGCCATGCGCCTTGGCCAGGCGGTGCGCCTCGTCGGCCAGGAACGCGGGCGTGCAGTGGTTGGCGGGCCGGTTCGCGCATTCGCGCGCCAGCTCGACGCCCGCGGCGATGGCCTCGCCGCGCTGCAAGGCTTCGCGCAGCGGGCCCGCCTCGGCCTCGGTGCAGGCCAGCATCACGTGCTGCAGCTTCGGCGCCGGCGGCGCCGAGGGCTTGGTATGGCGGTACACGTACAAGGCTTCACCCACGGCCGCCGGCAGTGCCTGCGCGGCAGCGGCATCGAGCGCTTGGGCCGTCGCGCAGGCCACCAGCAGCCGGCGCGCACCGCCGCCCTTGAGCAGCGCCAGGCCGGCGAGCAGCGCCGCCTTGAACGCACGCGCGCCGCTGGGCGCGGCCACCGCGAACACCACGCGCTGCGCGTGCACACCGGCCACACCGTGCAGATACAGGCAGCGCCGCCCGGCCTTGTATTCGAGGTCGCCTTCGCTCAGCGCGGCGCTCAACGCGGTGCCCAGCGCCTTGCCCAGCGCGTCGGGCACGGTGCCTTCGCCGACCACCACGAGCAGCGCGTCGGCCTCGGCGCGGCGCAAGGCCTCGGGCGTGGTGACGTGAATGCTGAAGTCCATAATCCGCACCCGCTGAAACGTTGCGGCCCATGTTATTCGATAGCACGCTCCGGAGAGACCTGGCACGCACCTTCGGCGCGACGCTGGTGGTGCTGCTGACCATCGTCATCACGATGCTGCTGATGCGCACGCTGTCGCTGGCGGCCAGCGACCTGGTCGAGCCGAAGGACGTGGTGCTGGTGCTGGGCTATGCCACGCTGGGCCAGCTGGCGACGATCCTCAGCCTGTCGCTGTTCGTGGCCATCGTGGCCACGCTCGGGCGCATGTACCGCGACAGCGAGATGGCGATCTGGTTCGCCAGCGGCCTGGAGCTGGCGCGCTTCGTGCGGCCGGTGCTGCGCACCGCCTGGCCGGTGCTGCTGGTGATCGCGCTGCTGCTGGCCTTCGCCTGGCCCTGGGTCAACCGCAACAGCGCCGAGCTGCGCGACCGCTACGCGCAGCGCTCGGACCTGGCGCGGGTCGCCCCCGGCGTCTTCCAGAGCTCGTCCGACGGGCGGCGCGTGTTCTTCGTCGAGCCCGATCCGCACAGCGACACCGGCGTGCGCAACGTGTTCGCGCTGTCGGTCAAGGGGGATACCGAAAGCGTGGTCTCGGCGCGCGCCGGGCACATCGAGGTCGACGGCGACGATCGCTACGTGGTGCTCGAGGCCGGACAGCGCAGCGACGTCGACGCCGCCAGCGGCGAAGCCACGCTGTCCGGTTTCGACAGCTACCGCGCGCTGGTCGACGTGCACGGGCTGCGCCGCGTGCAGGAGGCCCCGGTCAAGACCCTGTCCAGCCCCGAGCTGGTGCGCAACCCCACGCCGCGCAACCGCGGTGAGCTGGTCTGGCGCGTGGGCATGGCGCTGGCGGCGGTGAACCTGGCGCTGCTGGCGATCGGGCTGGCGCACGTCGACACGCGGCGCCCGCGCAGCCTGAACCTGATCGTCGCGCTGGTCGGTTCGCTGGCCTATTACAACTCGGTCAACCTCACGCAAAGCTGGGTCGCCAGCGGCAGGCTCGGCGTGCTGCCGGCCTTGCTGGGCTTGCACGGTGGTGTGTTCCTCGCGGCGCTGGCGCTGCTGTGGTGGCGCGACCATGGGGCGGTGTTGCGCCAGCGCCCGGGCGCGCGCTCGAGCGCCGGCAAGGCGGTGCCATGAAGACCGTGCGCCGCATGCTGTACCGCGACATCGTGGCGTCGGTGGTGTTCGTCGCGCTGGCCTTCCTGGGGCTGTCGTTCTTCATCGATTTCGTCGACGAGCTGCAGAAGATCGGCCGCCCCGGGTATGGCCTGCTGACGGCGATCCTCAGCTCGCTGCTCGACCTGCCGGGCAACCTGTACGAGTTGCTGCCGATCGCGGTACTGATCGGCACCATCTTCACGCTGGCGCGTTTGGCGCAGACTTCCGAGTTCACGATCCTGCGCACCGGGGGCTTGAGCCCGGCACGCGCGCTGCGGCTGCTGGCGCTGCTGGCGTTGGCGTTCAGCGCGCTGACCTTCGCGCTCGGCGACTACGTGGTGCCGTTCACCGAGCGCCAGACCGCGTTGCTCAAGGCCACGCTCAGCGGCGGGCGCAAGCTCGGCGCCACCGGCGCGTGGCTGAAAGAGCGGCGCGCCGGCGAAGGCGGCGAGCGCCACTTCGCGGTCAACGTCTCGGCCATCGACGGGCGCGGCACGCTGGTGGGCGTGCGCATCTTCGAGTTCGATGCCGCCGGGCACCACCTGTCGCGCATCAGCGCCAGACAGGGCCGCGTCGGCAAGGACGGCGTGTGGGTGCTCAGCGACGCGCAGCGCATCCGCTGGCCGGCGTCGCTGAGCGAAGCCTCGCCGCGGGTGGAGCACGAAAGCTTCGCCACGCTGGCCTGGCCCAGCACGCTCAGCGCCGGCGTGGTGTCGGCCGCGGTGCTGCCGTTGAAGACCATGTCCACCGTCGAGCTGTGGCGCTACAGCCACCACCTGAGCGACCAGGAGCAGGCGGCGCAGCGCTACGAGATCCAGTTCTGGAAGAAGGCGCTGTATCCGCTGGCCTGCCTGGTGCTGACCGCGCTGGCGCTGCCCTTTGCCTACCTGCACGCGCGCGCCGGCGGCGTCAGCCTGAAGGTGTTCGGCGGCATCATGCTGGGCATCGCCTTCGTGCTGCTGAACAACATCGCCAGCCACATCGGCCTGCTGCGCGGCTGGACGCCCTGGCTGGTGGCGGCGATGCCCAGTGCGGTGTTCCTGCTGCTGTCGCTGGGCGCCTTCGCCTGGCTGGTGCGCTACCGCTGAGCCGCGGGCGAGCCCCCCATGAGCGCCGGACTGATCCTGTACGCCCACGGCGCGCGCGACGCGCGCTGGGCCGCGCCGTTCGAAGCGGTGCTGGCACGCATGCGCGCGCAGCGCCCCGCGCTGCCGCTGCGCCTGGCCTTTCTGGAACTGATGGCACCCGATCTGCCGCAAGCGGCCGACGAGCTCGTCGCGGCCGGCTGCACGCGCATCGACGTGCTGCCGATGTTCCTCGGGCCCGGCGCACATCTGCGGCGCGATCTGCCGGCACTGCTCGAGGGCTTGCGCCAGCGCCATCCGCCGGTGGCCTGGCGGCTGCATGCGGCGATCGGCGAGCAGCCGGCGGTGATCGATGCCATGGCGTCGGCCGCGCTGCGCCTGCTGGGCGACGTTGCCGCCGGGGACACGGCATGAACCTGCACCAGTTCCGTTTCGTGCAGGAGGCGGTGCGCCGCAACCTGAACCTGACCGAGACCGCCAAGGCGCTGTTCACCTCGCAGCCGGGCATCAGCAAGGCGATCCTCGAGCTGGAGGAAGAACTGGGCATCGACATCTTCGCGCGCCACGGCAAGCGGCTGCGCCGCGTCACCGAGCCCGGGCTGGAGGTGCTGAAGTCCATCGACATCATCCTGCGCGAGGTCGCCAACCTGAAGCGCATCGGCGAGGAGTTCTCCAAGCAGGAGGCCGGCACCTTGTCGATCGCCACCACGCACACGCAGGCGCGCTACGTGCTGCCGGGACCGGTGGCGCAGTTGCGCCAGCGCTACCCGAAGGTGCAGGTGGTGCTGCACCAGGGCACGCCCGAGCAGGTGGCGCGCATGCTGCTGGCCGAGACCGCCGACATCGGGCTGGCCACCGAATCGCTCGGCGACTTCGACGAGCTGGTCACGCTGCCGTGCTACGAGTGGCAGCACGCGGTCGTCGTGCCGCGCACGCATGCGCTGGCCGGCGCCGAGCGCCTGTCGCTCGAGCAGTTGGCCGGCGAGCCGCTGGTGACCTACCACCCGACGGTGTCGGGGCGATCGCGCATCGACGCCGCCTTCGCCAAGGCGCGGCTGAAGCCGCAGGTGGCGCTCGAGGCGCTGGACTCCGACGTCATCAAGACCTACGTGCGCCTGGGCCTGGGCGTGGGCATCGTCGCCGAGATGGCGGTGCGCGACGACCCGGCCGACGCCGAACTGCTGTCACGCCCGGCGGGCCATCTGTTCGGCCAGAACGTGGCGCGCGTGGCCTTCCGCCGCGGCGCCTACCTGCGGCACTTTGTCTACACTTTTGCCGAGCTGCTGTCCGAGCGGCTGACACGCACGCTGGTCGAGCGCGCGATGCGCGGCGGCGGCGACGACGACTATCAACTGTAGGAACAACCGTAAGAACGCATGGCCGACGCCACCCCCCGCACCCCGGCGCTGCAAAGCCGCCTGCCGCAGGTCGGCACCACGATCTTCAGCGTGATGTCGGCGCTGGCACACGAGCACGGCGCGGTCAACCTGGGACAGGGCTTTCCCGACTTCGACTGCAACCCCGGCCTGGTCGATCAGGTGGCCGCGGCGATGCGCGAGGGCCTGAACCAGTACCCGCCGATGGCCGGCGTGCCGGCGCTGCGCGAGGCCATCGCCGCCAAGGCGGCCACGCTGTACGGGCACCGCTACGACCCCGGCAGCGAAGTCACCGTCACCGCCGGTGCGACGCAGGCGATCCTCACCGCGGTGCTGTGCTGCGTGCATCCGGGCGACGAGGTGATCGTGCTCGAGCCGTGTTACGACAGCTACGGCCCCAGCGTCGAGCTGGCCGGCGGCACCGTGGTACGCGTGCCGCTGGCGCCCGGCAGCTTCGCGCCCGACTTCGCCGCGATCGAAGCCGCGATCACGCCGCGCACCCGCGCGATCATGGTCAACTCGCCGCACAACCCCAGCGCCACGGTATGGAGCGCCGCGCAGATGCAGCGCCTGGCCGAGCTGCTGGCGCGCACCGACATCGTGCTGATCAGCGACGAGGTCTACGAGCACATGGTGTACGACGGCGCGCCGCACGTCAGCGCCGCGTCCCTCCCCGGGCTGGCGGCGCGCAGCTTCGTCATTTCCAGCTTCGGCAAGACCTACCACGTCACCGGCTGGAAGGTCGGCTACGTGCTGGCGCCTGCCGCTTTCAGCGCCGAGTTTCGCAAGGTGCACCAGTTCAACGTCTTCACCGTCAACACGCCGATGCAGCACGGGCTGGCGCGCTACATGACCGAGCCGCGCCACCATCTCGGGCTGGCGGCGTTCTACCAGCGCAAGCGCGACCTGTTCCGCGAAGGCCTGGCACACACACGGCTGCGCCTGCTGCCCAGCCAGGGCAGCTACTTCCAATGTGTGGACTACAGCGGCGTCAGTGCGCTGGGCGAAGTGGCGTTCTGCGAATGGCTGACGCGCGAGATCGGCGTCGCCGCGATCCCGCTGTCGGCCTTCTACGCCGACAACCGCGACCAGCACATCGTGCGGCTGTGCTTCGCCAAGCGCGACGAAACGCTGCGCAGCGCGCTCGAGCGCTTGCGCCGTCTGTAGCGCCGCACCGCCGCAGCGCCGCAGCACTGCCACCTCGCCATGACCGCTTCGACCCTCAGCGCCGCAGAACGCCGCAACATCGACACCGGGGCCTGGTTCTCCAAGCTGTCGCAAGCGCTGCGCGACGACATCCTGGCGCATGCGGCCGTGCGCCGGCTGAAGGACGGCGCATCGCTCACCCTGCGCGGTACGTCGGCCGAGGAATGGTGCGGCGTGGCACTGGGCGCGGTGCGCATCAGCTCGGTGTCGCTGAGCGGCAAGCAGGTCACGCTGACCTACGCCGAGCCCGGGGTGTGGTTCGGCGACATCGCGCTGTTCGACGGCCTGCCGCGCACCCATGACGCCGATGCCCATGGCCCGACCACGCTGCTGTGCGTGCGCAAGCCCGACTTCAAGGCGCTGCTGGCGCAGCACGTCGAGCTGTACGACGCGCTGCTGCGGCTGAACTGCCGGCGGTTGCGGCTGATGTTCGACCATTTCGAGGACTTGAACACGCGCCCGCTGCAGGTGCGGCTGGCCAAACAGATCATCCTGCTGGCCAAGAGCTACGGCGTCGCTCGAGGCGAGGAGATCCGCATCGGCCTGGAGCTGGCGCAGGAAGACCTGGCGCAGCTGCTGGGCGCGTCGCGCCAGCGCGTGAACCAGGAACTGAAGGGTTTCGAGCGCGAAGGCGCGGTTCGGGTGGAGCCGACGCGCCTGGTGGTGCTGTCGCGCGAGCGCTTGCTGCAGATTGCCGAGCGCTGAGCGCAGCCAAACGCCGGCGCAGGTGGAGGACGAAGCCGATGGATCAGTATCAGGGCACCAAAGCGCCGAGCGCGGCGCACGCGTTCGACGTCCAGGCCTTGCAGGCCTATCTGCAGCGCGAACTGCCGGGTTTCGCCGGCCCGCTCGCGGTCGAGCAGTTCAAGGGCGGGCAATCGAACCCGACCTACAAGCTGGTAACGCCGACTGCGGCGTACGTGATGCGCTCCAAGCCCGGCCCGGTGGCCAAGCTGCTGCCGTCGGCGCACGCGATCGAGCGCGAGTACCGCGTGATGGCGGCGCTGGCCGGCAGCGGCGTGCCGGTGCCAAAGATGCTGTTGCAATGCGGCGATGAATCGGTGATCGGCCGCGCCTTCTACCTGATGGAGCTGGTCGAAGGCCGCGTGCTGTGGGAGCAGTCGCTGCCGGGCATGGCACGCGAGCAGCGCGCAGCGATCTACGACGAGATGAACCGCGTCATCGCCACGCTGCACCGGCTGGACGTGGGCGCGCTCGGCCTGGCCGACTACGGCCGGCCGGGCAACTACTTCGAGCGCCAGATCGCGCGCTGGACCAAGCAGTACCAGGCCTCGATCACCGGCCCCAACGACGCGATGGAGCGGTTGATCGAATGGCTGCCGCGCAACATCCCGGCCAGCGCGCGCGACGAAGCCATGGTCTCGGTGGTGCACGGCGACTTCCGCCTCGACAACCTGATCTTCCACCCGAGCGAGCCGCGCGTGCTGGCGGTGCTGGACTGGGAGCTGTCGACCATCGGCCACCCGCTGGCCGACTTCAGCTACCACTGCATGTCCTGGCACATCCCGCCGGGCA